>NZ_JAMYPF010000020.1:0-131502 GCF_040320205.1 Mesorhizobium sp. M0761
CGCTAAAGATCTTCGCCATCTCCAGTGGTTTAAAAGACAAAGTTCCCGCACACCCTACCAAAATTGGCTGGATGGTCGGGGTCCCCGCTGACAGTCACTCCACCGTCCGCGGCGACCTTCGCCAGCACGCCGCAACCTACCCCGCAATAGGGGCAGGTGGTCCTCACCTCGCGCGCTTCGCCAGGTTCCATGCTTCAGGCCGCGCGGCTGGCCAGCGCTTTCAGCGCAATGAACAGGTGCTCGCCCTCGATCCGCACAGGAATGGTGCGCACCACGCCCTCGTCGGCGCCGAGCGCCTTGCCCGTCTCCAGCGAGATGACCCAATTGTGCAAGGGACAGGTGACGGCGGTGCCGTGGACGATGCCTTGGCTCAGCGGCCCACCTCTGTGCGGGCAATGATCGTCGATGGCGTAGACCTGATCGTCCTGCGTGCGGAAGACGGCGATCTTACCCTCGGGTGTGTCGACGCAGCGCGCGCCACGCCGCGGGATGTCGGAGAGTGAGCCGATCGATATCCAGTCCATTTTGATCACTCCGCCGCCTGCGCAAACCCGACAGAAGCCATTGGCCGGAACTCGTGCTTGTCCTTGCCGGAGACGCGTTCCGACCACGGGTCGACCTGGGCGAATTTCTGGCTGAAGACGAAGCGCTCGTAATAGGCCTTGCGCTTTGCACCGTCGTCCATGATCTGGCGCTTGATCTCGGGGATGCCGATGCGCTTGGCCCATTTGTAGATGCGCTCGAGATAGCGGCCCTGCTCGCGATACATCTGCGTCAGCGCCACGATATGCTCCAGCGCCTCGTCCTCGGTCTTGACCAGGCCAAGCACTTCGGTGCCCTTGATGTCGAGGCCGGCGGCGCCGGCGAAATGGATCTCGTAGCCACTGTCGACACAGATCACGCCGACATCCTTGCAGGTCGCCTCGGCGCAGTTGCGCGGACAGCCCGACACCGCCATCTTAACCTTGGCCGGGGTCCACGAGCCCCACATGAATTTCTCGATGCGAATGCCGAGGCCGGTCGAATCCTGCGTGCCGAAGCGGCACCAGTCGGAGCCGACACAGGTCTTCACCGTGCGCAGGCCCTTGGCGTAAGCATGGCCTGAGACGAAGCCGGCCTGGCCGAGATCGGCCCACACCGCCGGCAGATCCTCCTTGCGGATGCCCAGCATGTCGATGCGCTGGCCGCCGGTGACCTTGACCATCGGTATCTCGAACTTGTCGACGACGTCGGCGATGGCGCGCAGTTCGGCGGCGTTGGTGACGCCGCCCCACATGCGCGGCACCACCGAATAGGTGCCGTCCTTCTGGATGTTGGCGTGGACGCGTTCGTTGATGAAGCGCGACTGATAGTCGTCGGCGTAATCGTTCGGCCAGTCGCAGACGAGGTAGTAGTTGAGCGCCGGCCGACATTTTGCGCAGCCGCAGGAGGTCGTCCATTCCAGCTCCTGCATGACGGCGGGAATGGTCTTCAGGCTCTTGGCGATGATCAGCCGGCGCACCTCGTCATGGCCGAGCGTTGTGCAGCCGCACATCGGTTGCACGGCGGCCGGGTTGTATTTGTCGCCGATGGTCAGCACCATCAGCTTCTCGACCAGCCCGGTGCACGAACCGCAGGAAGCCGATGCCTTGGTGTGGGCGCGCACGTCGTCGAGCGAAGCCAGGCCCTTGGCCGTGATCGCGCCGGTGATCTTTCCCTTGCAAACGCCGTTGCAGCCGCAGATTTCCGCATCATCCGGCAAGGCTGCAACGGCCGCCATAGGGTCCAGCGGGGCACCCCCCTGGTAGGACTGGCCGAAGATGAGCGTGTCGCGCATCTCCGATATGTCGGTCTGCTTCTTCTTGAGATCGTTGAACCAGGCCCCATCCGCCGTCTCGCCATAAAGCACGGTGCCGATGATGCGGTCGTCCTTGAGCACAAGGCGCTTGTAGACGCCGGCGGCGGCATCGCGCAGCACGATCTCCTGGCGGTCCTCGCCTTCGGCGAAGTCGCCAAGCGAGAACAGGTCGATGCCGGTGACCTTGAGCTTGGTCGGCGTGTCCATGTGGACGAAGGCCGCTGCCTCGTTGCCGGCCAACTGGTTCGCGGCAACGCGCGCCATCTCATAGAGCGGCGCGACCAGCCCGTAGACCTGGCCGTTGACCTCGGCGCATTCGCCGAGCGCGTAGACGTCGGGGTCGTTGCTGCGCATGCCGGCATCGACGACAATACCACGATTGACGGCTATGCCGGCCTCCTTGGCCAGCGCCGCATTCGGCCGGATGCCGACCGCCATCACCACCAGCGTTGCCGGGATGATGGTGCCGTCGGCAAGCTCCACCTGCCCGACCTTGCCGTTGCCGGTGATCGCCTGGGTGTTGGCCTTGGTGATGACCTTGATGCCGCGCTGTTCCACCGCGCGCTGCAGGAGATAGCCGGCGGCTGGATCGAGCTGACGCTCCATCAATGTCGGCATGACATGCAGCACGGTGACGTCCATGCCTTGGGCGTTCAAACCTGCTGCCGCCTCCAGCCCGAGCAGGCCGCCGCCGATGACCACGGCCTTGGCGCGCGACTGGGCGGCAAGCATCATGGCCTGAACATCGTCGAGGTCGCGATAGGTCAGCACGCCCGGCAGATCGTGACCGGGCACCGGAATGATGAAAGGCACTGATCCGGTGGCGATGACGAGCTTGTCGTAAGGCTCGGTGACGCCGTGGTCGGAGGTGACGGTCTTGGCCGCCCGGTCGATGGCGACGATCTTGTGACCCTTGTAGAGGGTGATGTTGTTGGCGATGTACCAGCCGTCGCCGTGGATGATGATTTCCTCATAGGCCTTTTCGCCGGAGAGAACCGGCGACAGCATGATGCGGTCGTAGTTCACCCGCGGCTCGGCGTTGAAGATGGTCACGGTGTAGCGGCCCGGCGCCTGTTCGAGCAGATGCTCCAGCATGCGCCCAGGGGCCATGCCGTTGCCGATGATGACGAGCTTTTCGGTCATGGCGTTACTCCGCGGCTTCGACGAAGCGATGACGTTCATAGAGGAACTTCAGCACCGCTTCGCGGCAGCGCAAAAAGGTGCGGTCGGAAGAGAGTTCGACGCGGCGACGCGGCCGTGCCAGCGGCACCGCAAGCACCTCGCCGATGGTAGCCGCCGGACCGTTGGTCATCATGACGATGCGATCGGACAACAATACCGCCTCGTCGACATCGTGGGTGATCATGATCGTCGTCGAGCCGAGCCTGGAATGGATGTCCATGACCGCGTCCTGAAGATGGGCGCGCGTCAGCGCGTCGAGTGCACCGAACGGCTCGTCGAGCAACAGGATCTTCGGCTCCATGGCAAGCGCCCGGGCAATGCCGACGCGCTGCTTCATGCCGCCCGATATTTCGGCCGGCCGCTTGTCCTTGGCATGGGCCATCTGCACGAGATCAAGATTGCGCATGATCCAGTCATGCCGTTCGGTCCTGCTCTTGGAACGACCAAAGACTTTCGACACCGCCAGGCTGATGTTTTCGTAGACGGTGAGCCATGGCAGCAGGCTGTGGTTCTGGAACACCACGGCGCGCTCGGGTCCGGGGCTGTCGACCTCCTTGTTTTCAAGCAGCACGGCGCCGGCGGAAACCTTGGTCAGCCCGGCGATCAGATTGAGCAAGGTCGACTTGCCACAGCCGGAATGGCCGATGATGGAGACGAATTCGCCCTTGTCGATGGTCAGCCTGATGTCCTTGAGCACCTCGCTGACCTGACCGCCGCGGGCAAAGGATTTGTCGATATGGTCGAGCTTCAGATAGGCCGTCATCGCCCTCTCCTCACTTTGCCGTTGTGCCGCGGGTGACGAAAGCGCCGACCGCAGCGACCAGGCGGTCGAGGCAGAAACCGGTGACGCCGATATAGGCGAGCGCGACGATGATGTCGGGCAGCCGCGACGAGTTCCAGGCGTCCCAGATGAAGAAGCCGATGCCGACGCCGCCGGTCAGCATTTCGGCGGCGACGATGGCGAGCCAGGACAGGCCGATGCCGATTCTGAGGCCGGTGAAGATGTAGGGTGCGGCGGCCGGAACCATGATCTTGACGAAGAATTCGAACTGGTTGAGCCGCAAGATGCGTGAGACGTTGCGGTAGTCTTCCGGAATGTTTCGCACGCCGACGGCGGTGTTGATGATGATCGGCCAGATCGAGGTGATGAAGATAACGAACAGCGCCGACGGGCTGGAATCGCGGAAAGCAGCCAGCGACAGCGGCAACCAGGCCAGCGGCGGCACGGTGCGCAGTATCTGGAACACCGGATCGAGGCCACGCATGGCCCAGATCGACTGGCCGACCAGGGCGCCGAGCGCGACGCCGACGATCGCCGCCAGGCCGAAGCCGATGGCGACGCGCTGCAGAGAGATCAGCACCCGCCACGCAAGGCCGATATCCTGCGGGCCGTTGTTGAAGAACGGATGCGCGATCAGGTCATAGGCCTCGTTCCACACCTGGCTGGGCGGCGGTAGGCTGGCGGTCGGCGACGAGCAGGCGATCTGCCACACGACCAGCATGAAGGCGATAACGATGACCGGCGGCACCAGGGCGGTGGCCAGCCTGCCGGCGATCGCGATCGGGTCGAAGCGGCGCCGCGCTTTGGCGGTGAAAGCGATGACCGCGGCAGGCTTGGCGGGGAACGCCTTCACCGTGGTTTCCTCAATGGCTTGGATGGACATGTCTGACAATAACTCCGGGGTCGATGCGGGCGACAAACGGCGCAACGCGCCGTTTGCGCCGGTCAAGCCGATGCCTTGATCTTCAGGCTGTCGAGATAGGCCGACGGGTTGGCCGGGTCGAAAATCTTGCCGTCGAAGAAGGTCTCGACGCCACGCGACGACGAGGCCGGAATATCGGCTGCGGCAACGCCGAGATCCTTCGCCGCCTCGCGCCAGATATCCTCGCGATTGACCTGATCGACCAGCGTCTTGATGTCGGTGGTCGGCGCGAATTTTCCCCAACGGATGTTTTCGGCGAGGAACCAGCTGTCGTGGCTCTTGTAGGGATAGGAGACGCCACCCTTCCAGAATTTCATGTAGAGGTCAGTGCCGGTGGCCACGCGGCCATTGCCGTAGTTGATGTCGCCCTTGAGGCGGCCGATAATGTCGGCGACAGGCACGTTCATCCATTGCCGCTTGCCGATGATGGCGGCCATCTCGTCCTTGTTCTCCGTGGCCTCACACCATTGCTGGGCCTCCATGACGGCCATCACGATCGCCTTGGTGGCGTTCGGGTATTTGTCGATGAATTCGGCGCGGAGGCCGAGCGCCTTTTCGGGATGACCCTTCCACAGTTCGCCGGTGGTGGCGGCGGTGAAACCAACGCCCTGGTGGACGAGCTGTTCGTTCCACGGTTCGCCAACGCAGAACACGTCCATGTTGCCGACTTTCATGTTGGCGACCATCTGCGGCGGCGGCACGACAATGGTCGAGACGTCCTTGTCGGGATCGATGCCGCCGGCGGCCAGCCAGTAACGGAGCCACAAATCATGGGTCCCGCCCGGGAACGTCATGGCGGCCTTGATTTCCTTGCCGGCCGCCTTCTTGGCGGCGAAGGCGTCCTTCAGCTTGGAGGCGTCGAGGCCGACACCGGTGCCGGCGTATTCCTGCGCAACCGAAATGCCCTGGCAGTCGTAGTTGAGCCGCGCCACGATAGCCATCGGCATCGGCTGGTTGTTCTGCGTCACCTTGCCGATGTGCATGAGATAGGGCAGCGGCGTCAGGATGTGAGCGCCGTCGATGCCGTTGGCTTCGCCGCCGAGCATCAGATTGTCGCGCGTCGCGCCCCAGGAGGCCTGCTTGAGCACCTCGACGTCGGGCATGCCGAACTTGGCGAACAGCCCCTTCTCCTTGGCGATCATCAGCGGCGCCGCGTCGGTCAGCGCGATGAAGCCGAGCTTCGCGCCGGTGACCTCCGGAGCGGTCGTGGCGGCATAGGCGCCCGAGGGGAAGAGCTTGCGGGCCGCCACGAACAGGCCGGCCGTCATGGCGCTGCTGACAAGAAAATCGCGGCGCGTCACATCCTTGAGCGATGTTCCCGTCCCGATCCATTTCCCTATTTTTTCTTTCATCGTAATCTCCGGTTGAACGCGAGGGCTTCGTCGAGTGGCCAAAACAAAAAAGCCGCCGTCCAGGCCTCGCGCGTCCGTACATCCGGGATCGCGTCGTTGACCTGAGCGGCAGCTTTGCCTGTGGCGCCCGCCATTGGACGCCTGTTCCGTGACCCGCGAAGGGCCTGGCTAATTCAAAGCAGGAACCGTGCCAGTTCTGAGTGAAACGAAAAACCTAAATGAAATCAACATTACGCGCCAGACGCCGGCACGCGAGACGACATCGCAAGCAGGTCAAAGATTGTTCATTACAGCAATCGCACGCACATTTTTTGTGCAATGCACAAGAATGGCGCGAGAATGATCAGGCTTCCGCGCGAGCGGCTTTCTGGCGCGCTATATAGCCGTCGATCTCGTCGGGGTCGAAGGTCTGACCGTCGAAGAAGCCGTCTGGCCCAAGCACCAAGCCTGCCCCGGTCGCACCGACAGCCGTAGCGACCTTAAGCGCGCCCTCGACCTTCGCATTGGCGCCGGGAAGTGCAACGCCAAGCGGCTTTAGCGCCGAGCGGTAGAGGTCGGGACGGTAGCAGTCACGGGCGATAGCAAGGTTTTCCGGCGTGTGCTCGACATGCCCCCAGCGCACCATCTGCGTATAGAACCACAGCGCATGGCTCTTCCACGGAAAGTTCGCCGCCTTGTCGAAGGGCAGGAAGAAGTCGTCGACATCCAGTTCGGCGCCGCCGCCCAGTTCAAGATGGCCGGTCAGGATCGGCATCTGGACAGCTGGTGGCAGGCCGAGGAAGCCAGCTTGAGCCATCACACCAGCCAGTTCGGCGTGGTTGTCCCGATCCTGGCACCAGCGCGCCGAATGATGCAGCGCGCGCAGCAATGCTGCCAGCGCGACCGGGTTCTCCTGCGACCAGGCCTTGCGCACGCCGATCACCTTCTCCGGACTGTTGCGCCACAGCAGCGCCTTGACGGTGACGATATGGCCGGTGCCGGCGGCGACCGAGGCGCTGTTCCAGGGCTCGCCGACGCAGTAGCCGTCGATCCGCCCGGCGACCAGCGCATCGGCCATGAAGGGCGGTGGCACGATGACGATCTCGATCTCGCGCTCCGGATCGATGCCGCACCCGGCAAGCCAGTAGCGCAGTTCGTAATTATGCCCCGAATGCGGGTGCACCACGGCAAAGCGCAGCGGATCGCCGCCAGCCCCGGCGCGGTCGCGAATGAAGGCACCGAGGGCTGCGCCCGCGCGCGCGGGCTCAAGATCGGGTATGGCGCCGTGTGCCGCCATGCCTTCCCAGACGGCGTTGGAGATGGTGATGCAATTGCCGCCAAGCCCGAGCGAAAACGGCACGATGGTCTCGGAAGCAAGCGGCGTCAGCCCGAGATTGCAGGCGAGCGGCATCGGCCCCAGCATGTGCGCCAGGTGGAAATGGCCGATGGCGATGCGGTCGCGGATGTTGGCCCAGGAGGTCTCGCGGTGCAGTGTGAGATCGATGCCCTCGCGTGCGGCAAATCCAAGCTCACCCGCCGCAACCAGCACGGCACTGTCGAAGAGCGGCATGAAGCCGGCGGTGATCTGGTGCTCGGCGCTCATGCTCATTCGTCCTCCGACGGCCCGAGCAGCCCGGCGGCAGTCACCAGGCTCTGGGCAATGTCGCCGATCTTGCGGTTCTGGTTCATCGCCGTCTTGCGCAGCAGCGTGTAGGCGGCCTCTTCGGTCAGGCCGCGCGACTTCATCAGGATGCCCTTGGCACGGTCGATCACCTTGCGGCTCTCAAGCTCCCCTCGAACCTCTTCCAGCTCGCGCGCCATGCGCGAGAAAGCGTTGAAGCGGCTGACCGCCATGTCCAGGATCGGCTTGACGCGCTCTTGCCTGAGGCCGTCGACCACATAGGCCGAAACGCCGGCATCGACCGCCGCTTCGATCGATGCCTGGTCCGATCGGTCGACGAACATGGCGATCGGCCGCTTCACCGCACGCGACAGCTGGAACATGTTTTCCAGCATGTCGCGGTTCGGGTTTTCCAGATCGATGACGATGACGTCCGGCTCGATCTCGGCGATGCGCCGCGCAATGCCGGTCACGTCGTGGATGACGGTGACCCGCTCATGGCCGGCCTCGCGCAAACCTGCCTCGATGATCGCGGCGCGGATACGGTTTTCGTCGATGACCAGGACGGCGAGTGAGCTGCGGACCATGCGTGCATTGTGGGCAAGGTCGCAAAATTGTGCAATGCGGCATGGTCACAGGCTCCCGCCGCGGAGCAACCCCCGACCGACAACGACCCGGTCTAGGTGGTCGGGACAAGGAATGCAGCGCAACGCTGGCACTGGTGATGACAGCCTTGCCGGTCGCCTGGTGCCCTACCCAACGGTCTAGGTGCGATGAGACTTGCACCGCAACATCGGCTTGTTAAAGGTGGGGGCAACGACGGACATAGCTGTCCTTGCTCGCCGATCTGACCGGAAGGTTACCGCACGATGCTGCTCATGAATCGACGATTGGGAGCCAGCAAGCTGGCGCGCCCGGCACGGCGTCTCGGAGGCCTGACGACGAAGTTTGCCCTGATTGCCGGGCCGTTCGTCCTTGGGATCGCCCTCCTGCTGGCTGGCCCGGCACAGGCGCAGTCACCGGCCGCAGTCGCGCCCGACAAGGTCAAACAGCTGTTCGAGCTTCTCGACGATCCGTCGGTGAAGGCCTGGGTGGCCGAGCAACGAAATCCGGCCGCTGGATCAACGGAAGCGCCTGCTGCGGCTGGCGCTCCGCCGGCCGACGCCGTGGCCGCACCGGGCCAGATGAATACAATGGCATCCTCGACGCTCGATCGGATCAAGCATCACATCGAGAAAATCGTGCGAACCGTGCCCACACTGCCAGGCCAGTTCGCGCGCGTCCGGGCCCAGACAATGGACGATATGTCCAGCAAGGGCCCCGTCAGCATATTGGTGCTGATTGCGATCTTTATCGCTGCCGGCCTGGCGCTCACCTGGGCAATATACAAGCTCACCCGTCCATTTCGTCTTTGGATCATCGCGCAACCCAGAGATACGCCCATCGGGCGGGCCAAGAAGATCGGCGGCCGCACGCTTTATTCCAGCATGATGATCGGCTCGTTCGCGCTGGGCAGCGCCGGTGCGTTCATGCTGTTCGACTGGCCAGCGCTCATCCGCGAGATTGTGCTGACATTTCTGATGGCTGCGGTCTTTACGTGGGCTGTGCGCCTATACGTGATGGCCACGCTCGTCCCTTCTTTCATGGAGGTCGAGCACGCCATCGAGGTTCGTGCCCTGCCGATCACCAACGGAGCTGCTGACCATTGGGCTTATTGGCTGCCCCGGATCGTCGGCGTTTTCGCCTTCTTCGCCGCCGCGTTTGTCCTCTTGCCGGGTCTCGGCATAGACCAGGACGGAATGATGGTCCTGTCGGTGGGCGCCGATTTCATCCTGCTGTTGCTCTTCCTGCTGGCCATTTGGCGTCGGCCAAGAACGCAGCGAGACGGCGCGCGCCACAGCGGTCACACGGCAGTGACATGGTTGTTGACGGCTTACTTCGTCGTTCTGTTCCTCGAACGCATTGCCGGCCTCTACACATTCTTCTGGTTTACCTTCACCGCATTCTTCCTGCCTTTGGCAATTGTGCTGACAGAGCGCGGGGTTAATTTCGTCCTGCGGCCCGGTTCGGAAGATGCCGGCCGGCCGACGATCCCGGCGGTGACGATCGCTGTCATCGATCGCGGTATCCGGATGATTTTCATCCTCGCGGCGGCTTACCTTCTCGCACGCGTACTGGGCCTGGACATGCAATCCATGCGCGGCAGCGATACGACCACCATGCTCATATTGCGCGGCTTGATCAACGTCGTGGTCATTGCCCTTGCTGCCGATTTCGGCTGGTCGATCATCAAAGCCTTGATCGAACGAAAGCTGGGCGTCGCGATACCGCAAGCGGTGGTGAGCGAAGAAGACATCCTCACCCTCGATCCGCATCAGGCGCGGCTGCACACGCTGTTGCCGATCATCCAGAACATTCTGCTAGCAGTGATCATCGTGATGGCGGTGCTGATGATGCTCGCTTCGATCGGCATCCAGATCGGCCCGCTGATCGCCGGCGCCGGCGTCGTCGGCGTCGCCGTGGGTTTTGGCGCGCAAACCATCGTCAAGGACGTGATCTCTGGCGTGTTTTATCTGCTCGACGATGCTTTCCGTGTCGGCGAATACATTTCATCGGGCAGCTACAGGGGTACGGTGGAGAGCTTTTCGCTGCGCTCGGTGAAGCTGCGCCACCATCGTGGTCCGCTGTTCACGATACCTTTCGGCGAACTCGGCGCCGTGCAGAACCAGAGCCGTGACTGGGTCACCGACAAATTCAACATCACCGTTGGCTATGACACCGATATCGACTTTGCTCGCAAACTGATCAAGCGAATTGGCCTGGAACTGGCGGAAGATCCGGAGTTCAAACACTGGGTGATCGAACCGATCAAGATGCAGGGGGTGCAGGAGTTCGGCGAGTACGGCATCGTCTTGAGGGTCAAGGTCACGACCAGACCTGGAGGCGCCTTCAGCATGAAAGGCAGGTTCTTTTTGCGCCTCCGCCAGGCCTTCAAGGAGCAGGGCATCGAGCTCCCATTCCCGACCGTCCACGTCCAGGGGCTGCAAGACCCGCATGGGACAGAGAATGCGCGTTTGGAGGTCACACCTGAATTACGAATGGCCGTCGCCCAGTCGCACACCAATCGGCGCAGAAAAAAAGCCGGCACAACGGAGTAGGACGCTGTGATACCCGCCGGTCGCAACACGGCTTTCCGCGCAAAGCCTGGACCCGCGACACCACGCTAGTCGAGCTGCCGATAGCGACGACCTGATCGCCGCCAACCAGCACCAGCGTGGCGTTCTGAGGCCAAGCTTGACGAAAAGAGCAGATATGCTGGCCTTTCCGCGAGGCTCAGAGCGCAATCCAGGCGGTCTTGAGGTCGACAAATTTCTCCAGCGCATGCAGCGACTTGTCACGGCCGAAACCGGACTGTTTGACGCCGCCAAGCGGCACGGTGATATCGGCTCCGCCATAGGTGTTGACGTGGACGACACCGGCGTTGATGGCGCGCACCATGCGATGGGCCGTGGAAAGATTGGCGGTCCACACCGCCGAGGCAAGTCCGTAGACAGTGGAGTTGGCCAGATGCACCGCCTCCTCCTCGGTCTCGAAGCGCATCACGCCGAGCACCGGTCCGAACACCTCCTCGCGCGCCAACTGCATCTTTTGCGTCACGTTCTCGAAGATCGTCGGCGCCATGTAGCTGCCGCCGGTCTCGGTCAGTATCCGTTCGCCACCGGCGACGAGACGGGCGCCTTCGGCTTGCGCCATGGCGACGAAGCCGAGATTCTTGTCCAGCTGTTCGGCGCTCGATACCGCACCGATATCGCTGGCGAGATCGAGCGGGTCGCCGACCTTGAGCCGCGTGGTTGCCGAGACAAGTTCGTCCATGAAAAGATCATAGACCGACGACTGGACGAGCAGACGCGAGCCCGCCACGCAGACCTGGCCTGAATTGCGAAAGATGCCGTTAGCCGAGACGACCGCCGCCTGCTTCAGGTCCGGAGCGTCGGCAAAGACGATGTTGGGCGACTTGCCGCCAAGCTCGAGGAAGACCCGCTTCAAATTGGAACGGGCGGAGTATTCGAGCAGCCGCCGGCCGACCGGCCCCGATCCGGTAAAGGCGATGGCGTCGACATCCATATGGAGGCCAAGCGCTTCGCCGGCGACAGCACCATGACCGGTAACGACGTTGAACACGCCTTCGGGAAGTCCAGCCTCGCTTGCGAGTTCGGCCAGCCGCAGCAAGGTCAGCGAGGCGATCTCCGGCGGCTTGACGACGACGCTGTTGCCGGTGGCCAGTGCGGGCGCAATCTTCCAGGCACCGATCATCAGCGGGAAGTTCCACGGCACGATGACGCCGACGACACCGAGTGGCTCCCTGTGGATCAGCCCGAGCACATTGTCGGCCGTCGGCGCGATCTCGCCATAGACCTTGTCGATCGCCTCGGCGTAGTAGCGGATGGTGCCGGCCGCCGACAGCGGCTCGGCCTTGTAGGCCATGCCGATCTCGGTGCCGTTGTCGCGCACGCCAAGCACGACCAGCTCATCGACATGTTTTTCGATCAGCTCGGCAAATTTCGTCAGCACCTTCTTGCGAAAGGCAGGGGCGGCGCGCGACCATGAACCCTTCTCGAATGCTTTTCGCGCCGATCGGACCGCGCGATCGATGTCGGCGGCATTGCCGTCGGCGATGCTGGCAAAAGGGCGGCCGTCGATCGGCGAAATCACCGCCAGCGTCGCGCCGCTCGTCGCTGCGGCCTGTACGCCATCGATAAACAAGCCCCGCTCGCCGATCTCCGTCTTGCGCAGCGCGTCGATGGCATTCTGGCTGATCATTGGTGGCGGACTCCCAGGAAAACATACAACGTGGTTGGCGCTCGGAATTCCCAGCCGCGAAACACCGGCACCTTGCCCGGCACCAGGCTGAGATCGGGGAAGCGCAGGAGCAGCAGCCTTAATGCAAGGCACATCTGCTCGCGCGCGAAAAACCGGCCCGAACAGAAATGATGACCAAAGCCGAAGGCGGCATGATTGCCTTCCCTGCGGTTGATGTCGAAGCGGTCTGGATCGGCAAAGCGGCTCTCGTCGCGGCTTGCCGAGGAGACAAGTGCAGCGACCGCGGCGCCGGCAGGGATCGTTACGCCGCCAAGCTCGACCGCCCGCGTCGTCTGCCGCGTCTGGGTGCCGATCGGCGCCACCCAGCGCAAGCCTTCATCGACAGCCCTGGGCACAAAGGTCTCGGGATCGGCGAGCACCTGCCGCAATTGTTCGGGATGCGCAAGCAGGCCGGCGAGGATCGAACCGGCACCATGTCCGGGCTCCTGCATGCCGCCAAGCAGGATGACCTTGATGCTTGGCATCAAGAAATCGATCGGCCGCGTCGTGCCTTCCGGCATGCCGTCATGCAGCATATGCGACAGCGCCGAGTCGTCGGGTGCGCGCGCCAGTCTATCCAGAGTCGGCCGGATGGCTGCGCCGACCTCGGCGCTGATCGCGTCGGCGATCTCTTGCCGCTTCGGGTCGTTCTCGAAATTGATGGCGCCCTGCGCAAGGCCATAGAACCAGCGGCGCAGCGTCGGCATGTCGATGTCGGCAAGGCCAAGCGAGCGCGCCAGGCTGAGCGTCGACACCGGCTCGAAATAATCCGCCATCAGCTCGGCGGAGCCTTGTTCGGCGATCCGGTCGAGAAAAGGTTCGGCAATCGACCGTACGAGATCGCCGGCATAGGCGGCGACGGTGCGCGGCCGGTATTTCGGATCGACGCCTTGGCGCAGCTGTCTATGCGTTTCGCCGTCGGTGGTCAGGATGGTCGGCTTGCCGAACGAGCGTTCGACCGGAGACGTACCGACGACGGCGGAGAAGATGTCGGGTGACTTTGCGACGGTCTCGACGTCCTTCCAGCGGGTGACGAACCAGAGATTGACCGCCGGCACGAAAGCGACAGGCGCACTGCGCCGCAGTTCCGCATAGATCGGATACGGATCGGCTTCCAGCGCCTCAACGGTGATGCTCTCGGCAAAGCTCAACGCCGTTACTCCCTTGCGATGGAAAGGGGCGGCGCCGAACGCGCTACCCCCTTGTCCTTTGTCCTAGTCCTTCAGCGGCACGCCGAGATTTTCGAAGGCAACCGGATCCCGGCTCTTCAACGCACCGGCAAGCAGCAGGCCGACCACCGCGGCAATCAGCACCAGCCCCGGCAGCAACACGCCAAGGAAGCCACCGGCCCCGGACAGGCCACCGAAATTAATGACGATCAGGTAGATGATGACGACGAAAGCGATGAAGGCCAGCCCAGGCAGGATGGTGGTCTTCAGCGCATTCTCCTGCGTCGACGGGTTGGCGCGGAAGTACATCACCACGGCGAGCGAGGCCACCGCCATCATGACGATGACTCCCAGCGTCGCGACATTGGTCAGCCAGGAAAACAGCGCCAGAACCGGATCGAGGCCGAGTATCGCGAACAGTCCGATAACGATCGCTGCCAACACGCTCTGGATGACGGAAGCGACATGCGGGCTCTGGTGCACTGAATGCGTCACGCCGATCGCTTCAGGCAACAGCTTCTCGCGGCCCGAGACGTAGATGTAGCGGGCAACCGCGTTGTGGAACGCCAGCACGCCGGCAAACAGGCTCGACACGAACAGGATGCCCATGGCGTGCGACAGCATGGTTCCGGCGTAGCGGTCGGACAGGCCGAACAGGAAAGTCGTCGGATCCTGAAGCGCCTGCAGTGCCGGCAACAATTTGTCGACGCCGGCGCCGACCGCCATCAGCCAGGCCGTGACCATGTAGAAGACGCCGATCAGCAGCACGGAGAAATAGGTGGCGCGCGGAATGGTCACCTTGGGGTCGCGGGCTTCCTCGGCGTAGATCGTCGTCGCCTCGAAACCGATGAAGGCGGCGAAACAGAACAGGATGGCGATGGCGGGCGAGCCGCTGACGATCTGGCTCCAGCTGAACGGCGCCGCAGAGAGACCACTGTCGCCACCGGTCTTGAGGATGGCGAGGTCTAGCACCAGCACAACGATGTATTCGCACAGCACCAGCACCGTCAGGATCTTGGCCGACAGGTCGACCTGGCGGTAGCCCAACACCGCGACGATGGCAACGGCGATGAAGCTCCACACCCACCAGGGCAGGTCGATGCCCCAGCCGGCGAACAGGCCGGCGGTCGCGGCCCCCAGCAGGCCCATGACCCCGATCTGCATGGCGTTGTAGGACAGGATCGCGATGATTGCGGTTGCGCCGCCGGCAAAACCGCCCAGCCCGCGCGCGGCATAGGCATAGAAGGCGCCGGCATTGCCGACATGGCGCGACATGGCGACGTAGCCGACCGCAAACAGCAGCAGCAACACGGTCACGATAAGATAGGTGCCGGCAAAGCCCGCCCCATTGCCCATAAGCATGCCGAGCGGCGTGCCGCCGGCGACCGCGGTGAGCGGCGCCGCCGCCGAAATCACCATGAAGGTGATAGCGCCGACGCCAAGACTGTTCTTGCGCAGCCTGTTGGCGGGCACCTGTTCCGAAACTGCTGACATTTGTCCCTCCAGTCTTACGAACCCCTGGGTTCGCGGCCGCTCGGCCTGTTCCCTGAATGCCATTGGTTCATTATTTGAACCCTTATTTTGAATATAGACTTGCAAAGAATGCGGATGCCTGTCAAGTTAATTCACACATTAAGTTTCTATCCGAGCGGGAGGCTGGATGGGTACGGTCGGCAAGGCGATTTCACTTCTGGAGCTGTTCACGGCGGACGAGCCCGAGCTCGGACTTTCCGATCTCGCGCGGCGGTGCGCCTTGGACAAGGCGACGACGCGGCGGCTGCTGATGGCGCTTGGCGGCCATGGCTTCGTCGAGCAGGATGCCGGCACGCGGCACTATCGCCTCGGCGCCGGCCTGTCGCGGCTGGCGCGTATCCGCGAAGCCTGCTTCCCGTTCCTGCAAACGGCAATTCCCGTGGCGCAGGATTTGGCGGGTTCGACAACCGAGACGGTGCATCTGTCGGAATTCGGCGTCGACAGGCTGATCACCGTTTATGTCGAGCATTCAAGCTGGGCAAACCGGGTGAACATCGATGTCGGCCAGCTTCTGCCGCTGCATTCCACCGCCTCCGGCATCGCCTATCTCGCCTTCGCCGACAACGCGACCGTGAAAGCATGCCTGACAGGTTCGCTTGAGGCCTTCACCGATCATACCCTCGTCGAGCCGGCCGCCATTTCAAAGTCGATCGGCGAGGCGCGCGACCGCGGCTATTCGATCTGCGACCAGGGCCATGAGGACGGCGTGATCGGCGTCGCGGCTGCAATCCGCGCCGCCGATGGTCTTGCGCTGGGGACAATTGCGGTGGCAGCCCCGAAGGCCAGGACGACACCGGCTACGATCGTGGAACGAGGGCTTGCGGTTGTGACCGCGGCACGGGAGATTTCGATGCGCCTCAATGGCGAAAACCTGCAAACCCTGAGGAGGCAGGCCTGATGTCTGCAGATATGGCGACGCCCCGCATCCTGGTCATCGGCACGGGCGACACCAAGACCGACGAACTGCTGTTCATGAAAGCGTGTATCGAGGCATCCGGTGGCCGCGCCGTGATGATGGATGTCAGCGTGCTGGGCGCCCCCGCCTATAGTCCCGATCACGACAAGCATGCCGTTGCGCGGGCCGCTGGCGTGACGATGGCCGAAATCGTCTCGAGCGGCGACGAAAACACCGCCATGACATTGATGGCCGTCGGCGCCGTTCAGCTGGTGCGCCAGCTTCACCAGCGCGGCGAGATCGACGCCTTCATCGCCATCGGTGGTTCGATGGGAACCGATTTGGCGCTCGATGTCGCGCTGTGCCTGCCGCTCGGCGTGCCGAAATTCGTCGTCTCGACCATCGCCTACTCGCATCTCATTCCGCCCGAGCGCGTCGCGCCCGACCTGATGATGATCCTGTGGGCAGGCGGGCTCTACGGCCTCAACACCATCTGCATGCTGGTCCTTTCCCAGGCCTGCGGCGCGGTGGTCGGTGCGGCGAGGATCGTGCTTGCATCCCGTGCTTCGGCCCCGGCGGTCGGACCGACCATCGGCATGACTTCGCTGGGCAGCAGTTGCCTGCGCTATATGAAGACGCTGAAGCCGGCGTTGGAGCAGCGCGGCTATGACGTCGCAGTCTTTCACACCACCGGGATGGGGGGCCGGGCCTTCGAATCGATCGCCAGCCAGGACCATTTCTGCGCGGTGTTCGACTTCAGCCTGCAGGAGATCACCAATCATCTTGCCGGTTCGGTCGTCAGCTCCGGCGCCGACCGGCTCGAGAATGCCGGCGCCCGCGGCATTCCGCAGATCGCAGCCCCTGGCGCCGTAGACATGGTCGATTTGCCGACCTGGCAGGCGCTGCCGACAAAGTTCGCGCAGCGGCCATTCCATGCTCATAACAGGTTGATCGGCTCGATCACCGTCGATGCCGCCGACCGCCGTGAAGTCGCCAGGACCATCGCCGCCAAGCTCGGTGCGTCGAAGGGGCGCTCCGCTTTCATCCTGCCCTCCGGCGGCATCCAGGAATGGGATGCGCAGGGCGAGCCGCTGTACGAACCCGAAGCCCTCGCGGCGTTCACCGATGAGATGCGCAAGGCCATTCCCGCCGGCGTCGAGTTCCACGAGATCGACGCCCACATCAACAGCGACGAGTTCGTCGGCAAAGCGCTCGAAATCTTCGACCGCTGGGTCGAGGAAGGCATCATCCCGCGCGGCATGCCGGCCAAGGGAGTGGCTGCGTGAGCGCTGTTCCTGCCCAGGCGCTCGTCCTCGATTTCGGCGGCGTCGTCACCCGGACCCTTTTCGAGACCCATGCCTTGACCGAACAGGCGCTCGGCCTCGCGCCGGGAACGCTGCAATGGTACGGGCCGTTCGACCCGGATTCAGATCCGCTGTGGCGCTCAATGCAGGCCGACGAGATCAGCGAGCGCGATTATTGGCGCACCCGCACCAGCGAAGTCGGCCGGCTCGTCGGCGAGGACTGGCAGGCGATGGAGACATTCGTCCAGCGCGCACGCGGAGCCGAGCCGGAAAAGATCGTGCGGCCCGAAGCCGTCCGCGCCATCCGGACCGTGCATGCGGCGGGATTTCGCCTGGCGATCCTGTCCAACGAGCTAGATCTGTTCTATGGCGCCGGCTTCCGTCAGCGGCTGCCGTTGCTCGAGCTGTTCGACACCATCGTCGACGCCACCTATACCCGCATCCTCAAGCCCGATCCGCGCGCCTATGCCTTGGTGACCGAGGCGCTTGGCCTGCCTGCCCGCGCCTGTGTGTTCGTTGACGACCAGCAGCGCAATGTCGATGGCGGCCGTGCCGCCGGCATGCGCACCGTTCATTTCGACGTCGCGCGGCCGGCACTTTCCTATGCCGAGGCCCTCGGCCATTTCGACCTCATCTCCTGAGACATTTGCGGAGCCTTGCGATGCGCGACATCAATTTCCTCACCGAGAAAAACGCCAAGCCGATCTGGCATCCGATGGCACACCCGGCCGAGATGCGGGCCAACCCGCCAAAGGTGATCATGAAAGGCGAAGGCGTGATGGTCACCGACATCGACGGCAACACCGTGCTCGATGCGGTTGGCGGACTGTGGAACGTCAATCTCGGCTACTCCTGCGACCCGATCAAGAAGGCCATCGCCGACCAGCTCAGCGCCCTGCCCTACTATTCCGGGTTTCGCGGCACGTCGACCGGCCCGTCGATCGAGCTCGCTTACGAACTCAGCGAATGGTTCGAACCGGAAGGCATGGTGCGGACCTTCTTCACCTCGGGCGGCTCGGATTCGGTCGAAACCGCACTGCGGCTCGCCCGCCAATACTGGAAGATCCGCGGCCAGGGCGACCGGACAAAATTCCTCGCGCTGAAGAAGGGCTATCACGGCACCCATTTCGGTGGCGCGTCAGTCAACGGCAACGCCAATTTCCGCCGCAACTATGAGCCGCTTATGCCCGGCGTCTTCCACATTCCCGCACCCTGGACCTTCCGCAATCCGTTCGATGAGACCGATCCGGCGCGGCTGGCCAAACTGTGCGCCAAAGCGCTGGAGGATGAGATCGCCTTCCAGGGCGGCGACACCATTGCCGCCTTCATCATGGAGCCGGTTCTCGGCGCCGGCGGCGTCATCGTTCCGCATGACAGCTTCATGCCGCTGGTGCGCGAGATATGCGACCGCCACGAAATCCTGCTGATCGCCGACGAGGTGGTCACGGGCTTCGGTCGCACCGGCGCCTGGTCGGGTTCGCGGCTATCCGGCGTGAAGCCGGATTTCATGACCATCGCCAAGGCGATCACCTCGGGCTATTTCCCGCTCGGCGCCACCTTGATCGGCGCCAAGGTCGCCGACGTCTTCGAGGCCGACAAGACCAGCTTCGGGGCGATCGGTCATGGCTATACCTATTCCGGCCATCCTGTCGGCTGCGCGGCAGGGCTGGCTGCACTTGCCGAGACCAAACGGCTTCGCCTGGACGAGAACGCAGCCGCGCGCGGCATCGAGCTCGCGGCGACGCTGGAGGGGCTAAAAGCCAAGCACGCGATCGTCGGCGACATCAGGTACAAGGGCCTGATGGCTGCGCTAGAGCTGGTCTCCGATCGCACGACGAAAAAGCCGGTGGACAAGAAGACCATGGCCGTGGTTTCGGAAGCCACTTATGACGCCGGCGTCATGCTGCGCGTGTCCGGCAACAACATCATCCTGTCGCCGCCGCTGATCATCGGCGCCGCCGACGTGGCAAAAATCGGCGAGGCCATCGATGCAGGTCTGTCGAGGGCCTGATGGACCCGCTGACGCAATGGAGTTTGGTACGCAATGACCCAATCTGAGAAGAACCCGAGCGAGGAAGCGCTCGTCAAGCGGCGTGCCCGCCTGCTCGGCGCGAAATCGCAATTGTTCTACGACGAGCCCGTGCACCTGGTGCGCGGCGAAGGCGTCTGGCTCTACGATGCCGACGGCCGCAAGTATCTCGATGCCTACAACAACGTCGCCCATGTCGGCCATTGCCACCCGCATGTGGTCGAGGCCTTGTGCCGTCAGGCAAGCCTGCTCAACACCCACACACGCTATCTGCACACCGCAATTCTCGACTATGTCGAGCGGCTGACGGCGACCTTCGATGCAAGCCTCGCCACCGCAATCCTGACCTGTACCGGCAGCGAGGCCAACGACATAGCGCTGCGCATGGCGCAGGCCGCCTCCGGCAATATGGGCATCATCGCCACCGACGCCACCTATCATGGCAACACGGCGGCGGTTTCGCAGCTCAGCACGCGCATGCCTCCGATCCGCGGCCGCGCCCCCCATGTCAGGCTGGTGCCGGCCCCCGACAGCTATCGCCATCCCGATGCGATGGCCAATGGCAAGGCCTTTGGCGACGCCGTGCGTCAAGCGATCGCTTCGCTGGCACAGGACGGCATTGGCCTGTCTGGCATCATCTTGTGTCCGCTGCTCGCCAATGAAGGTTTCCCGGCTCTGCCCACCGGATTTTTCGACGACGCCTTGGGGGCCGTGCGCGAAGCCGGTGGTCTGGTCATCGCCGACGAAGTGCAGCCCGGCTTCGGCCGCACCGGCAGCCATTTCTGGGGCCATCAACGCGCCGGCTTCGTCCCCGACATCGTCACCATGGGCAAGCCGATGGGCAATGGCCATCCGATCGCGGCCTTGGTCACCACCAAGGAGATACTGGCGACCTTCCGCGACGCTTTCCGCTACTTCAACACCTTTGGCGGCAACCCGGTCTCCTGCGCGGTCGCGAACGCCGTCCTCGACGTCATCGAACAGGAGAACCTTGTCGCCAACGCACGCGATGTCGGCGCTTATGCGCTTGGCCTGCTGCGCCCGCTGGCCGATCGGCATGAGTGCATCGGCGAGGTCAGGGGCGCCGGACTGTTCTTCGGCGCCGAGCTGGTCCACGACCGCGACACGCGCGAACCGGCGCCCGACATTGCCGAGCAGGTCGCCAATCGCATGCGCCATCGCGGCGTGCTGATGGGCAAGACCGGCATCCACGGCAATGTGCTCAAGATCCGCCCGCCCATGCCGTTCTCGCGTGACAATGCCGACTTCCTGATCGGCCTGCTGGACGAGGTGCTGGGCGAAGTCGGCGGAGTGCCGGCGTGAATTCTGTTTCCACCCAATCCGAGCCCGAAACGGCAGCCGATGTCACGGAGCTCGCCAGGCGTGCGCTCGAACATTGGGGCGTCCGCAACTCTGAGCCGGAACTTCTGAAGCACCGCGAGAACGCCGTCTTCCGCGTGCGGCTGCCGGATGGCCAGCCGGCAGCCATGCGCATCCACCGGCTCGGCTACCACACGGACGCCGCGCTGCGTTCGGAACTGCAATGGATGGGCTTCCTGCAATCCGCCGGCATCGCCACGCCGTCTTGCGTCGCAACACAGGCCGGCGATCCGTTCGTACTTGTCAGCACGGCCACCTCGGCGCAGCCCCGGCAGGCCGATTGCCTGAGCTGGCTGGAGGGCCGCGCCGTGGGCGCACGCGGCGTGCCACTGGTCTACACGGCCGACCAGTCGATCCAGATCTTCACGGCGATCGGGCGGACCATCGCCCATATGCACAATGTCACTGCCTCGTGGGCGCCGCCCGCGGGCTTCGCCCGCCATGCATGGGACTTCGACGGCTTCTTCGGTGCGAACCCGGTCTGGGGCCGGTTCGAGACCTCGCCCTTTCTCGATGGTCCTCGCCGCGCGCTGGTCTTGCAGGCGCGCGAGAAGGCAGTGAAGGCGCTGTCGGAACATGAGCGCAGCGCGCGCAATTTCGGCATCATCCACGCCGATCTGGTGCGCGAAAATGTGCTCATTCATGATGGTGCGGTGCGCATCATCGACTTCGATGATTGCGGCCATGGCTGGCACATGTACGACCTTGCCGTCGCCCTCTACCAGAACCGCGAGGAGGCGATCTACCCGCTGATCGAAACCGCTTTGCTTGACGGCTACCAGCAAGAGCGTGCGCTGATCCCGCAGGACATCGCCGCATTGCCTCTATTCGCCGCCTTGCGTGCCTTCGCGTTTCTTGGCTGGGTGCAAAGCCGCGTCGAAGGCGACATCACCAGGGATGTCGGCTTGCGCATGTCGACCATCGCAGCCGATGTGGTGATTGACTACTTGCGCGGCGAACAGCCCAACTGACGAGCCGATGAGAGCCATCAGCTCTTGGCGAAATGGATGCTGACCGTTCCCGAGCTGCCGAAGTCGGCGACGATCGTATCGCCGGGCCGCGCCTCGACCGGGCGCACAAACGATCCGGACAGCACCACCTCGCCGGCCGCGATGGACATGCCGTAGCGGGCGAGCCTGTCCGCCAGCCAGGCAATGCCCATCGCCGGATGGTTGAGCACGCCGGCGCCAAGCCCGGTCTCCTCGACCTCCGCATTGCGCGAGACGATGGCGCCGATCCAGCGCATATCGGCTTCATCGGGTCGTTGCGGCCGGCCGCCGACGACAATGCCGGCATTGGCGGCGTTGTCGGAAATCGTATCGAAGAAAGTGCGCGCCTTCTTTGTCTCGGCATTGACGCGTTCGATGCGCGTGTCGAGGATTTCGAGCGCCGGCGTGATATAATCGGTGGCGTTGAGCACGTCGAAGATGGTCACGCCTGGGCCCCTCAGCGGCGCCTTCATGACGAAGGCTATCTCGGCCTCGACGCGCGGCTGGATGAAGCGGCCGACGGGTATCGTCGCGCCGTCGTTGAAGAACATGTCGTCGAACAGCACGCCCGAATCCGGCGTGTCGATGGCGAGCGCATATTGCATCGCCTTCGATGTCAGGCCGATCTTCCAGCCCTTCGGGGTCAGCCCGGCATCGGTCTTGCGTTTCACCAGCGCTGCCTGGACGCGATAGGCATCCTCCATCGTCGCGTCGGGAAAATCGAGGCTGAGCAGACGGATCTGGCGGCGCGAACGCTCGGCTTCGAACAGCCTTGCCGCGGCATCTTCAGCTTGCTCGGGGGTCACGATGCTACCTCGTCGACGACGCCGTTGCGGAGCACGCCGATGCCGTCGGCTTCGACTTCGATCACGTCGCCCGGCTTCAGCCAGATCGGCGGGTCGAAGCGGGCGCCGGCGCCGGTCGGCGTACCGGTGACGATGATATCGCCTGGCACCAGCGTGGTGAAGGTGGAGACATAGGCGATGATCTTGCGGAACGAGAAGATCATCCGGCTGGTGCGGTCCTGCTGGCGCAATTCGCCATTGACGCGGGTGGTCAGCGCGATGTCGGCAATCTGCGCCTCGTCGGTGAACGGCACCAGCCACGGACCGAGCGAGCCGGTGCGGTCGAAATTCTTGCCCTGCGTGACGTTGAACTTGGCGTGCCGTACCCAATCGCGAATGGTGCCTTCGTTGCACAGGGATAGTGCCGCGATATGGTCAAGCGCATCCCTCTCGGCGATGCGTCGTCCACCCTTGCCGATGACGATGACGATCTCGCCCTCATAGTCCAGCTGCGGCGATTCCGGCGGCCGCACCAGCGGCGCGTCGTGGCCGACGAAGGAGCGGGGGAAGCGGATGAACAGCGACGGGTTGGAAGGCGCGGCCTGGCCGTCCTTGTACTCTTCGTTGCGGTCCGGGTAGTTGACGCCGACGCAGATGATCTTTTCTGGCGACGGCACAGGGATTTCATAAGCGATGGCGCCGACTGGAAAATCGACGGCGTAGGCTTCGGCCTCTTCCGCCAGCCGCCGTAGCACGCCGGCCTCGATCACTTCGCGCAGCGTCGGCCACTGGCTGTGCCGCGCCGACAGGTCGACGACGCCCTTATCTGTGACCACGCCATAGCGCGTCTTGCCGCCGACGGTGAAGGTGGCGAGCCGCCCATGTGCAGTCATCCCGGTCTCCGTCAGGTTCGCGTCTGTGGTCACGGTGCGATGATCGGCGACGCCGCCAAATCCGGTTGGCGTGCGGCCGCGCCGGCAAAGGTGCTGCCCTCCTCGAACCAGCTTTTCGGCGCCGGCGCGCCCCATAGCGTCTGGCGCTGCGGGTCCTTGAGGTCCCACTTGATCGGCTCCAGATCCGGATCGACCGTCTGGTAGTCCGAGCAGTAGATCTCGATGCGGTGATTGTCAGGATCGCGAACATAGAGGAAGAAGGCGTTGGAAATGCCGTGCCGGCCTGGGCCGCGCTCGATGTTTGCGAGGTAACCGGTCGTCGCCATCAGGTCGAGCAGGTCGATGATGTTGAGCGGTGTCGGCACCCAGAAGGCGACGTGATGCAGGCGCGGACCCACACCGTTGGTGAAGGCGATGTCGTGGACGCCGCCCTTGCGGTGCGTCCAGGCCGCCCACAGCTTTCCGCTACTGGCATCCTCGGTGTATTCGGTGACGCGGAAGCCAAGCTCGTTGTAGAAGGCGACGGACTCGTCGACATTGGGCGAGAAGCAGTTGAAGTGGTCGATGCGCAGCGGCTTCACGCCCTTGTAGAGCGCATATTTCTGATGAATCGGCGGCAGCCTTTCCATTTGGGCAAAGAACTCGAGCGGAATGCCGTGCGGGTCGCGGGTGCGGAAGGTGCGCGACTGGTACGGTCGCTCGACCCACTCGACCGGCAGGCCTTTTGCCTTGAAGAAGTGCTCGGCCTTGTCGAGATCCTCATCCGAGAAAACCTTGAAGCCGAGATCGCGTGCTTCGGCGCTGCCGGCCTTCTTCAGCACGATGCAGTGGTGTCCGCGCTCTTCCAGGGCCCTTAGATAGATGACGTCCGATGTCTCGTCGGTAACCTGCAGGCCGAGCGTGTCGACATAGAAGGCGCGGGATTTCGCAAGGTCGGTGACCGCCAGTTCGACATGGCTGAGGCGCACGATGTTGAAGGCGGGATAGAGGTTTGGTTTGGGCAGTGGCATCCGATGTCCTCCGGTCAGCCGCCGAGTTTCTGGATCGTGTGCGCTGAAGTGGCGAAGGCGATGTTCTTCGTCTCCATGTAGAAATCGAAGGAATGGTCGCCGCCGTCGCGGCCGATGCCGGAATTCTTGACGCCGCCGAACGGCGTCGGCAAATGCCGCACATTCTCCGAATTGACCCAGATCATGCCGGCGTCCAGCGCATCGGTGAAGCGGAAGGCGCGGGTAACATCCGACGTCCAGAGATAGCCGGTCAGGCCGTATTGGGTGTCGTTGGCCAGCGCCAGCGCTTCGGCCTCGTCCTTGAAGGAAATGGCGGTCAGCACCGGCCCGAAAATCTCTTCCTGGGCAATGCGCATCCTGTTGGTGGCGCCGGTAAACAGCGTCGGGCTGACATAGCAGCCACCGCCCGGACCGGCGAACTTGCCGCCGCCGGCGGCTACCACCGCGCCTTCCGATTTGCCGATCTCGATATAGGAAAGCACCTTTTCCTCGTGCACCGGATGGATCAGCGGACCAACCACCGTTTTGGGATCGAGCGGATGGCCAACCTTGATGCGCTTTGCCTTCTCCGCAACCAGATCCGTGAATGTGTCGTAGACCGAGGCTTCGACCAGAAGCCGCGACGATGAGGTGCAGCGTTCGCCGTTGAGCGAGTAGATCATGAACACGGCCGCATCCGCCGCACGTTCGAGATCGGCGTCGGCGAAGACGATCACCGGGTTCTTCCCGCCCAGTTCGAAATGCACGCGCTTCAGCGTATCGGCGCCTTGTTTCATGATCATCGAGCCGGTGCGGCTCTCACCGACAAAACCGATCGCCTTGATGTCAGGGTGCTCGGTCAGCGCCTTGCCGGCGTGCTCGCCGAGGCCGTTGACCAGGTTCCACACGCCTTTCGGCAGGCCGGCCTCCTCGGCGATCTCGACCAGCAGGCGAGCGGTCAGCGGCGAAAATTCGGCCGGCTTGTGGACGACGGTGCAGCCTGCCGCCAGCGCCGGCGCGATCTTCCATGTCGACAGCATGAACGGCGTGTTCCACGGCGTGATGATGCCGACCGGGCCGATCGGCACGCGCGTGGTGATGTTGACCTGGCCTGTCGTGCGCAGCGTCTCGCCGTCGCGCGCTTCCGGCGCGCGGTCGGCGAAGAAGCGGAAATTCTCGGCGCCGCGCAGCGCGGCCTTGGCCATGAATTTCAGCGCCTGGCCGGTGTCCATGCACTCGACGAAGGCGATCTCCTCGGCGCGCGCTTCGATCGCATCGGCTATCTTGTGCAGCAGCTTCTTGCGCCCGTCGCCCGGCATGGCGGCCCAGGCCGGGAACGCCGCCTTTGCCGCCTTGGCGGCGCGGTCGATATCGGCGGCACTGCCACGCGCGACCTTGGCCAGCGGCTTGAGATCGACCGGCGACATGCTCTCGAAGGTCGAGCCATCCACCGCCGGCACCGCTTCGCCGCCGATCTGGTTCAGCACGCCGTCGCGCTTGAAACGGGCCAGATAGGCCTCGGCCTTTTTCAGATTGCCTTCGAGGTTGGACATATCAGCTTCCGTCACTTGCCGCGCAGTCGCGGATGGATTGCGTTTTTCTTCCAGCTCAGTACCGGGTCGATCTCCCTGATCTCCAGGGAAAGAGCGAAATGCGGGGTATCGAACAGGGGGCCAAGGTATTCGCTCACCGCGGCGAAGACCGCCTCCCCGGTTCGTTTCTTGTCCTGGGCGCTGCGCCCGGTTCCAATGCGAAACGACATGTCGAGGAAAGCGTTTTCCGGCAGGCTGTCGGCGATGGCATAGGCTTCCGCACGGAAGGCCCGCACCCGCACCGCGCCGGTTTCAAACAGCCCGGTGCCGAGCACGGTGCGCAACACCAGCGCGCACAATTCGCTCATGTCGACCTTGGCATCGAGGTTGGCCGAATACTCGATGGAAAAGTGAGGCACCGCGTCTCGCCTCCCGGATTGTTGCGCTGCTGTAGTTAACGCGTTAATTACATGCAGCATCACTGAAGTCAAGCCTTGCATCCAAGTTGAGGCGGCGATACGGGATGGAAAGCTCAGGTTTTGGCGTGCGGTCCCGCCGACCGCCCGCATCATTGGGGACGCTGCTTCTTGCTGCCTGAAAACACCCGTCGTTCTCTGCCGATGGCGCTGCTCCATGCCCGCGAAGTGGTGATGGCGCGGTTTCGCCCTATGCTGGCGGCGCATGATGTGACCGAACAGCAATGGCGTGTGCTGCGCGTTCTGAGCGAGGCCGGCCCTGTCGAGGCGACGGAACTTGCCGATCGCGCTTCGGTGCTGCCGCCCAGCCTGACACGCATCATCAAGACGCTCGAGGGCCGAAAATTCATCACCCGCAACAAGGCGGAAGGCGATGGCCGCCGTGTCGTGCTGACGATCGCCCCGGCGGGTTCCGCCCTGATCGATGCCTTGTCGCCGGAACGCCTCGTCATCTACCGCGACATCGAACAGCGCTTCGGACATGAGAGGCTCGAGCAATTGCTCGATCTGCTGGAGAGCCTGATCGCTGGCGAGAGCTGATTGCCGCGGCTCAGCCGCCAAAACTGCCAAGCCGCGTCGGCTGCGTGTAATTGCGGTCGACATAAAGCAGCGCCGAGCCGCCGCTGCCGTGCCTGACGTCGATAACGCGGCCGATCATGACATTATGCGTGCCGACTATGTGCACATCCTCGATCTCGCAATCGAAATTGACGATCGCATCGGACAGCGCCGGCGTGCCTGAGGCCAGCGTTTGCCAGCGCGCCGCCGAATAGCGTGCCTCCATGTCCCTGGTCGCGCCGGCGAACTTGCCGGCCAGGTGCATATGGTCATGCGTCAGCACGTTGACGCAGAAGCGCCGGTTGGCGAGGAACATGGCGGCCTGCGTCGAGCGGCCGTTCATGCACACCAGCAGTGTCGGCGGTTCGTCCGACACACTGCACATGGCGGTGGCGGTGAAGCCGCCGCGCCCGGCCGGACCATCTGTCGTGACGATGTTGACCGGCGCGCAGACCCTTGCCATGGCGTCGCGGAAATCGGCCTTCGAAATCTGCGTGGCCATCTGACATCACCCGGCCGTAGAAGCGAGCGGATTGAGCCAGGTATCTCCCGTCCAGCCGTTCTCGTCATAGTCGGCCATGCAGGTGTCGACCAGTTCTTCCATGGCCTTCAGCCGGCCGCCGCGTTCGGCGCCCTTCAGCACCTGCAGCCGCACCTCTTCCGGCGCACCGGCATAGTTGAGTTCGTAGAGCGCGTGGCGGCCGCCGAACTCGGTGCCGGTCGCGTCCCACAACAGTTTCATGATCTTGATGCGCTCGACATGGCCCATGTCGTTGGAACCGCGCACATATTGCGCGAGGTATTTGTCGATCTCGGGATTGTTGAAGTCGCGCACTGATGACGGCAGGTAGATCAACCCAGAAGCGATCACCCGGCGCACCGTGTCGATGACGCGCGGATAGGCTTCCGACATGAAAGTCCGGTAGGCAAGGGCTGCTTCCAGGTTGGGCAGGACAGCGCCATTCGCCCAGGGGATCGGATTGTAGGCCATGGCGTTGGAGAAACTCCAGAACATGTGCCTGAGCGCGATCACCTCGCCCAGCGCCGCCTGGTTGCCGCGGAAGGCATCGCCGCCGGTGGCGCGCAGCGCCTTTGCCAGCAGGCCGGCGAGGAAGTCGAGCTTGACGGCAAAGCGTGTACAGCCCTGGAAGCAATAGCCATGCATGAAGCCCGAAGCCGGATGGAAGGACAGGATTTTCTGCGCCTCGCGCAGCACCAGCACGTCCTCCCAGGGGATGAAGACATTGTCGAGCACCAGGATGGCATCGTTCTCGTCGAAGCGCGACGACAACGGATAGTCGAACGGAGCCGCCGCCGTGTTGGCCGTCTGCTCATAGGAGACGCGGCAGAACATCTTTACCCCCGGCGCATTCATCGGCACGATGAACATGACCGACAGCGACGGATCTTCGGTGACCGTCGCCGAACTCTGCGCCAGGAAATTGTAGTGGGTCAGCGCCGAGGACGTCGCCACCACCTTGGCGCCGGAGACATAGATGCCGGCGTCGGTCTCCTTGGTGATGTGGACGAAGACATCCTTCACCTGTTCGGCCGGCTTGTGGCGGTCGATCGGCGGGTTGACGATGGCGTGGTTCATGAACAGCACGGCTTCCTGCGCACGCTTGTGCCAGGCGAGCGCATTGTCCTTGAACGGGCCGTACCAGTCGGCATTGGCGCCGAGCGTGTTCATCAGTGCCGCCTTGTAATCGGGCGTGCGGCCCATCCAGCCATAGGACATGCGTGACCACTCGGCGATCGCGGTCTGCTGGGCCGCGAGTTCGCCGGAGGATTTGGCGACGCGGAAATATTTGTGGGTGTAGCCGCCCGAACCGGTATCGGTAGGCGAGGTCAGCGTGCCCTGCCGCTTGGGATCGTGCAGCGCATCATAGAGGCGCGCCAGCGACCGCGCCGAATTGCGCATGGCCGGATGGGTGGTGACATCGGCAATGCGCTCGCCGTTGATGTAGACCTCGCGGCCGTCGCGCAGGCTCTCCAGATACTCGGCCCCGGTGAACGGGCGCCCATTGTCGGCACGAAAGTCTTCCGATCGCATGATGTTCCTCCACTTATGGCATCAACTCTAGCGCTCCTGGCAAGGATCGGTTAGGACGTAACGGCAAAACCGATTGGACTTTTTCCGGCGCCATGAGCCTCAATTCCATTCCTGATTTCTTTGTCTATGGCGAGCCGGTGCGGCCGCTCGATGTCGGCTTCCTGCATGTCGAGACAGTGCTTGCGCGCAGCAACATTCATCTCGGCCAGGTTGCCGCGCACAAACATCCGCAAATGGGCCAGATCACCTACTGGACAAGCGGCTCCGGCACTTATCGCATCGAAGACCAATCCTGGGACTTTTCGGCACCGGCCGTCAGCTTCGTGCCGAGCACTATCGTGCATGGCTTCTCGATCGGGCCCGGCACCGACGCCATCGTCGTTTCGGTCGCCGATGATGCGCTTGCGGCAATAGCAGCTCACAGCCTGCTGCCATTGGACCGGCCCGTCTTTGCCGATAGCCTTCCTCAGCACGTCGCGTGGAAAAGGCTTGCGGCGGTGCTGGAGATGATCGCCACCGAATATGCCGAGGCGCAGGCCGGGAGTGACAAGACCCTGCCGGCGCTGATTGCCGTCGCGCTCTCCCACGTCGCGCGTCTTGGTCCCGAGGTAATGGATGCGACTGGCTCTTCCGATGCTGCATTGGCGCGCGGCTTGCGCCGTCTGGTCGATGCGCATTTCCGCGACAACTGGCCCGTCGACCGCTACGTCGAGGCGCTGGCCACGACACCGCATCTTCTCGACAAGGCCGCCCATACGGTGCTTGGCAGCGGCGTCAAGCGACTCATCGGCGAGCGACGGTTGCTGGAGGCCAAGCGCTTGCTGCTGTTCACCGTGCGCACCGTCGAGGACATCGCCTACGAAATCGGCTTCGAAGATCCGGCCTATTTCTCACGCTTCTTCCGGGAGCGGGTTGGCCAGGCGCCCGCCGCCTGGCGCCGCGCGCAGCTGGGGCAGAGTTGAAGCTTCCGCGCCGGCCAGGATCAGGCGTTTGGGCCGACACGCCGGCTAGGCGCAGCGCCGCCGAGTTGATCCACCTGTTGATAGGTGTTGCCGCGCAGCATCACCCCGCGCACGGCGCGGCATCGAGATTGATGTCGCCGCGAAACTTGCTGGTGTTTTTTTGTCGCTTCCAAACGGTTCGTTATTTGAACCACCATTTTATGTGCTATGAGCGGACTGCAAGGTGGATTGGCTTCCGTCCCATGCGAAGTATCTTGAGGATGCACGATGAGCACAGTCGGCAAAGCGATATCGCTGTTGGAGCAGTTCACGCTCGGCGAACCGGAGATCGGCCTGTCCGAGCTCGCCCGCAAAACCGGCCTCGACAAGGCGACGGCGCGGCGCCTGCTGATGGCGCTGGCCGACCACCGCTTGATCGAACAGGAGCCGGCAAGCCGCCGCTACCGGCTCGGCGCCGGCCTGTCGCGGCTGGCCCGCTTTCGCGACGCGCATTTTCCCTTCGTGCGCGTGGCAGCATCTGTGGTTCGCGAGCTGGCGCTGGAAACCGGCGAGACGGTGCATCTGTCGGAATTCAGCGCCGGCGCACTGCTGACGGTCCATGTCGAGCTGTCGGCAAAGGCCAACCGGGTCAATGTCGATGTCGGCCAGGTGCTGCCCTTGCACGGCACCGCCTCCGGCATCGCCTTTCTCGCCGCTTCGCCTCGGGAAGCGGCCGAGGCCTATGTCGACAAGCCGTTGCCGACCTTCACGCCACACACGGTGACGCAGCCCGACAGGCTGATGAAGGCGATCCGGCTTGCCGCCAAGCGCGGCTATTCCTCGAGCTCCCAAGGCTATGAAGAAGGCGTGCACAGCATAGCCGCGGCAATCCTCGGCTCCGATGGGCGTCCTCTCGGTGCGCTCGCGGTGGCCTCGCCTGTGTCACGCGCCGATGACAGCATGGCGGCCAGCCAGGGCGAAGCGGTGATCAAGGCGGCGCGGCTGATTTCAGCGCGCCTGGCCGGCGAAGCCTGACACCTCTACCGTCGCAGGGGAGATGATTAGCAGGTTAAGTTCCCAGCGGCGCACCGGCTTGCTGCGAGACCGGAACGCTTCGTCTGGGACAGGCGGCTGGAGCGCAGCAAGGAAGAATTGTTGCCGCCCGCCCGCGCGTCGCCCACGATCTCGGAAATCGTCTTTGCCTGCGGGGTCAATTCGAGTGCGCATTTTTCGCGCGCGTTCGAGAGCCGGTACGATGTGGCCCCGCGGGAGTTGCGCCAGAGGCTGAGGGCGGTGGTGCATTAAGGGGTGGGCCGTTTGCCGGATCTCGGAGAGCGCCCTAGCCCGCCGAAAGCCGGCATCCGGCAGCAAGTTCTACATATTGGCAGCGGTTGGCCGCACGATCACTTCGTTGACGTCGACGCCGTCGGGTTGATCAAGCGCAAAACGGATCGCCCGTGCAATGGAGTCCGGTGTGAGCGACTTCTGCCGCCATTCTTTCAGAGCCATGGCGACCTGAGGATCGCTGATATCGTCGCCCAGTTCGGTTGCGGTCACTCCGGGGGAGATGATCGTGGCGCGGATGTCGTCATGCTCCTGCCGCAGCCCCTCGGTGATTGCCCAGACGGCATATTTCGTGCCGCAATAGACCGCCGCGGTAGGCAGCACGATATGCGCACCGACCGAGGCGACATTGACGATATGCCCATTCTTCTGGGCGACGAAGCGCGGCAGCACCGCGGCGATCCCGTTCAGCACGCCGCCGATGTTGACATTGATCATGCGAGACCACTCATCGCGCTTCAGCGCGGCAAGCGGCGACAGCGGCATGACGCCTGCATTGTTGACCAGCACATCGATCTGCCCGAATTCGGCATGAGCGGCATCGGCAAAGGCGTCGAAATTCGCCGCATCGGTCACGTCGAGTTCGCGCCACGCGACGCCTTTGCCTATTTCTGCGGCCAGCGCCTTGAGCCGCTCGGTGCGGCGGGCCCCGATGAACAGTCTGGCGCCGGCACCGGCAAGTTCCCGAACCGTCGCTTCGCCGATGCCGCTGGAGGCGCCGGTGATGAGTACAACCTTGTCTTTAAGTCCCGTCATGATCGTTCCTTTTTCGCTGCGGTGACGGGGAGATAGATGGTCGCGACCCGGCAAAGGCCGGTAGCGTGATCGTCCAAAGAGTTTGCACGATCCTCCAAATGAACTCGAAATGCCTTGCAACATTTTCGCGCCATGAAGATTTATGCGGCATGGAGAAAATCAATGAACTCGCCGAGCTGATCACCCGCTTTGCGCCGAAATCTGGCATGGCCGGCACTGCGGTGCCGCGGCTGTCGCTCATTCGCGCCAACCAGCCCAGTGCACCCGTGCCTGCGGTCTACGAGGCGTCGCTTTGCATAATCGCCCAAGGATCGAAGCGCGTCTCGCTGGCCGACCAGAGCGTGGTCTATGACGCATCGAGCTACCTGCTCGTCTCGGTCGACCTGCCGCTGGTCGGGCATGTGTTGGAGGCGAGCCCGGCGGCGCCCTACCTCTGTTGCAAGATAGATTTTGATTCCACCGCGCTGGCCGAACTGCTTGTGAAAGAAGGACGTGCATCCCCCAGCAGGGATCTGCCGGTGTTAGCTGCCTATCCAAGTGACCCCGACCTGATTGATGCCGCCTGTCGGCTTGTCAGGCTGCTCAATCGCCCCGAGAGCATCACCGTGCTGGCGCCGCTGATCGAACGCGAAATCCTTTACCGGCTCCTCACCGGACCGCACGGTGACACGCTTCGCCAGATGGCGTCGGTGGACAGCCACTTGAACCAGGTCAGCCGCGCCATCGCCACGATCCGCAATCATTTCCAGGCACAACTGCGCATCGAAGAGATTGCGGCGGCATCAGGCATGAGCGCGTCGTCCCTTCATGCCCATTTCAAGGCGATTACGCGCATGACCCCGCTCGAATACCAGAAGCAGCTGCGCCTGCAGGAGGCGCGAAGGATTATGCTTGCCGGCGGCGCAAACGCAGGCACGGCCGGGTTCGCGGTGGGCTATGACAGCCCTTCGCAGTTCAGCCGAGAATATCGTCGCCTGTTCGGTGCGCCGCCCCGGAAAGATATTGACCGCCTTCAGGCGACACCCAGTTCGGCTGCGGCTTATTGAGTTTTCCGAGCGGCATGCGCCAGCCATGGCTGGTCAGGAGCCAGCCGCCTCCAGGTGGCGAAGCGTCCGATCATGCTCGGTAGAACTCCCGGTACCATTCGACAAAGCGCGGAACCCCTATTTCGATCGGGATTTTGGGCTTGAAGCCGGTCGCCTCCTCGAGCGAGCTGACATTGGCGAAAGTTGCCGGAACGTCGCCTGGCTGAAGTGGCATGAGGTTGCGGTTTGCCTTGCGTCCCAGCGCGTCTTCGAGCACTTCGATCAATCGGTTCAGTTGAACGGGCGAATTGCCGCCGATGTTGTGAATCCTGAACGGGGCGTTGCTGGTCGCTGGGTCTGGCGCGACACTTTTCCACTCAGGATTGGGTGTCGCGGGTTGCTGCATGACGCGGATAATACCTTCGACAATGTCGTCGATATAGGTGAAATCCCGCTGCATGTTGCCATAGTTGAAGACCTCGATCGGCTCGCCGGCGAGGATAGCCTTGGCGAAGATGAACAGCGCCATGTCCGGCCGCCCCCACGGACCATAGACGGTGAAAAAACGCAGCCCGGTGGTCGGCAGTCCAAACAGATGGCTGTATGTGTGCGCCATCAGCTCGTTCGCCTTCTTGCTTGCGGCGTAAAGGCTGAGCGGATGGTCCGCCGGATCGTGCACGGAAAACGGCATGCGGGTGCTGCCGCCATAAATCGAACTCGACGATGCATAGACCAGATGGCCGACGGACGCCTGCCGGCATCCTTCCAGGATGTTGACAAAGCCGCTGAGGTTGCTTTCCACATAGGCGTGCGGATTGCTGATCGAATAGCGTACGCCGGCTTGCGCCGCGAGATTGACGACAACCTCCGGCGCGGCCGAAAGGAAGAGCTCCGAAATACGGTCCCGCTCCGTGAGATCGGCATGCTCGAAACAAAAATTCGAAAACGCTTTCAGCCGCTCGAGACGAGCCTGCTTCAGGCTGACGTCATAATACTCGTTCATGGAGTCGAGGCCGATAACCTGGCCTCCTTCGGCAAGCAGCCTCAGGCAAAGATGAAACCCTATGAACCCGGCTGCGCCGGTGATCAGTATCGGCCTGCTTGATGTCACTGCATATCCTAGCGTTAATTTCAGGCGAGCTTTACAAGCTCCAGTATTTTATGTTGTCGGGAACTTCATTGGGCTTGATGGCCGACTTGACATCGAACAGTGTCCCCCCCGGCCTGATCATTTGAAAAAGACGCGCTCTTTCGTTGGTGAGATATTGCCTGTGAGGCACCGCCAGAACAAGCGCCTGCAAATCGTTTATCTCATCGAGCGGCAGGATTGTTTCGCCGTGATCACGCCGAGCGGTTTCGACATCGGCAAGGGGATCATGGACTTTGGGGATAATTCCGAACTGCCTTAGTTCCTTGACCATGTCGAAAACGCGGCTGTTGCGCAAATCCGGCACGTCCTCCTTGAATGTCAGCCCGAGAATGCCGACAGAAGCCCCTTTGACGGGCGTGTCAGAACCAATCAGCCGTTTGACAACCTGCTGGGCGACGAAGGCCCCCATTCCGTCATTGATGCGACGTCCGGCGAGGATGATCTGCGGATGGTAACCTTCGGCCTCGGCCTTGGCGGTCAAATAATATGGATCGACGCTGATGCAGTGGCCGCCGACGAACCCCGGTTTGAAGGGAAGGAAGTTCCATTTCGTCGACGCAGCATCAAGAACATCCTGCGTCCGGATATCGAGCCGCTCGAAGATCATTGCCAGTTCGTTCATCAGCGCGATGTTCAGATCGCGCTGGGTGTTCTCGATAACCTTCGCTGCCTCGGCCACCTTGATCGACGGGGCGCGGTAGACGCCGGCATCTATGATACGGCCATAAACGTTCGCGACGCGCTCCAGCGTCTCGTTATTCTCGCCGGAGACGACTTTGACGATCTTTTGCAGCGAGTGTTCCCGATCGCCGGGGTTGGCGCGTTCGGGCGAATAGCCGAGGGCAAAGTCGCGGGGATGTCGCAGGCCGGAAACCTGCTCGATGATCGGCCCACAGAAATCTTCGGTCACACCTGGATAGACTGTCGACTCAAAAACGACGACGGCGCCTTTGCTCACCGCCTCGCCGACGAGTTCGGACGCCAGTTTCAAAGAAGCCAGATCGGGAGCGCGATTTGCGTCGATAGGGGTTGGCACGGCAACGATGAAGAAAGTAGCGCCTTTCAACATCTCCCGGTCGGTCGTCAGCCCTATCGAGGTCTCCTTGAGCGCCGTTGCATCAACTTCTCCCGTACGATCGACGCCGCCACGCAATTCCCCGATCCGACGCTCGCTGATGTCAAAAGCTATGGTGCCGGGGAAAACCTTCCCGAAGGCGATGGCTACCGGCAGGCCGACATAACCCAGGCCGATAACTGCAATGCGTTCGGACATCCGTGGGGTTCCTCGAGCCACCTGTTGAGCCGACGTGCTTGTATGGCAGGCTGTTGGCCAATTCAACGATGCTCTATCGCGAAGAGGAATGTCTCATGAAAAATGGTCGTTGCCATGTTTCATGTTGCCATCCGCCGATGCCATCGATGTTGTGGATAAAATCCAGCAGGACCGTGTTTCGAGCCACTCTCTGCTGCGGATTGGGGTGAACCGTCAGGTTCTGCCGGCCACCTACGCAGCGGCGGCCCTGACGACAGGGCTGATATTCTCTGCTGCCAATCCATAGGCCACTATCGGCCTCAATCGTGCCTTCTGATCAAACCAAATGCCCGGATCGGAATTCGCATCGCCACCGAGCGGATCTGCGAAATTTCAGTTTGGTCCTTGTGCATTGGCTGCGGACACGTCGTATCCTGCGTGTGGCGACCGATATCTGGTCGATCAGCATTTGCCTGGGAGCAGAAATTGGCCAGACTCTATGACAGCCGCAGACGCATTCTCGTTACCGGGGGCGCAGGGTTTATCGGCTCGCATCTTATTGACCGCCTGTTGGAACGAGGCGACGAAATCTTGTGTGTCGACAACCTTTTCACCGGATCAAAGCGCAATATCGACCATTTGGCCAAGCATCCCCGCTTCGAATTCATGCGCCATGACGTGACCTTTCCGCTCTACGTCGAAGTCGATGAGATTTACAACCTGGCGTGTCCGGCCTCGCCTGTTCACTACCAGTACGACCCGGTTCAGACGATCAAGACCGCCGTGCACGGCGCCATCAATGTTCTTGGACTGGCAAAGCGGCTGAAATGCAAAGTCTTTCAGGCCTCCACCAGCGAGGTCTATGGTGACGCGTCTGTGCATCCGCAGCCCGAGAGTTACTGGGGCAATGTAAACCCGATCGGGCCGCGCTCATGCTACGATGAAGGCAAACGCTGCGCCGAAACGCTGTTCTTCGACTATCACCGACAACATGGCTTGTGGGTCAAGGTCGCGCGGATTTTTAATACGTTCGGGCCGCGCATGCACCCGGCAGACGGCAGGGTTGTCTCAAATTTCATCGTGCAGGCGCTTCGTGGTGAACCGATAACCATTTTCGGCGACGGCTCACAGACAAGGTCGTTTTGCTACGTCGACGACCTGGTGAGCGGCATGCTGCGCCTCATGGATACGGGGCCGGAGGTGACCGGTCCAGTAAACATCGGCAATCCAAGGGAAGTAACGATCAGGCGCTTGGCCGAACTGACGACGCAGATGACCGGATCAGGTTCGGATATAATTTACCGCGATCTTCCGCAAGACGATCCGCGGCACCGCCAGCCCGATATCACCCTTGCCAAAAGGCTTGTCGGCTGGGAGCCGACAGTGACTTTGGAAGCCGGGCTGCAACAGACGATCGACTATTTCAAAGCCCTGCTGCCGAAGGTTTCCACAAACTCGCCTTGACCCGGCACCGCAGTGCAACCGTCAAGTCTGACCGATCACCGTCGTGGTAGCGACGCCTTTTGCAGTCGACTCCGGTAGGCTTGAAGTTTTTCGAATTCTAATTATTTTAAGCTTGAAATTATTTTGAAGATCCATAGCGCTTCATCCGTCCGAGCCGGGACACCGGCATTTGGCGGAGAGCAGAAGGAGGAGGAAGATTTGCCGTTGTTCCGGAATAAAACTCCATGAACACAGCACGATTTTCCGAGAGTGTCACAGGCAAGATCGTCGATGGCGTTCTCATCGTCACGATCGAAAATCCGCCGGTCAACGCGCTGTCCCTCCATGTCAGGGCCGGACTGATGGCTGCGCTTGGGCGTGCGGCGTCGGATGAAGTGTCTGCCGTGGTGCTGACCGCCATTGGGCGCACCTTCATCGGTGGCGCCGATATCAAGGAATTCGGCAAGCCCGCTATCGGGCCCACACTGCCTGACGTGATCGAAGCGATCGAGAGCTTCGCGAAACCGATCGTCGCGGCAGTAGGCGGCGCGGCGCTCGGCGGCGGCTGCGAGATTGCGCTGGCCTGCCACTACCGGGTGGCCAGCAAGGCGGCCAGCTTCGGCCTGCCCGAGGTCAAGCTCGGGTTAGTGCCCGGGGCCGGCGGAACCCAACGCCTGCCCCGCCTCATCGGCACGGTCGCCGCAATTGACCTGATCGGCACGGGTCGGCCCGCAAATGCCGACGAAGCGCTCGCTCTCGGTCTGATCGATGCCATTGCGGACGATCTTCCCGAAGGCGCGCTCGATGTCGCCCGCCGTCTCGTTGGCCAACCGCTGTGGCGCACGGGCGCGCTTTCCGTCCCGCGCTCGCAACCTGAGGCCGACGCGGCAGCCGCAAAGAAGGTACTTTCCCGCAACCGAGGGCAGATGGCGCCTGCAGAAGCCGTGAGACTGGTCCAGGCCGCGTCCACGGCCAAACTTGAGGACGGTCTTGCGGACGAACGCGCGACCTTCCTGCGCCTCCGGGATTCTCGCGAAGCGGCAGCGTTGCGCCACGTCTTCTTTGCCGAGAGGCAAGCCAGCAAAGTCGACAGGCTGGAGGGTGTCACGCCTCGCAAGGTCGAGACCGTCGGTATCGTCGGAACCGGCCTGGTGGGTGCAGGCATCGCGGTCTCGGCCTTGAATGCCGGCTATCGCGTAATCGGCATCGAGCAGAACGACGACGCCGCGGCAAAAGGATACGAGCGTATCGCCGGGCTTCTCGACAAGTCGGTCCAATCCGGCCGTCTCACCGATCATGCGCGCAGGGAGGCGCTGAGCCGGTTTGAAGCGGCCAGCGACGCCGGCAGGCTGGTGCAGGCCGATCTGGTCATCGAGGCAGTGTTCGACGATCTCGCGGTAAAAACCGAACTCTTCCGGAAGCTCGAACGTATCGTCCGCCCGGACGCCATCCTTGCGACCAACACCAGCTACCTCAACCCCGACGAGATCGCCTCTGCAACCGCCCGGCCCGAACGGATCGTCGGCCTGCATTTTTTCTCCCCGGCCAACGTCATGCGGCTCACCGAAGTGGTGGATTGCGCGGCGACGGCGCCCGATGTGCTCGCCTCGGCGATCGCCTTCGCCAGGAAGCTCGGCAAGCTGCCTGTCGTGTGCGGCGTTACCGAGGGTTTCATCGGCAACCGCATCTATTCCGCCTACCGCCGCGAGGCGGAGTTCATGGTGGAGGATGGCGCAGCACCCGATGAGGTGGATGCCGCGCTGGAGGCCTGGGGCTTCCCGATGGGGATCTTCGCGGTCAACGATATGGCTGGGCTGGAGATAGCCTGGGCGCGGCGCAAGCGACAGGCGGCGATGCGCGATCCGCAAGCACGTTATGTCGAAATCGCCGACCGGCTGTGCGAGGCCGGCCGCTTCGGCCGCAAGACCGGGCGCGGCTGGTACGATTATTCGGACGGCGAACGCAGGAGCGACCCGCAAGTAACGGCGCTGATCGAGGCCGTGCGAGCGGCCAAGGGCATCGTGCCGCGCCGCTTTTCGCCCGATGAGATCGTCACGCGCTTGCTGGCGGCAATGGCCGACGAGGGCAAGGCACTACTCGCCGAAGGCATCGCGGCGCGTGCCTCCGACATCGATCTGGTGATGATCAACGGCTATGGCTTCCCGGCCCACAAGGGCGGGCCGATGTTCCGCGCCGGAGAGGTTTAAGGACCAGCTACGACAGCCTTGCGATGACGGCGCGCAGTGCCTCGCCGAAACGCCTGACCTCGTCGACCGTGTTGTAATGGACCAGCGAGGCGCGGATGGCGCCGCTGTCCATCGACAGGTTGAGACGCTTCATCAGCCGGGGCGCATACATATGGCCGTCGCGGATGCCGATCTGCATGTCAGCCATTTCCTCGACGATCCGCTGCGGCGACAGCTTGCCGATGTTGAAGCAGAATGTCGGCACGCGTTCGTTGATGCGGTCTTCCTCGGCGACGCCGTAGATCGTGGCATTGCATCCCTTGAGCACGGCGAGCATCTCGCGCGCCAAGAGCATTTCATAGTCGCGGATGGCGCCCATGCCGGCAACGATGTTGTCGCGCCGCGAGCGGTTGTTGGAGGGCGCCAGATTGCGGCCGATCAGTTCCAGGTACTGCACCGCGGCATCCATGCCCGAGACGTTTTCGTAGATGAAGGTGCCGGCCTCGACCTTGTAAGGCGGCTCGTCGGGGATGAAATCCTCGCGGAAGGTCGGCAGCCGCTTCAGCGTTTCGAAGCGGCCCCACAGAAAGCCCATATGCGGCGAGAAATTCTTGTAGCCGGAGCAGACTAGATAATCACAGTCCCAGGCCTGCACGTCGATCAGCCCGTGCGGTCCGTAATGCACGCAGTCAAGGAACACTTCGGCGCCGGCCGCATGCGCGATCCCGGCCACGGAAGCGACATCAACGATCGAACCGATCGAGTGCGCCGTCACCGTGCAGGCGACGAGACGGGTGCGCTCAGAAACCAGCGGCTTGAGGTCGTCGACATGCAGGTTGCCGTCCTCGCGCATGCGCCACCACTTGAACTTGGCTCCGGCGGATTCCAGCGCCAGCCACGTCGCGATGTTGGCGTCGTGGTCCATATCGGTGATGACGATCTCGTCTCGCTCTGTGTCCTTGGCCAGCATCTGGCCGATGCCGAGGCTGACCAAGCGGATGAATGAGGTGGCGTTCATGCCGAAGCAGATTTCCGACGGACTGTAGGCGTTGATCAGCAAGGCCACGCTCTCGCGCGCATTGGCGACCGATTGGTCGACCGCGACGCTGCGGCCGTAACGTCCGCCGCGCTGCACATTGTGCGAGACCAGGTGGTTGGTCACCGCATCGAGCACGCTCTGCGGGATCTGCGCGCCGGCGGCGTTGTCCATGAAGATGAAATCACCGGCGCGCTGCAAGGCCGGAAACATGGCGCGGATGGTGTCGACCGGAAAGCCGCCGGCGGCTTGGGAATTGCTCAACTGTATCTCCTGCGAATGGCTTGGGAAGCGGGACGGTTGATGAGGTCAGCGCGTCTTCTCGGTCTTGAAGCGGTCTTCGAGCAGGCTGACGAGGCGGACCATGGGCCAGAGGAAGATGAGATAGACCAAAGCGGCGCCGATCAGCGGCGAGGGATTGGCGTAGAGCGACTGCGCGTTGGTCGCTTCCTTCAACAGTTCAGGCAGCGCAACGGTGGAAGCGAGCGACGTGTCCTTGAACATCGAGACGCAATTGCTGGTCATCGGGGGGATGACGACGCGGATCGCCTGCGGCAGCACCACCTTGCGCAAGGTCAAAAGGAAAGGCAGGCCGAGCGCCTGTGCTGCCTCGAATTGGCCTTTCGGAATGCTCTCAATGCCGGAGCGGAACACTTCTGCTGAATAGGCCGACATGATGATGGCGAACGCCGTCACGGCGGAGGCCCAGGACGACAGACGGATGCCGAGGAAGGGCAGCGCATAATAGATCAGGATCAGCACCACCAGCACCGGCAGGGCGCGGAAGATGTCGGTGTAGCCGACCGCCAGCCAGCGCAGCGGCTTCGGCGCATAGAGCCGCAACAGGCTGATCCCCAGGCCAATGGGAATGCCGATGCCGATACTCAAAATGCCGAGCAGCAGCGTGTTCAGGAAGCCACGCAACAGCGCCGGCAGGCTGGACATGATCACGTCAGGATTGAAGAAGGTGTCGATCAGCGACATGGGAGCGTTCCCGAACCCCAGAGCAAAGGATGCTCAAGTTAAAACCAATCGACCTTGCCTCCCATGAGGCTATCCGTGCGGCAGCAGGCGCCCGAGCGTGAAATGAATCGTGCCGGCCCGGGAGCCGGCACGATTTAAGTGCATTGCCGGTCAGGCCTTGGGCAGCGGCATTTCCTTGACCGTCGAGGAATCGGCTGGCGCGTCGCTGCCGAACCACTTCTTGTGGATCGCGGCCAGCGTTCCGTCCTTCTTCATCGCGGTCAGCGCGTCGTTCAGCTTGCCGAGCAGCGGATGGTCCTTGCTCATCATCAGGCCGTACTGTTCGCCGGTCTTAATGCGCTGCTTGACCTTCAGGTCCTTCATCTTGGTGAAGGAGTATTCCATGCCCGGAATATCGCTGACGGCGGCGTCCACGCGGCCCGCGCTGAGGTCGAGCAGAAGATTCTGCTGCGTGTCGTAGCCCTTCACGTCGCTGTAGCCGTCAGCCTCCTGATGCGCCTTGACCCAGGTCTCGCCGGTCGAGCCTGAAAGCACGCCGACGATCTTGCCTTTGAGGTCGGCCTCGGTGTTAACAGCGCTATCGGTCTTCGTCGCAATGCCCATGTCGGAGTCATAATAGGGCTGGGTGAAGGACAGCGTTTTCAGTCGCTCCGGCGTGATGGTGATCGAGGAGATCGCGACATCGATGCGGTTGGAACTGACAGCCGCGAACAGCGCCTGGAAGCCGAGGTCGGCAATGTCGGTGGTCATGCCGGCACGCTTGGCCGCTTCGTTGACGATGTCGACTTCAAAGCCCTCGAAAGTGCCGCTCTCGTTCTTGTATTCGAAGGGCGGATTGGTCGGGTAGGCGCCGACATTGAGCACATCGGCGGCAAAGGCGGTGGCCGGGCCGGCAGCGATGCCGATCGTGGCGGCGAGAAGAAGCAGGTTGCGACGAGTGAAGCTCATTTTGTGTTCCCTCTGGTTGTGATCGGGCGGGTTTGCTCCCGCACGGTTTGTTGCCGTCCCACCTCCCAGCGGGGCGTCAATTCATGGCGGCGACCATGCGCTCGAGCGCGGTCGCTATCTGGTCGCGTTCACGGCACACGCACATCCGCAGGAAGGCCGCTGCCGAATTTCCAAAGAGGTGGCCGGGAGCCAGCCCGACGCGCGCCGTCTCCAGTATCCTGGCGCAGGCCTGCCGGGCGTCGCTTTCGCCGTCCATGGCAAAGAAGGCATACATGCCTCCGCGCGGTTTCGTCGGCAGGATGATGCCGGGAATCTGGGCCAGCCTGTCATAGGCAAGGTCGAGGCCGGTTTTGATCCGCTGCCTGATCTCCTCGACCAGCGGCTCGCCTTGGCGGATGGCGGCGACAGCGCCTGCCTGGATAGGCGCGGCGGTGCCGCTGTTGATGTACTGCGTCATGGCGCCAAGCTGGTCGGCCACCCCCGACGGATGCGTCAGCCAGCCGATGCGCCAGCCGGTCATCGCCCACGCCTTCGAAAAACTGTTGACCGACAGCACCCGGTCGCCATCCTCGGCGATCTGCAGGATGGAAGGAGCAACATTGCCGTCGAAATAGAGCCGGCCATAGACCTCGTCGGAGATGATCCAGATGCCGGTGCGCCGGCTGAAGTCGAGCAGCGCCTGCATCTCCTCGCGCGACGCGGTCCAGCCGGTCGGGTTGGACGGCGTCGACAGGAAGATCGCGCGTGTGCGCGCATCGCAAGTGGCGAACAGCCGGTCGAGATCGAGATGCCAGTCGCCCTTGAAGTCGAGCGAAAACGGCCTTGGCTCGCCGCCGATCAGATGGATGGCGTTGTGGATGTTGGGCCATTGCGGCGCGACATAGACGACGTTGCTGCCGATATCGACCAGTAGTTCCAGCGCCAGGTACAGCGCCTGCATGCCGCCGGGCGTGACCGTGGTGCGCGCAATCGGGATCGTCCGGCCGTGAATGCGCGTTTGGTATTCCGACAGCGCCTCGTTCAGTAGGGGGTGCCCACGCATGTTAGGGACGTAGAACGTCTGGCCTTCATCGAAGGCGGCCTTCGCCGCGTCGCGGATGAAAGCGGGCGTCACCATGTCGCCTTCGCCGTACCAGAGCGCGATCACGTCGCCCAGTTCTCGGGCGCGCACGGCAAGGTTGGCAATGTTTTCGGTGTGCAGGTCACGGATCTGGGCACGTACGCCGTCGAAAGCATAACGCGCGCTGGACGATGACTGGGGCAGTATGAACGACAAGGACTGAAACCCCTCCCACCCGGAGCACCGCGACGGACTGCCCGGCAAGCCCCACCGGCACGACAGTCGCCATCGAGTTTGGATGCTATCCAATGTGCTGCGCTTTTCAAGGAAAAAGTTTTAAGCTTAAAAAGTTTTTGCCCGATCCCGCCCGTCTACCGCAGCTCGGCGCGCGCAGCGGTGCAGTTGGCCGCAGCGCCGGCGCCAAGAAACATCGTATCGCTGGCCAGCACGAAGAAGCTCGCGCCGATAGCGGCCCACTGGCTGATCGTCTGTGGGCTGGCGCAAAATATACCCGATGTCCTGCCATGCGCGACGGTCGCGCGGATGATCCTTGTGATCGCCTCATTGAGCTTGTCCACGCCTTTCGGCCCGATCGCATCGATCGACACGGAGAGATCGCCGGGGCCGACGAAGACCACATCGATGCCGTCTATGGCCGCGATCGCCTCGATATTGGCCAGCCCCTCCGATGTCTCGACCTGGACCGCGACGACCACCCTGTCATTGGCCGCGGCCAGATATTCGGGAATGCGATAGCCATAGCCAGCCGCGCGGCCAGGCCCGACGCCGCGCTCGCCCAGCGGCGGATAGCGCGAGGCTTTCACCGCCGCCTCGGCCTGAGCAGCGGTCGAGACGCGCGGCACGAGCACGCCTTGTGCGCCGCTGTCGAGCGCCGCCTGGATAGCTTCCGGCGCATGGCCGGGAACACGCACCATGGCCGGCACGCGATGCACGTCGGCCGCGCGCACCATGGTTTCGATCGTGTCGCGCGCGATCTGGGCATGTTCCCAGTCGATGCAGACGAAGTCGAGGCCGGTGAGCGCCATCACTTCGACGGCGACGGGATGGGGAATAGCGGCGAAGGAGCCGACGAGATTGGTCTTGCCGATGCACTTCTGACGGAACCCACTCATATCCATCCCCTTTTCCCCTCCAAATTCATATCCGCAATCGGCGGCGAGGCGAAGCTATTTCAGGCTTGAAATATTTTTGCGCGGGCCTAGCGTGTCGGTCTCCCGCCACGGGTTCCCATGATGATCAAAACGCATCCCCTGCACGGCTCGAACAAACTGAAGCTCGGCGTCTTTTCGACCAATGCCGATGGCGGTCTGGCCATCACCGATGTGCCGGAACGCTGGACGGCAAGCTGGCAGGACAATCTGACGGCGGCGCAGATCGCCGACCGCGCCGGGCTGGAATTTATGCTGCCGATCGCGCGCTGGCGTGGCTTTGGCGGCCGCAACAAGGTGCGCGAATGGTCGTTCGAGACCTTCACCTGGGCAGCAGCTCTGGCGGTGGCCACCGAGCAGATCGGCCTGTTCATGACCGTGCATGTGCCGCTGGTGCATCCGCTCTATGCCGCCAAGGCGCTGGCAACTGTCGACCATATCAGCCAGGGCCGCGCCGGCTTGAACATCGTCTGCGGCTGGAACCCGAAGGAATTCGGCATGTTCGGCACGCCTTTGGTCGAGAAGGGCTACGACCAGGCCGCCGAATGGATCGAAATCCTGGAAAAGCTTTACGCCTCGGACCAGCCTCTGGACTATGAAGGCCCCTACTATCGGCTGAAGGAAGCGGTCAGCCGGCCGGCGAGCCTGCAGGTTCCACGCCCGGTGACCATGAACGCTGCTTTCGGTGGCCCGGGCCGCGATTTCGCCGCCGCCCGATGCGATTATCTGTTCACCACCTTTTCGGAAATGGGCGATGCCGGCAAGCATGTCGCCGACATCAGCGAGCGGGCCGACAAGGTTGGCCGCAATGTCGGCGTCTACACGGTGGCGCATGTCGTCTGCCGACCAACCATGGAAGAGGCGCAGGCCTACTACACGCGCTATGCCGTCGATCTGGCCGACCACGATGCGGTCGATGCCCATATGGCCGGCAAGAAGGAGTTCTCGCAGTCGCATGACCCGCATGCCTATGACCGCTACCGGCAGCGTTTCGCCGGCGGCGCCGGCACCTACCCGCTGGTTGGAACGCCGGAGACGATCGCCGCCGAGATGGCTGCCATTGCCGGGCATGGCTACCAGGGCATCGCGCTGTCGTTCGTCAACTACACCCAGGAACTGCCCTATTTCTGCGACCACGTATTTCCGCTGCTGAAGCGGGCGGGGCTGCGCTGCTGATCAATCCGGGAATAACGAATTCGTTAATCCGGAATGACGGCGGTTGCCTGAATTTCGATCTTGGCGCGATCTTCCACCAGCGCCACCACCTGCATGGCGGCCATCGCTGGGAAATGCCGGCCGATCACCTCGCGATAGGCCTCGCCTATACCCTTGAGATTGCCGAGATATTCGGCCTTGTCGGTGAAATACCAAGTCATCGCGGTGATGTGCCGTGGCTCCGCGCCAGCTTCCGCCAGCACGGCGACGATGTTTTGCAGCGTCTGCCGCACCTGGCCGGCGAAATCGTCGGTCTCGAACTGGCACTGCCCGTTCCAGCCGACCTGTCCGCCCACGAAGACGAGCCTGCCGCGCGCAGCAATGCCGTTGGCGTAGCCGACCGGTTTCGCCCAGCCCTCCGGCTGCAGGATCTCGTGCATTTTCAAGCCTCCCCGGTATTCTTAAAACCAAATCTCAAAATCAAATACGTCGCTGTCAGGCCGCGCCCATCACCTGCCGTGCGATCACCACCTTCTGCACATCGGATGCGCCCTCGTAGATGCGTAGCGCGCGGATCTCGCGATAGAGGCTCTCGACGATATGGCCCTTGCGGACGCCGTCCCCCCCATGCAGCTGCACAGCCTTGTCGATCACCTCTTGCGCCTTGTCGGTGGCGAACAGCTTGGCCATCGCCGCCTCGCGGGTGACACGAGCCGCGCCCATGTCCTTGGTCCAGGCAGCGCGGTAGACCAGCAGCGCTGCGGCATCGATGTCCAGCGCCATGTCGGCGATATGGCCTTGCACCATCTGCAGCTCTGCCATCGGAGCGCCGAAAAGTTTGCGCTCGGCCACCCTGCTGATGCTTTCGTCCAGCGCCCGGCGGGCAAAGCCGAGTGCCGCCGCGCCGACCGTGGAGCGGAACACGTCAAGCACCGACATGGCGATGCGGAAGCCGTCTCCCGGTTTGCCGATCAGCGCCGAGGCCGGCACCCGGACCTGATCGAAGGAAAGCCGCGCCAGCGGATGCGGCGCGATCACTTCAAGGCGCTCGGCAATGCCAAGCCCCTTGGTATCAGCGGGTACGAGAAAGGCGGAAAGTCCCTTGGCACCCGGTGCCTCGGCGGTGCGGGCAAAGACGACGTAGAGATCGGCAATGCCGCCATTGGAAATCCAGGTCTTCTCGCCGCTGAGGATATAGAAGTCGCCATCGCGGCTCGCCATCATTTCGGTGTTGGCGACATCCGACCCGGAGCGTGGCTCCGAAAGCGCGAAGGCGGAAATCGTCTTGCCGGCCCTGGTCTTTGCCAGCCATTGCTGCTGGCCGGGCGTGCCGAACAGGCTGAGCGCGCCGGTGCCGAGGCCCTGCATGGCGAAGGCGAAGTCGGCCAGGCCGTCATGGCGCGCCAGCGTCTCGCGCGTGATGCACAAAGTGCGGACATCGAGTGGTCCGGGATTGTCGGTATCGAGCGCCGTCGGCTTCAGCCAGCCGTCGCGGCCAAGTTTGGCCACAAGCTCACGGCAGGCGGCATCGACGTCATGGTGATCGACCGGCAGGTTCCTGGCGCACCAGGCATCAAGGCGCTCGGCGAGTTCGCGGTGGCGATCTTCAAAGAACGGCCAGCTGAGGAAACTCTTGTCAGCCATCAATTGCCCTCGAACACCGGTTTTTCCTTGGCGACGAAAGCCTTGTAGGCGCGCTCGAAGTCACGCGTCTGCATGCAGATCGCCTGCGCCTGCGCTTCCGCTTCGATCGCCTGGTCGAGGCCCATCGACCATTCCTGGTTGAGCTGCGTCTTGGTGATGCCGTGCGCGAAGGTCGGGCCGGAGACGATGCGCGCCGCCATCTCGAGCGCGTCGGCCTCGAGCACTGCGGCATCGACCAGCCTGTTGTAGAAGCCCCAGCGCTCGCCTTCCGCCGCCGTCATCGTGCGGCCGGTGTAGAGCAATTCGGCGGCACGGCCCTGGCCGATGATGCGCGGCAGGATCGCGCAGGCGCCCATATCGCAGCCGGCAAGCCCGACGCGGGTGAACAGGAAAGCGGTCTTGGCCTCCGGCGTGGCGATGCGGATGTCGGCGCTCATGGCGATGATGGCGCCGGCGCCGACCGCGACCCCGTCGACCGCCGCGATGATCGGCTTGCCGCAATTGAGCATCGCCTTGACGAAATCGCCGGTCATGCGGGTGAAGGCGAGCAACTCCTTCATGTCCATCTTGACCAAGGGGCCGATAATGTCGTGGACATCGCCGCCAGAGCAGAAATTGCCGCCATTGGGCAGGAACACCACGGCGTCGACGTCGTCGGCATAGACGAGATCGCGGAACGTATCGCGCAGTTCCGCATAGCTGGCGAAGGTCAGCGGATTCTTGCGCTCCGGCCGGTCGAGCCGCACCCTGGCGATCCTGCCTTCGACTTCCCAAAGGAAGTGCTTCGGCTTGAGGCCGGCCATCGAACTCATTCGCGTCCCTCCCAGTTGCTGCGGAACGAGGTCAGCATGCCGGTCAGCCGGCGCGCATCCTCCTCGCTGACCTTGGCCAGCAATTCTCCGATCCAACCCTCATGCGCCGCGGCCATTGCGGCAAAAGATTTGGAACCCTCGTCGGTCAGTCGCACCATGGATGTGCGGCGATCGCCATTGCGGCGCGCGCGCGCGACCACCCCTTCCGAAACCAGCCGGTCGACAATGCCGGTGACATTGCCGTTGGATACCAGCAGGAAGCGCGACAGATCGCTCATCAGCATGCCTTCCGGCGCGCGGTAGAGGGCGGCCATGACGTCGAAACGCGGCAGTGTCGTATCGAATTCCTTCTTCAGGCGCTCGCGCAGCTCGGCCTCGATCGTGCGCGAGGCGCGCAGCAGCCTGATCCAGAGACGCAGCCGGTCCTTGCCGGGTCCCGACGGCGCGGGCAATGGGCCGGCTACCATGTTTCGCCTCCTGAGATCGAAATCGCTTGTCCGGTAATCGACGCAGCCGCATCGCCGCACAGCCAGAGCACCGCCGCGGCAACTTCCTGCGGCTGGATGAAACGGCCTTGCGGGTTGGTCGAGGCAAGGCTCGCCCGCGCCTGCTCGACTGAGCGGCCGGTCCTTTCGACGACGCGCTGAATGGAGTCCACCAGCATGTCGGTCTCTACGAAGCCCGGGCAAACGGCGTTGACGGTCACGCCGGATTTCGCCGTCTCGGCCGCCAGTGCCCGCATCAGCCCGACCACCCCATGCTTGGCCGCGACGTAGGGCGCGACATAGGCGTAGCCTTTCAGCCCTGCGGTCGAGGCGACGAAGACGATCCGGCCCGCCTTGCGCGCGGCCATGCCGGCCAGCGCCGGCTTCACCGTCAGGAAGGCGCCGGTCAGATTGACGTCGAGCGTCCGCTGCCAGTCGGCAAGCGAGGTCTTGTGCGCCGGCGTGCTGCCGGCCATGCCGGCATTGGCGACGACGATGTCGAACGGGCCGCGCACGGCTTCCGCTTGCGCGTAGAGCGAAATCATCGCCGCCTCGTCGGTGACATCGGCTGACATGGCGTGGATGCGGTCGTTCTCGCCGGCCAACTTGGCAAGCTCGGCGTCGCGCCGCCCGCATATGGTCACCTCGATACCGGCTTCGGCCAGCACGAGTGCGATGACCCGGCCGACGCCGGAGCCGCCGCCGGTGACCAAAGCATGCTTGCCGGGGATCGTCGAGGCCGTCGTCATACTTTCAACCCCGCCGCCGCATCGCGCTCGGCCAGCCGGTAGATCTGGTCGCGTCCGGGCAGATAGGGATCCGGCCATTTGACACCACGATCACCGAGCGTCACGGCGGCATGCAGCGTCCAGTAGGGATCGGCGAGATGCGGCCGTGCCAGGGCCACCAGGTCGGCGCGGCCTGCCATCAGGATCGAATTGACATGGTCCGGCTCATAGATGTTGCCGACCGCCATCGTCGCCATGCCGACCTCGTTGCGGATGCGGTCCGAGAATGGTGTCTGGAACATGCGGCCATAGACAGGCTTGGCGGCAATCGAGGTCTGACCTGCCGAGACGTCGCAGATGTCGACGCCGGCTTCGTGCAGCATGCGCGCGATCTCCACCGCATCGGCCGGCGTCACACCCTCGATGCCGACCCAATCATTGGCCGAAATGCGCACAGAAATCGGCTTTCGCGCCGGCCAGGCGGCGCGCACCGCATGGAAGATTTCCAGGGGATAGCGCATGCGATTTTCGAGGGAACCGCCATATTCATCCGTGCGCTGGTTGGTGACCGGCGTGATGAAGGACGACAGCAGGTAGCCGTGCGCGGCATGGATCTCCAGCATGTCGAAGCCGCAGCGATCCGCCATCTCTGCGGAGGACACGAACTGGTCGCGCACCAAATCCATATCGGCGCGGTCCATGGCTTTCGGCACCTGATTCTGCGGCGACCATGCAATCGCCGAGGCTGCTATGACCGGCCAATTGCCCGAGGAGAGCGGCACGTCGGTGCCCTCCCAGCCGACACGGGTCGAGCCCTTGGCCCCGGAATGGCCAATCTGCGCGCAGATTTTCGCCTCGGTCTCGGCGTGGACGAAATCGACAAGCCGCTTCCACGCCACCTCATGTTCGGACGCATAGAAGCCGGGACAGCCGGGCGTGATGCGTCCTTCCGGGCTGACGCAGGTCATCTCGATATAGACAAGCCCGGCGCCGCCCTTCGCACGCTCGGCATAGTGGGCGAAATGCCAGTCGGTCGGGCAGCCATCGACGGCCTTGTACTGCGCCATCGGCGAAACGACGACCCGGTTGTTGAGCTGCATGTCGCGCAGCTTGAACGGCGCGAACATCGGCGCCCGGCGCTGCCTGTTGCCGCCTGCCCCCGCCTGGCGCTGGAACCATTCCTCGGCGCTCTCAAGCCATTTGGCATCGCGCAGCCGCAAATTCTCGTGGCTGATGCGTTGCGAGCGGGTCAGCAGCGAATAATTGAACTGCACCGGATCGAGGCCGAGATAGCGCTCGACCTCCTCGAACCACTCCAGCGAATTGCGCGCCGCCGACTGCAGCTTCAGCACCTCGGTGCGGCGCGCATCCTCATACTTGCGGAAGGCGGCGTCGAGGTCCGGTTCGGTTTTGACATATTCGGCCAGCGCCACCGCGCTTTCCAATGCGAGCTTGGTCCCGGAGCCGATCGAGAAATGTGCCGAGGCCGCCGCGTCGCCCATCAGAGCCAGGTTCTTGTAGGACCAGCGTTCGCACAGCACGCGCGGGAAATTGATCCAGGCCGAACCTCTGATGTGATTGGCATTGGTCATCAGCGCGTGGGCGCCGAGATGTTTCTCAAAGATGCGCTCGCAGACGGCGATGGATTCCTGCTGCGACATGGCGCCGAAGCCGAAGGCAGCCCAGGTCTGTTCGCTGCACTCGACAATGAAGGTCGCTGTCTCGCTGTCGAATTGATAGGCGTGCGCCCACACCCAGCCATGCTCGGTCTTCTCGAAGATGAAGGTGAAGGCGTCGTCGAATTTCTGGTTGGTGCCGAGCCAGACGAATTTGCATTTGCGGGTGTCGATGTCGGGCTTGAAGACTTCGACGAAGGTGTTGCGCGCCCTTGAGTTCAGCCCATCGGCGGCGACGACCAGATCATGCGTCTCCATATAGGGCTGAGGGTCGGCGATATCGCTCTCGAACATCAGCCTCACGCCAAGTTCGCGCGCGCGTCGCTGCAGCAGGACCAGAAGCCGCTTGCGGCCGATGCCACAGAAACCGTGGCCCGACGAGACCGTGCGCACGCCGTCATGGATGACGGCGATGTCGTCCCAATAGGCGAAATGCTTCTTGATCCAGACAGCGCTGACCGGGTCGTTTTTGGCAAGGTTGTCGAGTGTTTCGGCCGACAGCACGACGCCCCAGCCGAACGTATCGTCGGCGCGATTGCGCTCGAACACCGTGATCTCGTGGGCGGCGTCCCGCAGCTTCATTGAAATGGCAAAGTAGAGGCCGGCTGGTCCGCCACCGAGAACCGCAACCTTCATCCGTGCGATCTCCTCTTCGCTTGCTGCATATCAAGTATCGCGCCGGAGATAAAATATTTCAAGCTTAAAGTTTCATGTTGGAAAGATTGCTGGAAACGGGTGGCGCGCCTGCGGGCTGGCCCCGCAAGCGCGCTCTGGAAATCACTTGTCCGGGTTCTTCGGGCTCCACAGCACAGTCTCGGCACCCTTCTCATAGGCCATCCCATCGGGATAGCTGATCGCCTCCAGTTGCAATCCCCATGGCGCCTGGAAATAGAGAATGGTCTGGCCGGCCGCCGGACCTTCCTTGACCGGCAGCGGACCCATCCGCGTCTTCACCCCCTTGCCGTCGAGATAGGCTTTCGCCGCGGCGACATCATCGACATACATGGCAATGTGGAAGCCGCCGATATCGCTGTTCTTCGGAGTCAAATCCTTCTGGTCAGGCGCGGTGTACTTGAACAGCTCGATGTTCGATCCATAACCGCAACGCACCATGGTGACCTGCTCGATGACAGCCTTCGGATCGACGCCCAGAAGATCCTGCATGAAGGTGCCCTTGTCATCGGCGAACGGACCGAACGACATCGCCTTCTTGCAGCCGACGACTTCGGTGAAGAAGTCGACTGCCTGCTTCATGTCGGGCACCGTGATGCCGGTGTGGTCGTGGCCGCGCATGCCGGGGATCGCATCGGCCGAAGCCGTTCCCATCGAGCAGAACAGGATCGCGGCAAGCATCGTGCCGCGGGCTGCGTAGTTCATATTACCCTCCGTTCGCGGGCTGATTTTGCCCTCATGCACGTCCGAAGCCCGCTGTTCGGCGTGGTGGGTGAACAGTCCTATGCCGGCGCTTTCGTTGCTGGCCGCAACCAGTCCGCGTCGATCTCAGGCAGTGGGATGGCGGCAAGCAGGTCGCGCGTGTAGGTCTCCCTGGGATTGTCGAACAGCGCATCGGTGGCGCTCGCCTCGACGATCCTGCCCTCGCGCATGACGATCACTTGTTGGCACAGCCGCCGGATGACCGACAGGTCGTGGCTGATGAAGGCGACGGTCAGCCCCATCTCCGCGGCCAGTCTCTCCAAAAGGGTGAGGATCTGCGCCTGCGTCGATACGTCGAGGCCGGAGACGATCTCGTCGGCCAGCACGAATTTCGGCGAAAGCGCCAACGCGCGCGCAATTCCGACGCGCTGGCGCTGCCCGCCCGACAGTTCATGACGATAGCGACTAGCGAAGCTTTGCGGCAGGCCGACGCGATGCAATGCCTCGGCGACGCGTTCCTTGAGCCTGTCGCCAAGCCCATTCTGCTTGAGCGGCGCGGCAATGATGCCGGCGATGGTGCGACGCGGGTTGAGCGACGACATCGGGTCCTGGAAGATCATCTGCAGGTCGCGGCGCAGAGGTCGCAGCTCCGCATCCGGCAGATGGGCGATATCGCGGCCCTCGAAATGGATGCTGCCGACGCTCGGCTCCAGAAGTCTGACAAGCGTGCGGCCGAGCGTCGATTTTCCGGACCCGGATTCACCGACGATGCCGGTCACCAAGCCCCTCGGCAAATCGAAATCCAGGCCTCTCAAAATCTCGGCCAGCGGCGCGCGCCCGATCAGCGGCTTGCGGGTCATGTCGGGCAGCGCCACCTTCAGCCCGCGCACGGAAAACAGCGGCTCAACCATGCGGCCGCCTCCACGCCTGGTCTGCCGCGCCGATCTCGGCGGCAAGCCCGGCCAGCACGGTCTCGTCCACCGGCTTCAGCGAGGCCAAGGGATGGGTGTAGCGTGGCGTGGCGGCTATCAATGCCCGCGTATAGGGATGCTCAGGCGCCGCGAAGAGAGCGGCTGTATCAGCCTCTTCCACCACCTTGCCGGCGTAGAGCACAGACACTTGCTGGCTGATCTTTGCAACGACGCCGAGATCGTGGGTGACGAACAGGATCGCGGTGCCATGCTCGCGTTGCAACTCGGCGATCAGGCGCAGGATCTGCTTTTGCACGGTCACGTCGAGCGCGGTTGTTGGCTCGTCGGCAACGATCAGCCGTGGCTCGGCGGCGAAGGCGGCGGCGATCAGCACACGCTGGCGCATGCCGCCGGACAGCTCGTGCGGATAGCATTTCAGCACCCGGTCGGGATCGCGGATCTGCACCTCATCCAACAATTGCCGGATACGCTTGTCCGCCTTGTCACCGTTCCAGCCGAGAATGCGCACCAGCCGGTCAGTCATCTGCGGACCGATGCGGCGCGACGGGTTGAGCGCAGTCAACGGATCTTGCGGGATCAGCGCCGTGCGAGCGCCGATCAGCGTGCGCCTTGCCTTGGGCTGCAGCCTGCCGAGGTCTTCGCCTTCGAGCTGCATGGCGCCTTCGACGATGCGCACGCTTGACGGCAGCACACCGAGCACCGCCTTGCCGATCATCGTCTTGCCGGCGCCGCTCTCGCCAACAAGAGCACGCACCTCACCCGGCTGCACGGAGAGCGACACCGACCGCAGCACGCGCTGGCCGTTCGGCAGCACGGCGCTCAGATTGGCAATATCCAAGCAAGCGCTCATCGCAGCACCGGATCGAAGCGTGTCTTCAGCGCCTCACCGAACTGGCTGAACGACAGCACGGTGAGGATCAGCGTGACAAGCGGAAACACCAGCACCCACCAGGCCTGATGGATCGACAGCCGGCCCTCGGCGATGATGCCGCCCCAGGTCGGATCGTCGGTCGAGATCGACAGATTGACGAAGGACAGGATGGCCTCGACGATGACGGCGATGCCCATCTCCAGCGACAGCAGTGCCACGATCGACGGCACCACATTGGGCAGCACCTCGCGCAGCATGATGCCGATGCGGCCATAGCCGGCGATGCGGGCGTTCTCGACATAGTCCATGCGCGACTGGCCCATCGCTTCGGCGCGGATCACCCGGCAAAAGCGCGTCCAGTCGATTATGACGATGGCGAGGATGACGGAAGTGAGGCCGGTGCCGAGCACCGCGACCAGCAGGATGGCGAACAGCACCGGCGGGAATGCCATCCAGACGTCGACGATGCGTGAAATGATGCGGTCGGCCCAGCCGCCGAAATAGCCGGCGACCAGTCCGAGCGTCGAGCCGACAAGGCAGGCGGCGATCGCCGCCGCGAAAGCGACGATGAAGGCGATACGGCCGCCGAAGATCAGCCGGGAGAGGAGATCGCGGCCGAGGCTGTCGGTGCCCAGCCAATAGCCGGATTCCGCACCACTCATCCAGAATGGCGGCAGCCGTTCCAGCATCAGGTCTTGCGCCAGCGGGTCCTGCGGTGCGACCAGCGGCGCGAAGATCGCGGCCAGCAGCGCCAGCAGCAGCCAGCCGCCGGCCAGCGACAGCCTCGGGCCGAGTCCGCGCCGGGCGATGCGTGCCTCATCCATGGCGCAGCCTCGGATTGAGCAGCGCGTACATCATGTCGACGCCAAGATTGATCAGCACGAACAGCAGCGCGAACACCAGCACGATGCCTTGGATCAGCGGCAGGTCGCGGTTGATGACGGCATCGATCGCCATGTTGCCGAGCCCTTCGTAGGAAAACAGCCGCTCGACGATGACCGTGCCGCCGACAAGGAAGGTGAACTGGACGCCGACGAGAGTCAGTGTCGGCAAGGCAGCGTTCTTCAGCGCCTCGCGCAGGATAACCTGCGTTTCCGAAAACCCCTTCACCCGGGCCAGCACGACATAGTCGAGGTCAAGCACTTCCTTCAGCGACTGTTTCAGCAACTGCGCGATGATTGCCGCCAGCGGCAATGCCAAGGCTACTGCGGGCATCAGCATGTGTTTCAGCAGATCCCAGGTCAGGTCGAAGCGCAGCCGAAGCAAGCTCTCGAAGAAATAGAACTGGGTGACGAAGGGCAGATCGAGCTGCGGCGACACGCGGCCGGAGATATCGAAGATCGGCACCAGCACGCCAAACAAAAGGATCAGCACGAGGCCCCACAGGAAATCGGGAATGGAAAGGGCGGCGCCGCTGGCGATATCGATGCCGGCTTCGACCGCCGTGCCGCGCTCGCGGGCTCCGAGGATCGCCGTCGTGCCGCCGAGCCCAACCGCCATGACGAGCGCGATGATGGCAAGTTCCAGCGTTGCCGGCAAACGATTGAAGACAAGGCTGAGCACATCTTGCCTGAGCGAAATCGAGGTGCCGAAATCGCCCCTGACGACGCCGGACAGCCAGATGAAGAATTGCTGCACGATGGTCTTGTCGAGCCCGTAGAGTGCACGCAGCCGGTCGATGTCGGCATCTGTCGCACCGGGGGGCAGCATCATGGCGATCGGGTCACCAGGCGCGACGCGGATCACGACGAAGACGACGACAGCCACGCCGAACAGCGTGATCAGTATCGTCAGCAGACGGATCAGGAATCGTTGCAGGAGCATTCTGGTGTTGGCCCAGTGCGTTTCTAACGAAGAGCCCCCTCATTCGTCCGCTTCGCGGCCACCTTCTCCCCGAGGGGAGAAGAGGTCACGGACAGCTGAGCTGGTCTCTTCTCCCCAGCGGGGAGAAGGTGGCCCGAAGGGCCGGATGAGGGGGCCGCTCAGCGAAGGGTGGCGCCCACAAGCCGATATCAGGCCGGGGTCATCAGCGCCGGCAGCAGCGCGCCGGACACATGCTGCACCACGTTGACGCCCTTGGCATGCACGATAGGTTGCGCATACTGAATCAGCGGCAGCACATAGGCCTGCTCGGCGATATACTTGTCGACAGCCTTCCAGCCGGCGATGCGCTTGGCCTCGTCCTTCTCGCCCCAGAGCGGATTGATCATGTCGATCAGGTCCTGGCTGTCCCACACCGAGTGCGGGCTCGGCCCATACATGGCAAAACCCGTCGACGTCGTCGGGTCGCCGATGGCGTTGCCCCAATTGTAGAAGGCGGCCGGCGCCAGCTTGTCGGCGGCGCGCAGTTCATAGTGCTTGGCGATCTCGTAGACCTCGATCGTCGCCTCGATGCCGACCTTACGCCACATGCCGACGATCGCCTGGATCATCTCATAATCCTTGGGCTTGAAGCCCTTGGTCGTCTGGATGGTGAACTTGACCGGTTTTTCCGGCGAATAGCCGGAAGCCGCGAGCAGCTCCTTGGCCTTTTCCGGATTGTGCTCGACCTTGATCGAGGGGTCGAAGGCCGTGTACTCCGGGGTCTCCAGCGTAGCGATCGGTTGGCCATAGCCGCGCAGCAGCCGCTTGACCAGAAGCTCCTTGTCCACAGCCATGACGGCGGCCTGGCGGACGTTCTTGTCCAGCATCGCTTCGATGTCGTTGAAGAAGATCATGCCGATGTCGGAAACGGGCTTGCACGAGCCGGCAAGCCCGTCCTTGGCGATCAGCCGGTCATACTCTTCATAGGGGACCTCCAGCGTCACCTGCGAGGAACCGGATTCGATTTCGCCAACGCGGCTCGCCGCATCAGTGACGAACTTGATCGTCACATTCTCGAAGGCCGGCTTGTCGCCCCAATAGTGCGGGTTGGCCTTCAGTCGGAGGAAAGCATTTCGCTCGAATTTTTCCACCATGTAAGGGCCGGTGCCGATCGGCGCCTTCTCGAAACCTTCGGCGCCGACCTTCTCATAATAGGCCTTCGGCAGGATGTAGCCGGTCAGGAACGACATCCATTTAAAGTAGACCGGATCGAACTGCACGACGTCGCCGGTGATCTTGTTGCCGTCGATCTTGAAATTGTTGACGTTCTTCCAGACGAACTGGATCGGATTGCCGGTCTTTTCGTCGCCCGCCCGCTGCAGCGACCAGACCACGTCCTCGGGCGTGAAGGGCGAGCCGTCATGCCAGGTCACGCCTTCGCGCACCGTCATCGTCACCTTGGTGCGATCCTCGTTCCAGCCCCATTCGGTGAGCAGGCCAGGCGCAAAGGACAGGTCCGGCTTTTGCGGAATGAACTGGTCGAACACTGACTGGTAGAGGCCCTGGATCGTCGGGTTGACGGCCGAGGGTCCGGTGGTCGGATCCCAGGACGGCAGGTTGACGTTATAGGCGATGGTCAGTTCGCCCGCTGCCTTGGCGATCTGCGGCAGGCCGATTGCGGCCGCACCAAGTGCCGCGGCACTGTATCCCAGCAATTCGCGTCTGTTGATTGTCATGGTCGTTCCCCTTGTTGTTTGTTGTCTTTGCGCGGCACTACCAGTTCATAGCTTCAGGCTTCGTGGGCAGCAGCGCCTTGCCTCTCGTCGCCCTCCTGAAATCTTCCGAGCTACCTCCCGCCAAGCTGTTGCGCGAGCATGTAGCCCGAGGCCGCGCCGGTGCCGGCGCCCGGCCATGTCGCGGCGCCCGTGAGGTGCAGATTGGCGACCGGCGTGTTCCAGCCGGCATAGCCGCGCGCCGGGCGAAACAAGAAGTTCTGCGCCAGATGATGGCTGCCGCAGACCTGGTCGCCACCGACGAGATTGGGGTTCTCACGCTCGAGGTCGATTGGCGAGAACACTGCACGGCCGAGGATTTTCGGGCGCAGTCCGGGTGCGTATATCTCGATGATGTCGAGCACGCGCTCGGCGTAGGCATCCTTGACCTGATCCCAATGCGCGTGAGCGATCCTGCCTGCCGCATCGCCCAGGATTTCGGCAGGCAGCATGCGCACTTGCACCCACAGCACATGTTTGCCCTGAGGCGCGCGCGACGGATCGATCGCGGTCGGCTGGCCGATGACCAGCACCGGTTCGTCCGGCAGCATGCCCGCCATCGCCTGCTGATAGGTGCGCGACATCGCGTCGAGCGACGGCGACAGATGCACATAGGCGAACTGCCGAAGCTCGGCGCCGGCGCGCCAATCGGGCAGGTCGTCGAGCGCCAGATGGATCATCATCGTGCCCGGCGCGTGCCGGAATTTCTGCATCGCCGTGTCGAAGCCGGCGTCGCCGGAACCGTTGGGTAGCAACCTGCCGCTCAACGCCTTGGGCGCGACGCCGGCAATCACTGCCTTGGTCGCCGTATGTGTCTCACCTGAAGCGAGTCGCACGCCCGATGCCTTGCCGCCGGCAACTGTGATCTCGGCAACTTCCGCCCCGGTGACGATCGTGCCGCCGGCCGACGCCACCGTGCCCGACAACGCGCGGATGATGGTGTCGGCGCCACCCTTGCCCAGCACCATGCCGAAGCTCTGATTGGCCATCGATTCAAGATAGGGGAATACGGCGCCGCCGGCGATGTCGGGGGCGAAGTCGAGATGCATGCCCCAGGTGGCAAGCGTTGCCCGCACATGCGCGGACTCGAAATTTTCCTCCAGCCAGGCGCGCGGCGATGACAGCAAAAGCCTACCAGTATCGAGCGCGCCTGACATGCCCTTCTTGCGCCACAGGTTCCAGGCGGTGCCGGCAAGCGCGCGGGCACTCATCGGCGAGCCCAGCAGCCGGAACAGATGCTCGGCCTCTGCCGGGAAGGCAGCGACCAGTCTACGCCAGGTCGCGGCATCGGCGGCGGAGAAAGCGGCCATGCGGCCGGTGGTTTTTTCCAGATCGTTGCTGACGCCGAACCAGCGTCCGTCCGGGAAGGCGCTGGCAAAACAGTCGGCGACCGGCGCGAACTCAAGACCCTGTGCTTTCAATTCATTTGCATATTTCCGGTGGAAGGCGGAGCCGGCGAACAGGCTCAGATTCATTGCACCGAAATCGTGCCGGAAGCCGGGAAGCGTGTATTCGTGGGTCTGGACGGCGCCACCGATTGCCGCGCTGCGCTCGAAAATCCCGGTTTTCCAGCCTTTGAGCGCGAGATGCGCGGCGCATGCCAGACTGTTGTGGCCCGCCCCGACGAATATGGCGTCAAACTCGCTCACGCCCCGTTCCCATTTCCTTTATGCTTAAAGATAATTGCAGATGCATATGTTTTCGTCTAGTAGGATATTAAGGGCCGAGACGAGCCTTGATCTTCACCATAAAGAGGGAACTTCAGACCATGGACACGCAAAAACTCCTCGGCGAAGTCGCCGGCCAGCTGCTTTCAGGCGCCATCAGGGTGGTCGACCTCTCTGCGCAACTCGGACCCGACACGCCCCTTATCAAGCTGCCGCCGGAGCTTGCCGTCGACACGCCAAAGGTCGAGATCCATAACATCTCCCGTTATGACAAGAACGGCCCGTGGTGGGCATGGAACTGGCTGAAGCTTGGGGAGCATTCGGGCACGCATTTCGATGCGCCGCAGCATTGGATCAGCGGCAAGGATTATCCGGACGGCGCCACCGACACCATTCCGGCGCAGAATTTCGTCGGCCCGGTCAACGTCATCGACTGCTCGAAGGAAGCAGCCGCCGACCACGATTTCCTGCTCACCGTCGACCACATCAAGGCATGGGAAGCCAAGCATGGCACGATCAATGCCGGCGAATGGGTGGTGATGCGCACCGACTGGTACAAGCGCAATGGCTCGGAAGCCGAGTTCCTCAACGCCAACGAGACCGGCCCGCACACGCCAGGTCCGACGGCCGAAGCCATCCAATTCCTGATCAGCAAGGATATCAAGGGCTGGGGCTCGGAGACCATCGGCACCGATGCCGGCAAGGCCGGCGGCATGGAGCCGCCATTTCCAGCCCACACGCTGATGCACAAGGCCAACCGCTATGGCCTTGCCAGCCTCTGCAACCTCGACCAGTTGCCTCCGAAGGGCGCCATCCTGATCGCCGCACCGCTCAAGATCGAACATGGCACCGGCAGCCCTATCCGCGCGCTGGCGCTTGTATCAACGGCTAGGTGAAAGCACGCCACGGTGAGCCAGCCGGATCACATCATCGTTGGCAGCGGCATCAACGCGCTGGTCTGCGCGGCGATGCTCGGCGGCAAGGGCGCGAAGGTGCTCATCCTCGAACGCAACGACCGCATCGGCGGTTGCATGCGTACCGAGGAGATCACCGCACCCGGCTTCATCCATGACGTAATGGCGACGACCTTCGTGCTGTTCATCACCTCCCCGGCCTTTGCGGCATTGGGCGGCGATCTCGCGCGGCACGGGTTGGAGTTCTGCCACACCGGCACGCCAACCGGCGTGCTGCGGCCGGACGGCAGCCACGCCGTGCTCACCACCGACCGCGCCGCCAATGTCGCGGCAATCAATGCGATTGCCGCCGACGATGGCGACCGGCACGCGGACGATGTCAGCGGCATCGAGCGCAATGCCGGCCTATTGTTCGGCCTGCTCGGCGGCAGCCTGTGGTCCTATCCGACGGCGAAACTGCTGGCCGGCGATGCCTGGCGGCGCAGCCCACGCGGCCTTGCCGCCTTTCTCGGCGAAGCACTGGTGCCGGCGCGCAGCTGGCTGGAAAGCACCTATCGGTCCGAGACAATCCGCGCGCTGTGGGCGCCCTGGGTGCTGCACGCCGGGCTCGGACCGGAAGACGCCTTCTCAGGGCAGATCGCCAAGGTCATTGCCTTCGCGCTGGAAGCGGCCGGGGCGCCGATCGTCAAGGGTGGGGCGAAGACCCTGCTCACTGCCTTCGAAGCCCTGATACGGGAACGCGGCGGCGACATTCGCACCGGCGCCGATGTCGCCTCGATCGTCCAGAGCGGTGGCCGCGCGACCGGCGTGCGGCTGGCGTCGGGCGAAACGATCACTGCCAACAAGAGCGTCATCTGTTCGGTCACGCCGACGCAGCTTTACGGCCGGCTGGTCGGCAGCGAAGCTCCCGAAGCCGATGTCGAGGCGACACAGAAATACCGCTACGGCAAAGGCAATTTCCAGATCCACTATGCGCTGAACAAGCCGCCGGCATGGCGCGGCGAAGGCCTCGACAAAGTCGCGCTGCTACACCTGACGCCGGGGCTCGACGGCGTCTCGAAAGCCTGCAACGAAGCGGCGCGCGGCATGCTGCCGGACGTGCCGACCATCTGTGTCGGCCAGCCGCATGCGCTCGACCCATCGCGCTGCCCGCCTGGCAAAGCAATACTGTGGCTGCAACTTCCCGAGGCGCCCCGTCACATCAAGGGCGATGCTGCCGGCACGCTCCAGGCACCCACCGACGGGCAATGGACAGAGGCGTTGCGCGAAGCCTATGCTGATCGTGCCGAAGCCATCCTGGCCAACCACATCGATGGCTTCAAGGATAGCGTCATTGCGCGGCGCGCCTATTCGCCGGCCGATCTCGAAGCGATGAATATCAACCTGGTCGGCGGTGATCCTTATGGCGGGTCCTCGACCATCGACCAGTCGTTCCTGTGGCGCCCATTCAAGACCAGCCGCAACCACCAGACCGGCATCAAGAACCTCTACCATATCGGCGCCTCGACCCATCCAGGCGCGGGCCTCGGTGGCGGTTCCGGCTTTCTGCTGGCGGGGAGGCTGTGATGGAGCAGAAGGTTCTGGAAAAGCGCCAGCGCATCTCGACGCTTGGCCAGATCGGCCTGCAGCAATTCGCGCCCTATCTGATGAACCGCATCATGGGCCGCTACAACGCCACCTTGCGTGACGATTTCCGCAAGCAGGGCCTGACTATTCCGCAGGTCCGCACGCTGGCTGTGCTGTCGGTCACTGACGGCGTCACCGTCAACGACCTCTCGGTCTACACCGTCATAGAGCAGTCGACCTTGAGCCGCACGCTCGACACGCTGGAGGGACAAGGCTTTGTGCGACGCGAGCAAGGCGTCACCGACAGCCGCATCCGCCATGTCTTCCTGACCGATGAGGGCCGCGCAGAGTTCACCCGCGCCTGGCCGGCTATGCATGACGCCTTCGAGGCAATGTTCGACGATATTGACGATGCCGAATATGCAGCACTGATCGCGACGCTCTTGAAGATGCTCAAGAACATTCGCAAGCACGAAATCTAGACGCAGGCGCCGGCCGCACCGCCGGCAACGGAAGGTTGGAAAAATGGCCGAACGGTCTTTTGCCAAGGAAGTCGAAAAGCTCCGGCTCGGCGCCGGCGAGGAATTTGCGGGCGAAGGCATTCTCGCCATCACCAAGGCGCTGCTGCAATGCGGCGTCGGCTATGTCGGCGGATACCAGGGCGCGCCGATCAGCCATCTGATGGACGTGCTGGCCGACGCACAGGACATTCTGGGCGAGCTCGGCGTGCATTTCGAGGCGAGCGCCTCGGAAGCCACCGCCACCGCCATGCTGGCGGCCTCGGTGCATTACCCCATTCGCGGTGCGGCGACCTTCAAGTCGACCGTCGGCACCAATGTCGCGTCCGACGCACTGGCCAACCTCGCCTCCGGCGGCGTCACCGGCGGCGCGCTGATCATCGTCGGCGAAGACTATGGCGAAGGCTCCTCGATCATGCAGGAGCGCAGCCATGCCTTCGCCATGAAGAGCCAGGTCTGGCTACTCGACCCGCGCCCCAATTTGCCGTCGATCGTCAAGGCGGTGGAGGATGGTTTCGAGCTGTCCGAGGCATCCAACACGCCGGTGATGCTGCAGGTGCGCATCCGCTGCTGCCATGTGCATGGCCATTTCATCGCCAAGGACAACAAGCGCCCGCCGATGACGGTGGCCGATGCGCTCGACGCGCCGCGCCGCGACACCGGCCGCATCGTGTTGCCGCCCGCCTCCTTCCTGCACGAGAAGGAGAAGGTGCAGAAGCGCTGGCCGGCGGCGGTGGAGTTCATCGCCAAGAACAAGATCAACGAATTCTTCGGCTCGGACCACGGCTCGGTCGGCATCGTCATGCAGGGCGGCATGTACAATTCGGTCATCCGCGCGCTGCAGCGTCTCGGCCTCGCCGACACCTACGGCGAGACGGATGTGCCGCTCTATGTGCTCAATGCCGTCTATCCCCTGATCGACGACGAGTTCCTCACCTTCTGCGAAGGCAAGCAGGCGGTGCTCGTGGTCGAGGAGGGCCAGCCCAACTACATCGAGCAAGCCTTTGCCGCCATGCTGCACAAGGCCGGGCGCGGTACCAGACTGGTCGGCAAGGAGTATCTGCCGATGGCCGGCGAATACACCGGCCAGGTCATGCTCGACGGCATCGGCGCCTTCCTGCGCGCCGAGGCCTCGCATCTCTTGCCGGGCGAGGTGCGCGCGCCCAACAAGGTCGGCGACGGCGTCGACACCGCCGACCTGATCAATGTCGTGCCGGGCCGTCCGCCGGGCTTCTGCATCGGTTGCCCGGAGCGGCCGATCTTTGCCGCGACAAAGCTGGTCGAGCAGGAACTCGGCAAGCACCACATCGCCTCCGACATCGGCTGCCATTTGTTCTCGATCATGCCGCCCTTCGAGCTTGGCGCCACCACCATGGGTTACGGGCTCGGGCCGGCCTCGGCTTCAGCCTTCAATTCGCCCGACGCCAAACGGAGGTCGATCTCCTTCGTCGGCGATGGCGGCTTCTGGCACAACGGCCTGACCTCCTCGATCGGCAACGCGGTCTTCAACAAGAACGACGGCGTCATCGTCATCGTCGACAATTTTTACTCCGCCGCCACCGGTGGGCAGGACATCCTGTCGTCGCGTGCGGGCAACAAGACCAAGTCGACCAAGCATCCGATCACCGAAGCGGTGAAGGGCATGGGCGTCAAATGGCTGCGCCACATCGACCGCACCTACGATGTCGGCAAGATGCAGGACACGCTGCGCGAGGCGCTGACGACGGAGGAAAAGGGACCAAAGGTCATCGTCGCCTCTTCCGAATGCATGCTCAACCGCCAGCGTCGCGAAAAGCCGCTGGTCGACAAGGCGATCAAGGGAGGGACCCGTGTCGTCAAGCCGAAATTCGGCGTCGACGAGGACATCTGCACTGGCGACCACGCCTGCATGCGGCTGTCCGGCTGCCCGTCGCTGTCGGTGAAATCGCTCGACGATCCCTTGCGTGACGATCCGGTGGCATCGATCGACCAGAGCTGCGTCGGCTGCGGCAATTGCGGTGAGGTGGCGGACGCCGCCGTGCTGTGCCCATCCTTCTACCGCGCCGATGTCGTGCACAATCCGGGCCGCTGGGACCGCTTCCTGGAAAGCGCTCGCCGCGCCGTGATCGGCCTGATGCAGCGCCGCCGCGAGAGCCGTAGGTTGACGTTCGCCGATGCTTGACCAGGCTTCGCCCTTGCGCCCGAAATCCGGTGCCGCCGATACCGAGCCGGTGATCAAACTCGCTTTGCTCGCGGTCGGTGGCCAGGGCGGCGGTGTGCTCGCCGACTGGATCACCGATGTCGCCGAGCGCAATGGTTACGTCGCGCAATCGACCTCCGTCGCCGGCGTCGCCCAGCGCACCGGCGCTACGATCTATTACGTCGAGATGGCCCGCGACACCGGCCGGCTGCCGGTCTTTGCCCTGTCGCCTTCGCAGGGCGACGTCGACATACTGATCGCCGCCGAGCTGATGGAAGCCGGCCGCGCCATCATCAGGGGCTTCGTCACGCCCGATCGAACCACGCTCATTGCTTCTTCGCATCGCATTGCCGCGGTGTCGGAAAAGATCGAGCCGGGTGACGGCCGGGCCTCGTCTTCCAAGGTACGCGCGACGGCGGAAGCTGCATCGAAACGCTTCGTCGCTTTCGACATGGAAAAGATCGCCGCCGACAATGGCTCGATGATCTCGGCCAGTCTGCTTGGCGCGCTGGCCGGCTCCGACGCATTGCCGTTCAAGCGTGAAAGCTATGAGCAAGCGATCGGCGCCGGCGGCCGGGGCGCGAAAGCCAGCCTCGCTGCCTTCGCCGTTGCCTACGACCGCGCGCGCGGTACGACGGTCCCCGCGCCAGAGCCGGCAGAACCGGCCACGGTCGAACCAGCTCCGGGTGCAGGGCGCGTGAGCGGTCCGCAGAACCTGCTGCAGGGTTGGCAGGCGCTGGCCGCCCGCATCGACCTGATGCCCGCGGCGGTGCGCTACATGGCGCTCCGGGGCCTGAGAAAGGTCGTCGACTACCAGGACATCTCCTATGGCGGCGAGTATCTCGACCGGCTCGACCAGGCGGTCGCGCTGGATAGCGCTGAACATGCCCATGCATTGTCCATCGCTGCCGCCAAGCATCTGGCCAACGCGCTGTGCTACGACGACATGATCCGCGTCGCCGATCTCAAGACACGTTCGACGCGTGACCGGCGGGTGCGCAAGGAGGTGGGCGTCAAGGACGGCTCCATCCTGCAGGTGACCGAATATTTCCATCCGCGCATCGAGGAGTTCTGCGGCACCTTGCCGGCGGGGTTGGGCAGCTACATCGAGAACCGACCGAAACTTGCCGGCTTTCTCGACCGGCGCATCAATCACGGCCGGCGCATCCGCACCGACAGCTTTGCCGGCTTTGCGGTCCTCTGGTTCATTGGCGGCCTGCGCCGCTGGCGCCGCCGCCTGTTGCGCCACAAGGTGGAGACGGCGCATCTGGAGCGGTGGTATGCATTGGCACTTGGATATGTGCCCCAGGATTACGCGCTCGCCGTCGAAATCCTGAACTGCCGCCGGCTGATCAAGGGCTACAGCGACACCCACCTCCGCGCCCAGTCCAAATTCGATCGCGTGCTGTCGGCGCTCGATCTGGTCAAGGGCCGCGATGACGCTGCCGACTGGATCAGGCGGTTGCGCGAAGCTGCGCTGAAAGACGAGAAAGGCGACATGCTCGATGGCGCGCTGAAGACGGTGGCATCGTTGTCTGATCATGGTGTGGGAAGAGGTCGAGCTTAGGCTGGTACCTCTACGCTACTGCCGCCGTTTCCTACTCCCACTGGATTCGCGGATTGAACACGCCGCTTCAGGCGATCGCAGCTCGGCTTCCACCCGGATTGCGGGAAGCGTTGCCGGCGGACCTGCCGGGGGTCAGTCGCGCGATATGGACAGCCCCGAGAGAAGCGGAGCGTACGTGGCGAGCCTCCGGGATACGAACTCCGTGAAGAGCCGCACCCGCTTCGTCTTGCGTGTCTCGCCTTGCGTGAGAAGCCACAGTGTCCCATGCATGGGCACGTCGATCCCCGGCACCCTCACCAGCAGGGGGTCGGCATCTCCGACGAAGCACGGCAGTTTCGTTATCCCAATCCCCTGGTGCGCCGCGATGATCTGCGTCTCGGCGTCAGGTGTCCTGAACGGTACTCCCGTGACGTGAACTTCTCCCTCGCGCGCCCAGTCCGGAATTCCATGATTGTCTATGCCTATCCACCGGATGGGATCAGGCGTGCCCGCACGCCACGCGGCTAGTCGATCGCGAGACATGTAGACGCCGCTGAACAGCTCCGGTCCCTTCAGGCCGTGAAGATTGAGCGGCAGGGTCTTGCGGTCGGCGACAATGCGGATCGCGACGTCGGCCTCTCGGTTGGTCAGATTTGCCAGCTCGCCGGACGACAAGATTTCCATCTCGATGTCGCGATGCAAACGCGCGAAGTCGGCGAGATCCGGCATGAGCAGGTGTGTCGCGAGGAACGGTGGAAGCGTCACCCGCAAAAGCCCGCGCGCGCTCTGGTCACGACCGAAGACTCGCGTCTCCAGCTGGTGCGACGACGCTTCCATCTGGGTCGCGAGATCGAGGACCTCTTCGCCCGCAGCCGTCAGGCGGTAGCCGGAAGGCAGCTTTTCGAACATCTGCGCCCCGAGGCGTTCCTCGAGCTGAGCGATGCGTCGCAGCACGGTCGAGTGGTTCACACCGAGGTGTGCGGCGGCAGCACGCACCGAGCCTACGCGCGCGGCGGCAAGAAAGTAGCGAACGTCATCCCAGTCGATCATGGTGCATTCCTGCGCAGCGCAGTGCGGCTTGCAAAGCCCATACTAACACGATCAGCCGTAGTTCGTGCGGTCGCCGCGGCGTTCAATCATCTAGCTGGATCGTTTTCGCACCAGCGATGTGCGCGATTGCGCACTCACCGCCCGACTTCGGCGAACCCATCTTGAGGCTCTCGCGGGACTTTCCCGTACAGCCAAAGATACGAGACGGCGAAACGAAGGATGCATGACATGAACAGACTGAATGGAAAGACCGCTGTGATAACTGGCGGCGCTACGGGCATCGGCCGCGCCGCAGCCAAGCGCTTTATCGAGGAGGGCGCCTTCGTCTTCATCTTCGGCCGCCGGCAGGAAGCGCTCGACGCCGCCGTGGCTGACCTTGGGCCTAGTGCCCGCGCGGTTAAGGGCTCGGTCTCGGATGAGGCCGACCTCGACCGACTCTACGCTGCGGTGAAGGCCGAGCGCGGAAGCCTCGATATCGTCTTCGCCAATGCCGGGGCGGGAAGTCCGCTTCCGCTCGGGCAGATCACCGCCAGGCACATTGACGAAACCTTCGACACCAATGTGAAGGGTACGATCTTCACGGTCCAGAAGGCGCTGCCGCTGATCAGCCAGGGCGGTTCGATCATCCTGACCGGCTCGAGCGCCGGCACCACGGGCGCTCCGGGGTTCACTGCCTATAGCGCGAGCAAGGCGGCAGTGCGCAACCTGGCGCGGACCTGGGCGGAGGACCTGAAGGGCACCGGCATCCGGGTAAACGTGTTGTCGCCCGGGGCGACGGCGACCGAACTCGCGAAGGAGGCGTTGGGCGAGGAAGGCCAGAAGGCCTACGGCGCGATGACTCCGCTCCAGCGCATGGCCGATCCGGCGGAGATCGGGGCCGTGGCCGCCTTTCTCGCGTCGCCGGACAGCAGCTTCATGACTGCCAGCGAGGTCGCCGTCGACGGCGGCCTGGCTCAACTCTGACCCCCAGCGCGGTCCATACCTGGCCCGTGCGCAACGAAAGACAAAGAATTATGAAAAAACTCGAAGGCAAGATCGCAGTCATCACGGGCGGAAGCAGCGGGATCGGATTGGCCACAGCCAAGCGCTTCGTAGAAGAAGGAGCGCACGTCGTGATTACCGGGCGAAGAGAGAAGGAGCTGAAGGAGGCCGCAGCCTTCATCATGAAAAACGTTACGACGGTCGTGGTGACGTGTCGCTCCTGGAAGATCTGGATCGCCTCTATGCCGTCGTGAAGGAGAAATATGGTCATATCGACATTCTCTTCGCCAACGCCTGCGCGGGGACGATCGCACCGCTCGCCGTCGCTACCGAGGCACATTTTGATCAGACCTTCGATGTGAACGTGAAGGGTCTGTTCTTTACGGTGCAGAAGGCCCTTCCCCTGTTCAAAGACGGCGGTTTGATCATCCTGAATTCTTCAGTGTCGAACGTGTTGGGGCTTCCAGGGTTTAGTACCTACGCCGCGAGCAAGGCGGCTGTACGCAACTTCGCGCGCGCTTGGACACTGGAATTCAAAGACCGCAAAATCCGCGTCAATGCAATGAGTCCGGGACCAATCGAGACGCCGGCCTTGGAGACAACGACTGGCCTTACCCCTGAGCAAGCCGAGCAAGCGGCCGCCCAGTTTGCGTCACAGATCCCAATGGGTCGCAGGGGCAAACCAGAGGAAATCGCTGCTGCCGTAACGTTCCTCGCCTCCGATGAAAGTTCTTTCGTCACCGGCGTGGATCTCGCCGTCGATGGAGGCATGGCGCAAGTCTGAGCCCGGCATTAGCACCAGATCGGAGAAGTGCTATGAACTATGCAATCGTAGGATTCGGCAATATCGGACAGGCCCTTGCCAAGGCGTTTGCCCGAAACGGCATCGAAGTTTCCGTTGCAACCACACGCGACCCGGAAAGCTTTGCCGCCGATGCGGCCGCGATCGGACCCACGATCATCCCCAAAAAACTGGCGGAAGCCATCAAGGCGGACATCATCTTTTTGGCTGTCCGCTTCGAGGCGCACCCGAATGTCGCGAAGGCGCTCCGCACATGGCAGGGGAAGACGATCATCGATGTGACCAATGCCTATGGCGTGCCCCCTGAGGAACTGGGAGGGCAACCTTCTTCCAAATTCATCGCGCAGGCCTTCTCTGGCGCAAAACTGGTCAAGGGCTTCAACCATCTGGTCGCCCCGGTGCTTGATCAGGATCCGGCCGTACATGGTGGCCGGAGGGTCGTGTTCCTGGCAAGCGACGATGACGCTGCCGCAACACAGATTGGGGAGCTTGCGGAAAATCTCGGTTTCGCGCCGATCAAGCTTGGCGGGGTGTCGGAAGGTGGCCTGCTGGTCCAGGCGCGCGGAAACAGCTGGGGTCATCTGATCTTTGAGGACCTGGTCAAGTTCGACTGACGAGCACGACGTCCCCACCCGAAAAGAGACGACACACGCGATCGGAACTCGGATCGGATCAAGCCCGATCCGATCCGAGCAAATGGAGAAATCACTATGAGCACCGAGAAGAATATCCACTAGGAGACTTCGATGTACGACCAATCCAAGGTATCCGAATTGATCCGGTTCGCACGAATCGAGGCGGGCTCCACCGTGATCGACGTCTACCCTGGCGACGGAGACTGGACGCGCCTCTTCTCCGACATCGTCGGATCAGAGGGGCGGGTCTACAGCTTCGTGCCGGCGGAGGTCGCCCACTTCAAGAACGATCCGGTCGGCCTCATGCGGACGCTCGCGAAGGAGCCGGGCCGAGAGAACGTCGAAGCCACCTCGGCGGACCTCGTCGCGATGCCGGAGGTCACGCCGCCAGCCGATGTCCTATGGCTGCACCTGTTTTACCACGATCTTCACACCGCCCTGATCCAGAAGAAGGGTGCGACGGCGGCCGACTTCAATCGAGCTGTCTACAAGCGGCTGAAACCCGGTGGGTCCTACGTCATCGTCGACCACGCCGCCGCCTCTGGGTCGGGCACGAGCGACACCCGGTCGCTGCATCGGATCGACCCTGCATCCGTCCGCGAGGAGGTGGAGGCGGCCGGCTTCGTACTGGACGCGGAAAGCACCGTGCTGGTGAATAAGGATGACCCGCACTCGATCAAGGTGTTCGATCCCGCGATCAAGGGCGAGACCGATCGCTTCGCGTTTCGGTTCGTGAAGCCCTGACAGCTCCCGGGCGCCGACTTCATGTCGACCTCCCATTGAGTCCATCAACTCAGGTTCGCACCCGTCAAGCTGGGAAAGCTCAACGAGGATGGCGCGCTGGTGCACGCACGCGATGCGGCAGCGCTTGAAGGCGTCCGAGGTGGTGATGGCACAAGGTTCTGGAGCACACCTGCCGCAGGTTCCTGATTTGAACTTGATGAAATGACGGAAGTCGCCGCGCCGTTGAGGGAGCCGGCGCATCCCCTCAGGGATGCGCCGGGACAAACGGTTCAAGAATGGTGGATTTCCGTTCCCAACACCTTCAGGCATTCACGGATGAACGCCGCAAGCGCGGTCCAGCCTTTGGCTGAAACCATGGTCCCATCGACATAGGCGTCGGTGGGAGACAGATCGATATAAGTGCCGCCGGCAAGCGTCACCTCCGGCTCGCAAGCGGCGAGCGCCGCCACCTTTTTGCCGCGCACGACGCCGTCGACCGCGATCAGAATCTGGACGCCATGGCAGATCGTGAAGATCGGCTTTTTCGCCTCGTGGAAATGGCGCACCATTGCCTGTATCCGCTTGTCGGTGCGGATGTATTCGGGGCCACGACCGCCGGCGCAATAGACAGCGTCGTACTGGCTCAGCTGCCTCTCGGCGTCGGCGAAGGTCTTGTTGATCAGCGCGTTATGGCCGGGCTTTTCGGTGTAGGTCTGATCGCCCTCGAAATCGTGCAGCGATGTCTTGATCATGTCTCCGGCGCTTTTGTCGGGGCACACGACATGAACGGTGTGTCCCACCGCTTCCATCGCCTGCTGATAGACGAAGATTTCATACTCCTCGGTGAAATCACCGGTCAGCATCAGGATTTTTTTGGCTGGCATGTCTTTTCCTCTCGGCTTGTTTCAGGGGCGAGGTGCACTGCGCGCCTCGCTTCCCGGGATCGAAATCGGCTCAGAACGGGGAATAGAATTCGTAGGCGGCAGGCTGGGCGGACAGCGGCGCGCCGCGCTTGAGGGTGCTCTGACAAGCAACATCGCCAGGCTACTCGAACGCAGGCAGGAGCCTGTCCCGCGAATTTTCGATGTGCGCGCGCATGGCTTTTTCGGCGGCGTCCGGATCGCCCGCGGCAAAGGCAGCGAGAATAGCCTCGTGCTCGTCGAGCGCCTCTTCGGTCACCCTGGAGTGATACATCAGGCGGAAGATATGGAAGTGGGTATGCTGGTGATTCAGTGTCTCGCGAATGAGTTCGTTTTGGGCAAACTCGACGATCTTGTCGTGGAAGATCGCATCCTGACGGGCGAAGTTCGAATAGCGCAGGCGTTCGTCTTTCCCCACCCGCCGAGCCATGACGCCGGCCGCCTCCTGCAGCGCGGCAAGGCGCTCGCCGTCCATTGTTGCGGTGGCTTTGGCCGCGGCGGCAGGTTCAAGCAATAGACGCAGCTCGTAAAGCTCGTCGAAGCGCCGGCGGGTGATTTGCGGGGCGGCGCGATAGCCGATCAGGTGGGTTTTCAGAACCAGCCCTTCCCCCTCCAGCCTGCCAAGCGCTTCACGAATGGGGGTATGCGAGACGTTGAATTCCTTGACGAGATTGTCGACGGTGATGCGCGATCCCGGAGCAATCCTCAAAGACATCAGCTGCGCGAAGATTGCCTCGTACACGTCGCCGGCCAGGCTGTTGGCGCGCTGGATGCGGCCGGTCGCGCGGGCTTCATTGTCAACCGTCAGATCCGTGTTCTGCATTGTTTGCCTCTTGACAGAACCACCCACTAACACGATGCTCCGCGAAACTCAATCCTATATCCTATACGATTTTATTAGAGGGGTATCGCATGATCATGACCTGCAGCGCCGAGGTCGGCCTCTGGCACGAAGCCAAGCCTGTCGGCTTCCAATCCGTCTTCGCAGGATCTTGTGCATGAGCTTGTTTGCAGCGGCGCGCCTGCCGAGCGAGATTCTGTTTGGCAGAGGCCACCGCCATGTCCTGCCTGCCATTGCCGCCAAATATGGGCGGCGTGCGTTCGTCTGTACCGATGAGCGCTTCGCGGCGACGTCGCAGTTCGCCGAGATTCTGGCTGGCTTGCACAACGCGGCGATCGAAGCGCTGGTCTTCGACCGAACGCTGCCGGATGTGCCGCGCGACAGCGTCGCCGCCTGCATTGCGCAGGCGAAGGATTTCAAGCCGGACATGGTGATCGGCATCGGGGGCGGCAGTTGCCTCGACATGGCCAAATGCGCTGCACTTCTGCTCAGCCACGGCGGCAAGCTCGAGGACTACTATGGCGAGTTCAAGGTACCCGGCCCTACCCTTCCGGTAATCGCAGTGCCGACGACGGCTGGAACAGGCTCCGAGGTGACCCCCGTCGCCGTGATCTCCGACCCGGATCGGACGCTGAAAGTGGGTATCGCCAGTCCGCATCTCATCGCGGCAGTGGCGCTTTGCGATCCGGATCTGACGGTGACCTGTCCACCGTCCTTGACGGCGATCGCCGGCGCCGACGCGCTGACGCACGCAATCGAGGCCTTCACAGCGGCCAAACGCGGCGCCGACCCTCATTTGCCGCAACAGCACGTGTTCATCGGCAAGAGCGCTCTGACCGATCATTTCGCGCTTTTGGCCATCAGGCTGCTCGGCCGCAGTCTGGAAAAGGCATATCGCGACGGATCGGACGAGGATGCGCGCGCCGACGTGATGATGGGAGCGCTGGCCGCCGGTTGCGCCTTCGGTACGGCGGGAACGGCCGCCGCCCATGCGGTGCAGTATCCCGTTGGCGCGCTTACCCACACCCCGCATGGCCTGGGAGTGGCCACGATGCTGCCCTATGTGATGACCTACAATCTGGCCGCAGCAGCCGCGGAGATTGCGGAAGTCGGCACTGCTCTTGGCCTTTCCCTTCAGGGCGGGGGCGCCGATGCCTTAGCGCACGCCACCATCCGTGAGGTGAGCCGGCTGTTTGGCGCCATCGGCATCACACCGACATTGGCCGAACTGGGTCTTCCCGAAGACAAGATCGACTGGACGGCCGAGCAGGCGCTCGGCATCGACCGATTGATCAAGAACAATCCGCGTCCGTTCGACCGCGCCGCGATGCGACAGCTGGTCAGGGCTGCCTATGACGGCGACATGTCCGCCACCATGATGTGATCGACCAGGAGTTCATCCAATGAACATTGCCGCAGGCATATCCGACGAGGATCAAGATATGTTCGACTACGCCACGGTCTCGCACGGTCTCTACATTGGCGGACGCTGGCGGCCCTCATCGGAGGGCCGCGTGATCGAAGTGGTCGATCCCTCGACCGAAGCCGTGATCGCTGCGGTTCCCGACGCCACGCTCGCAGACGCCGCTGCCGCCGTCGACGCTGCCGCGAAGGCGGCGGCCGGCTGGCGCGAGACCCCGCCACGCAGGCGATCGGAAATACTGCGGCGCTGCTTCGAACTGATGACCGAACGGATGGAGACGTTGGCCGCGCTGATCTCGCTGGAGAACGGCAAGGCGCTGCGCGATGCGCGCGGCGAAGTCGCTTATGCGGCGGAATTCTTTCGCTGGAACGCCGAGGAAGCGGTCCGCATCAACGGCGAGTTCGGCCTTGCACCCTCGGGCGCGAACCGGATCATTGTCGACTACCAGCCCATCGGCATTTGCGTGCTCATCACGCCATGGAATTTCCCAGCCGCCATGGCGACACGTAAAATCGCTCCGGCGCTGGCGGCCGGCTGTACGGTGATCCTGAAGCCCGCCAGCGAGACACCGCTGACGGCCTATGCGCTTGCGGCGCTCTACGAGGAAGCCGGCGTGCCGCCCGGCGTCGTCAACGTCCTGACGACCTCGACCCCCGGACCGGTGACGGCGGCCATGCTGGCCGATCCGCGCGTGCGAAAGCTGTCCTTCACCGGCTCGACCGGCGTCGGGCGCGTGCTGCTGGCCGAAGCCGCAAAGCACGTCATCTCCTGTTCCATGGAGCTTGGCGGCAACGCACCCTTCATCGTCTTCGACGACGCCGACTTGGAAGCAGCCCTCGACGGTGCGATGGTTGCCAAGATGCGCAACGCCGGCGAAGCCTGCACGGCCGCCAACCGGCTTTACGTCCAGGCCGGCATCCATGATGCTTTCGCGGAAGGCTTGAGCAAACGCATGGCGGCACTCAACCTGGGCCCGGGCACAGACTCAGACACAGAATGCGGGCCGATGATCACCAGGAAGGCTGTGCACAAGATCGACCGGCTTGTGCAGGACGCCGTTGCCCGCGGCGCCAAAATCCTGTGTGGCGGCGGCGTATCTGAAGGCAGAGGCTTTTTCTATCCGCCAACGGTGCTCAAGGACGTGCCGGCCGACGTTGCCATGGCTCACGAGGAGATCTTCGGTCCCGTGGCGCCGATCAGTCGCTTCGACAGCGAGGCGGAGGTCATCGCCAAGGCCAACGACACAGAATACGGTCTCGCGGCCTACATCTACACGCGCGACCTGGCCAGAGGAATGCGCGTGGCATCGAAGATCGAGTCCGGCATGATCGCGCTCAACCGCGGCCTGATGTCGGATCCGGCGGCGCCCTTCGGCGGAGTCAAGCAAAGCGGGTTGGGGCGAGAAGGCGGCCAGAAGCATGGCGTTGCCGAGTTCATGGAGGCCAAGTACATCGCCGTGACCCTGTGAGCGGACATCACGCCAAAGATCCGTTTCGCATTCGCGATCATGTGGTCGAGTTCGACGACATGGTCGCCGAGATCGTTCGCAGAAGCGAGGACACCAGGGCGAATGTTCCCATGGTCGCCGATGTCGCCTACGGGGCTGACGCCACCGAAACCGTGGATCTGTTCTTTCCCGAGGGCAAACGGGACCGCCTGCCGGTGCACATGTTCATCCACGGGGGCTATTGGCGCATGTTCTCCAAGCGCGACTATTCCTACGTCGCCGAGACCGTTACGAACGCAGGTGCGATCGCGGTCATTGTCGACTACGCGCTGATGCCGACCGTCAGGATGGCCAGGATCGTCGACCAGGTGCGCCGCGCCAAGCGATGGGTATTTGACAATGTCGTACACCATGGCGGCGATCCCGGCCTGCTGACCGTTAGCGGTCATTCCGCCGGTGCGCATCTGGCAACAATGCTTTTCGACGGTGACGAGCGGCCTTCCGGCATCAAAGCTGCGCTGCTGCTTGGCGGCCTCTACGACCTGAAGCCATTGCAGATGTCGTTCCTTGCCGCCGAGATCGCGATCACCGACGAGGAGGCCCGCCGATTCTCGCCGATCGATCACAGTTTCGATCCATCCGTGGACGTAGATATCTTGGTCGGCGCCGATGAAACGCCGCCGTTCCACAGCCAGGCCGCACTCTTCACGGACCACCTTGACACACAGGGACTGACTGTTTCGCGCACCACCCTTGGCGGGGCCAATCACATGAGCAGCGTCCGTGACCTTGGCTTGGCTGGTACCGAGGCCGCGTCACTGCTGGCCCGCGTCGTGGCCGCCTGAGACTTCCGCCAGAAGCGCTGCTGGACGCGACCGTTCTGCAAAGTAGCGTCGCAGCATCGGGTACCGACAGCGGTGGCGAATCTCCCGCCACCGGTCCCCATACCGTAAGCCCGCCGTCGATGTCGACGTCGACGTGGTTCATGCTTTCCAGCGTGATTGAGCTTGATAACCGATGTCGGCGATCGCCGTCATGCCGGCAGCGCAGTTGAGTTCCCAAAGCCAACCGGCCAAAGATGCCCCTCAGGGGAGAGCGGGCCGGCGTTCCGTAACCTCGCCTTCAGAATATGATAGCCCGCGGCACCCGGAGAAGGGAATCTGCGCTCTCAAACCAGCATCGACTGCTGGGCGAAGATGCCCGCCGTCGCGCCGTGCGATATTGCCAGGGTGACCGATGGCGGCGTGAGGGGGTTGGCGAGGTCGCCCGCGGCGTAGATGCCGGGCATGCTGGTTTCGCGGCGCTCGTCGACCTTGAGGATTACGCCGAGGGGCGTATCGACCGTGGCGAGGCCCAGTGATTCATGCAGGCCTGCGGATGGCTTGTTGCGCGGATGCGCGAACAGGATGTCGACCGCGACATTGGGGCCGGTATCGAGCTTGACGGTGGCGTTATGCCCCCCGTGATGGGCGATCTCGATGATCCGGCCGTCGACGACAGGTATGTTGCGGCCCGCCAGACCGGCCCGGATATCGGGCGGAATGTCGTGACCATCGGCAAAGACCGTCAACCTGTCGGTCCAATCGTGGAACAGCCTGACCTGATTCATCGACTGTGGGCCGGACCAGACGAGGCCCCAATGCTGGCCGGCGACTTCAAAGCCGTCGCAATAGGGGCAGGGCACGATGGACGTGCCCCAGCTTTCGGCAAAGCCCGGAACATCAGGCATCTGGTCGACGACGCCATAGCTCAGGATCAGCCGGCGCGCGCCCAGGCTTCCGCCATCGCCAGTGAGCACGGAGAAATCGTCGATGGCCCCGGACAGGCTGTCGGCCCGGGCATTGACCAGCTTGATCGTGGGATAGCGCGCCAGCTGCCGCCGCGCCTCGGCCAGGATGTCCAGCGGTGGCTTGTGATCGTGGCCGAGCAGGCCATGCGAGTGGCCGGCGAAGCGGTTGCGCGGCAGGCCGGTATCGAGAACGGTGACCTTGCGGCGGGCACGGCCGAGTTGCAGGGCGCCGGCGAGACCGGCAAAGCTGCCGCCGATGATGATGACGTCATCCATGATGGGCTCCGTGTTGTGGATGAGGGGCTGGTTGGACCTGGTTGAAACCTACCCATCGGCTTGCGCATTTCAGAAACTACATGGTATCGTAATCCGAGAATTAGGATACTGTCAAGGACTGGAATTGTCGTGACCGAAAATAGCCAGGGCCGGCGCGGCCGGCCCGCCAACGAGGCGCTTGGCCAAACGATACTCGACGCTGCGTCCGAACTCTTTGTGGAATTGGGTTTTCAAGCGACGACATTGGACAAGGTCGCCCAGCGGGCGAAGATATCCAAACTCAGCATCTATCGGCACTTCGAGAACAAGGAGGCGCTGTTCAGCGCGGCGATGGCGGCCGGCTGCCATCAGTTGTGTGCGCCACAGGCCCTTCTTGAAGGCGTCGGCGGTTCGGTCGAAGATCAGCTCATGGCGGTGGGATCGTCCCTGCTTCGCACGCTGTTGAGATCAGACGTCCGCAGTGTCGAAGCCATGGTCATGGCCGACCAGACGAATCCAAGGTCGTTAAGCAAGCTCCATTTCGAAGCCGGCCCCGCCCATGTCATCGCCCAAATCGAGGTCCTGTTGCGTCAGTTGCACGCGAAGGCGGTTCTGAACGTGCCCGATCCTCTCCGGTCCGCCCGCTTGTTTGCCGCGCTTTTCAAAGGATCCGATCTTTTGATTATCGCACGCTTCGATCAGGCGAGAGCGGCGGACGACAACGAAATCGAATCCTATTGCCGGTCGGCCGTCGCCATGTTCATCGCTGCGCACGGCTAGCACTCTGCCCTGCCCGCTAATCATTGTATTTCTGCGAAATACTCCGCTAGAGCCGCCGTCGCGATGGCGCCCATCCACCTCATGTCGATCGCGTCGGGGTCGGACTGCGCGCCCGCCGGTGAGCGGCATCTCCTACCTGCTCCGGTCACAGCGCTGCTTCGGCCGACCCTGTGCGGGCGAGGAAGAGAATGCCGGTTATGGCCCGCGAGAATCGAGCAGATGGGGTATCAGCCGCCGCGAAGGACACCTGCGGACGGAACCTTCTTTGGTACACTTGAGTACGTCCATTCGTGGCTCGGGCTCCAGCGGTTCGTGCCCCGACGCGCCTGGGAAGGCCGCTGGTGCCCGCGACAGATCCTTCCAAGGTGCAGGTCTGGAATGGCCCAAAAATTCTCTCGAGCTCCCGGAACATCGGTCCGCCCCTGTGGTTCGACAAGCAGCGATTGCGAAAATAGGAGCAAGCTATGCGAGCGTTGGTCTGGCACGGCAAGGAAGACATACGCTGCGATCAGGTTTCGGACCCGGGAATTGAGGATGAACGTGACGCGATCATCAAGGTGACGAGTTGTGCGATATGCGGCTCCGACCTTCACCTCTACCACAACTATGTGCCAGCCATGCTGCCCGGCGACATCATGGGCCACGAGATGATGGGAGAGGTCGTCGAGGTCGGCAAGGGCGTCAACGGCGCTCTGAAGGAGGGAGACCGCATCGTCGTGCCGTTCACCATAATCTGCGGTGAGTGCGACCAGTGCAAGCGACAGAACTTTTCGGTTTGCGAACGCACAAACCGCAAGAAGAATCTTGGTGACAAGGTGTTCGGGCACACCACCGCGGGTCTGTTCGGCTACACTCATTTGACCGGCGGCTATCCCGGGGGACAGGCGGAATACATGCGTGTGCCGTTCGCCGATGCCACGCACGTAAAGGTGCCTGACAGCCTTACCGACGAGCAGGTTCTCTTCCTCGGCGATATTTTTCCTACCGGATGGCAGGCGGCGGCACAGTGCGACATTGAGCCCAACGATACGGTTGCGGTGTGGGGCTGCGGCCCAGTCGGGCAGATGGCCATACGCAGCGCCCTGCTGCTCGGCGCGAAACAGGTGGTGGCGATCGATTGCCTGCCGGAACGGCTTTCCATGGCCGCGGCCGGCGGCGCCATCGCCATCAATTTCGCCGAGGAAAGTGTCGTCGAACGACTGCGGGAACTCACCGGCGGAAAGGGCCCGGAGAAGTGCATCGATTGCGTCGGCATGGAAAGCCACGTCTCGCTGGCCCAGCCCGATACCGTCTACGATCGCGCAAAGCAGTTGATGCTGATGGAAAATGATCGACCGCACGTTTTGCGTGAGATGATCTATGTCTGCCGGCCGGCCGGCGTGATCTCGATCCCCGGCGTCTACAGCGGGCTGGTCGACAAGATTCCGATGGGACAGGCAATGAACAAGGGGCTCACCTTCCGAATGGGGCAGACCCATGTCAACCGTTGGACCGAGGATCTGTTGCGCCGCATCGAAGATGGCCAGATCGACCCATCCTTCGTCATCACCCATACCGTGGGGCTCGAGCAGGGACCCGAGATGTACAAGGTGTTTCGCGACAAGCAGGACAGCTGCATCAAGGTTGTACTGAAACCGTAGGGAAATCGTCATGAACGTGATTGCCAAACTTACCAACATCACCCGATCGCCTGGCGATCCCAAAGTGCTGAAGACTGGGCAGAGTGCGGTCGCGGCCTCCGATGGCCTTGCCCGCAAGCTCGGCTGGTTCAGCATCGCGCTTGGCGTCGCCGAGCTGGTTAGCGCCGAGCGGATTGCCGGCGCGCTCGGCATGCGCGGCAAGGAAGACCTGATCCGCGCTTATGGGGCGCGGGAAATCAGCAGCGGCATACTCTCGCTTTCAGTGGACAAGCAGGCCGGGCTTTGGAGCCGGGTGGCCGGCGACGGCCTGGATATCGCGACATTGCTGACAGCGTATCGGCATGGCAACCCAAAGCGCGATAATGTAGGCCTAGCGCTTGCCATGGTCGCCGGCATCACATTGCTCGACATCATCGGTGCGAAAAGCGTGACCGCGCGCCACTCTCGGAGCGGGACCAAGCCACGCGATTACAGCGATCGAAGCGGCTTTCCCGGAGGCACTGCCGCAGCCCGCGACCGTGCCCGCTCGCAGCGCAGCCAGGAGGCCGGCACAGCCTGATAGAGATTTCCGAACCCTGGCGCCATGCGACCTGGACAGGTGGCATCTCGTCAGGCCCTAACGCCAGAGGTGGTAGCTCTCGGCGAGCCGAGTTTGCTGGAACAGAGTGGACCGTCGCGCGGCCGTTCTCGCCGTCTCCTGGGTCACCGCCGCGCATGGGTTGTGTGGCCGGTGCGTTAAAGGCACGAAGCAAGCAGCGATCCGACCGGCGTCGAGCCTTCCATGTCTCTTGCCTTGGCAAGGTTCCGGCGATCCTCAGGCCGAGCCGCGTTCGGGAAGCTCGGTCTCTTCCGCCACCCCTTTCCGCAGGTCTCGGCGCAAGCGTTCCGCTTCGTCGGAATTATTATCGTCGTCTGTCCGCTCGAGTTCGCGATCGATTGTCTCGCGCGACCCTTCTGCCGGATCCTGTTGCGGAGATGTGTTCGGGCCGGTTTCGATCTTGCCGTCGCCGGGAACGGTGCGGTCGCGAGACTTCGTCATCTTCAGCTTCCCTTTCATCTGTCATCTGCCTCGGCATGTCCGATGGCATGAATTTTGGCCGCTTCCCTGCCGAACCGGATCGTCGACGCTTTGTTCCGGGAAAGCCCCCGCAGGTTCGTGCTGGTCGGCCCCGGGGCATTGGTCGATGCCCTTGCCGGGAAGCATCCTATGCCAACGAGGTCGGCGGCAGCCTCATCGATGTCGTTATCAACATGTGGGCTGTGAAGGCGTTTTCGGCCCGGACACGCGAGCACGCCAGGCTCGCGGCGAGTTTTCGAACCGAAGCAGATGCGCAGCGTAACAACTGGATGTATACGGAAAAGGCTGCCTCATCCACGACATCGCGCTTTCGGTAATGGCCGGCGGCATGCTCGCCTGGGCGGTCCGGCAGCTGGTAGCGAACTGGTCGTAGGCCTTTGCAAAGCCGCGTCGATGAAGCGGGTGCGGTAGCGCTGGTCGGTGTAGCGTCGAGGCATCTGTCAATCGGAGACAAGCGCGACCGCTTTTGGGACCTCACTGTTTTTTCCACCGGGACTCGACATCTCACTATCATAGTTGATTGTGGCTGCCGGTGACCCTGCGTAATGGATAGCCATTCCAACTCTCCAACAGGAAAACGGTATGTTGTATCCGGGTCGGTTTTTGGGGCCAAGCGACATTGAGATGCTCGCCCAGGTTTGTCACACGGTCTGCAAAGAGCGCGCCCTACCTCTTGCTTCGCAGAACGGAGAGCGCATAGCTGCGCACATACTCAGGCTGTTTATGAACGGCTTGATTGGGCAGAATGAACTGCTTGATGCTGAGAGGAACTGGGCTCGTCGGCCTGACCGTTCGGTCCAGCAGACGATGTCAACTACGCGCACATAAGAGGCCGCGTGACCCAGTCTTGGTAGTCGGAAAGCCGCCAAGGCCAGTTGGGAACAAACCTGACATTTAAGCGTTTGTAGAGCCCTTCCACCGGGCAACTCACCGAAATGCTTCTTGCCGTGCATGATGGAATATCGACGGCCGTTTTGGCGGGCAGGAGCGCCAATGCGGAGATAGTAGGCGTGGTCGACCTCACCAACAAAGCTGAGGTCGACATCGGCATCACCAGCTTGGGAAGAGCCATCCAGTTCGTGGCCAACGCCTCGGTGCTTGGATACGACATTCGCGGCGCCATGGTCTTCTATGGCGCGCCCGGTACCCCGAGCCTAAGGGCGAGAGAGTGCGAGCGCTTGTGGGCGCAGTTTGGCGGCGCGCTTCTACAGCCGTAGCTCTATCAGGACGTTCGCCCCGCCCGTTCTTGGTATGAACGCGTACGGAACTGAGGCGCTACCCAGCCGCAGCGGGAATGGCTCAGTGGTAGCTCTAGCTGGCGACCGCACTAAGCAGCTTTTCGGTGATGGGCTTTGAGCGGCTGAGCCAGCGTGAGAACGTTCGGCCGCATATCTGCCGGTGCCTGCTTTCATGTGACTGGGCGGGGCTATTGGGGAGCCGTGTTGACCACTGGGCCCTTAGCCGAGGGAAGCACTACGGCAACCTCGCCTTTTGCTGGCTAACATCCTTCCGCTCTCAGGGACCGGACCATGCGCACAACAACAGGGTCATACGGTTTCTTTTCGGATTTCCGATAATTCATTGTGAAAAGCGCGGCACGCTGGTTGCAGACCATAATTGCACGGACGTAGCGAATCTCGCCATTCTTGACCCCGGAGTAGCTGGCCCATTTCGGGGCTAGGCGCCGATAGGTCAGTCGCCAACCGGCCTTTTCGTCCTCGATCATGCGATGTTCAATCTCGGCGCGAAAACTTGCTTTGCCCAGTCGCGCGCCCCAAACGACCAAAAACGCGTCTCTTGGGCCCTGAAAAGCCGCGCCCTGCTCCGAATTCTGGGTCAGGACGAAATTCGGAGGAATATCGAAACTAAAGCCAAGCTGTCGGACGCCGAAGGGCTGCCACGCCTCGGCCTGAAGCAACGTGGTCCAAAAGAGAAAAACTGTAAGTCCCAGCAGGAGGCGTCGCATTGCTCTGATTTAGCGCTGGCTAACATGGTGTCCAGACGGACAGAGGTCCGTGACATAAAAAATATGCATCATGGCCGCGCAGCATATGGACGCGGGATTCGCGATTGACGGCGTGCGGTCGAAACGGCTTCCGTCCCACGAAAGGAGAGGACGCAGAGGGAATTGGTGCGTCGGTATGATCGATTGGCAGAAATTGGCGAGGCCGAATGTCCAACGTTCATTGCCCGCAAAAATGGGCGCCGGCTTCCTCTTGTGCCTAGGGAAGAAGAGCCGAATTATCCTGGCGAAGACCCTGATCTACCTCAGACGGGGGCATGCCTCAGTAACTTCGCCGTGACCTGATCCCTTCGGGGAACAATCACATCGAGCTCCAGTTTGGCCTTCAAGCGAAAGCACTGATGGAGCATGCCATGAGATTTCCACACAGCAAGACGGCCGCGGCCGCCGTTTTCATTGCCCTGACCTCCCCCGCACTCGCCCAGACAAGCGGAACACCATCACCCTCGACACCTGCACCCGCTCCGGCAACCGAACCGCCGACCGCCGGACAGTTGCCGGATGCGACCGGACAAGCGGATGCACCAACACGCGAAATGATCCGCCAGATGGTTGAGCAAGCTGTCCGGGAGAGAATGCAGCAGGATCGCGGTTCCGAAGAAGGTTTCCGCGAGGAAGATAGTCGCAACTATCAAGGCGATCGCAACGAGGGTGCTGACCGCCACGATGAAGATGGCGGCCGTTGGCAGAACCACGGTGGCCGCGATCGTGGACACAGAATGGCTGGACGCTGGCATCATCAGCTGATGCGCGGTGCCGGCATGCGACTGATGTTCGGGCTGTTGGACACCGATGGCGACGGATCGGTTTCCGAGGACGAGGTTCAACGCGCGGTGGGCAGGATGTTCAGTAGCATTGACGAGAATGGTGACGGCAAGATCGATGCGGACGAGATCCAGTCCTTCATGCATGGCTCCAGCATGCATGGCACTGATAGCGAGGACACGCCGTAGCTGCCTTCAAAGTGAATGCCCTCCCTCGGACAAAGCCGGCGAGCGCCTGGCGGTCGAATTCGAAGCGGTGTCTCTTGGCTGTTAGGCGCGGCGGCCCTAACAGCACCCTCCAGCCTTGCGCTATTCCCGCGGTCCCGGAGACGCCGGCCGTGACAAAAAAACGGCTGCGCAGTGCTGATCAAGGAACGATCGAAGCCGACCAACGCAGGGTCACTCGGGCGCCCGGTCCTCCAGCAGAACGAAGGATGCGGCGATCAAGTCGTCGCCATTGATACGTCCTTGGCTGTCCTCCAACATAGTTGCAACCTTGTGGAAGGCCATCATTTCACCCGCGTCAATCTGCGCTTCACGCATCTTGGCTGTGAGATCAGCCACGCGATTTCCTAACGAATGTGATTTTGCAGTCTCGCAATTCGACATGATTAGTCATCCTTTGCCTTGGGGTTTCACGCTGCCGAACGCAATGCTTCAGCGGATGTTCCGAATTTGGCCATCAGTCTTATGGGATAGGACTTGCGTCTGACGGCGGTTGGAAGAAGCCCGAACGGCGGAACACGCAGCCGGAAGCCGAATTGGAGACCGACCGTCGATCGAAGTCCCTTGTCGCCGGTTGAGATCCCGCCATCTTCACTGTCGAGAGGGTGGCGGGATCGCCTTCCGAGGAGCGAGCACATATGAGAGTAATAGGTATTCGCAGATGTACTCACGGCCATCCTGCTCGCTTCTTTTATCTGCGCATGTTCATTCTTTCGGGAAACCCCATCTCTCCAACAACACGCAACAACCGCGTTGCTACCCACGATTGATGCGATGATAACTGCATCAACAAAGCAAAGCCTCTTCGCCTAAGGTGCGATTGCCGCGGGCTTTTCGACTGGAAGGTCGTCCAAACGCGCCCGGTGGTCAGCCATGGCGGTTCAGCAGGAGCTAGATAGACTCATCGCGAAAATCCCGCAGCGAGGCATGTCGCAAGTCCTCCTCGCGGCGTGCGGAGACCGAGCGCGGAATCCGCCTGGTTCGTTGTAACAGGCATGCCAAGATGAGTTTCGGCGCCTGGACGCGGAAAAACCCGCCAGCGTGAGCCAGCGGGCCTTGTGATGGGATGGCCCGCGCGTGCGGTCAAGGCTGCGCGGGCCGACCATGATGAATGAGGGGACATCTTGGTCACCGGCACGACCGATGAAGAACGAGCCGGGTGTGACAAAACACCCTTGGAGCGAGGATGTTCCCGTCCGCACAAAAAAGCCCGCCGGCGTGAGCCGGCGGGCAGCCGCTATTTTGCCGTCAAGCGGACAGACCGCTTGCGGCCCACCCACTGCAGCATTTTCCACTTTGAGCCGAAATCATTCTCAACTATGGTTCGCCAGGCTTAAGGCATGGGGGATTGCCGATGGTTTTATCACGCAGGGGTGTCGTGCTCGGCGGTCTGGCGCTGGTCGCGGTCGGTGGAACCAGCAATATTGTTCAAGCCGCGGGGGCAAAATCCTTTTTCGCCGGTACCGCCAGCGATAACGATTTCGTCTATCGCAAGACGAACTTCGCCAAGATCGACAAGAGATGGCATCGCCAGATCGTCAAGTATTTCAGCAGCGAGCCTGTCGGCACCGTCGTGGTCGATACCCGCCACCACTTCCTCTACCTCATCATGGAAAACAAGACTGCCATCCGCTACGGCGTCGGCGTCGGCAAGGAAGGCTTCAAATGGTACGGCCGCGCGACGATCGACCGCCGCGCGCTGTGGCCGCAATGGGTCCCGCCCCCCGAAATGCGCCAGCGCAAGCCGGACCTACCTCCCATGATCGCAGGCGGCGCGTCCAACAATCCGCTCGGGCCGCGCGCGCTCTATCTGTACCGCGACGGCGCCGACATCGGCTACCGCCTGCATGGCACGCTGGAGCCATGGAGCATCGGCACCGACGCTTCCAGCGGCTGCATCCGCATGTTCCCCGAAGATATCATCGACCTCTACCAGCGGTGCCCGATCGGCACCGCGGTGGAGGTCCTGCCGCACATCGCCGACCAGGCGCCCGCTTCCACCACTGTCGAATGATTGGCGCATCATGAACCGCATGATTGAAAACACGTGCCGGCTGCTCGCAGCCGGCCTTCTGGTTGTGGCCGCATCCTGCTCGACCAGCAACACGCTGGCCCCTTCCACGCCTGACGTCACCAACGCCGAGATTGCCGGCTTCCAGAACGTGCAGCCGGGCAGCGAGGAGGATTTTATCCTCAATGTCGGCCGCCGCACCTATTTCACCAAAGGTTCGGCCGCGCTCGATTCTGTCGCCAAGGCCACCCTCGACACCCAGATCGCCTGGTTGACAAAGCATCCGCGCTGGCTGCTCAAGCTGCAGGGTTTCGCCGACGATCCCGGCGCAAGTGAAACGGCGCTGTCACAGCAGCGCGCCGATGCGGTGATGGACTACCTCGCCGCCGGCGGCATAGACCGGAACCGCATGTGGGCCAAGGGCTACGGCAAGGACAGGCTCGTCCGCGACTGCCCCGACTCCGCCTGCAGGTCGCAGAACCGCCGCGTTGTGTCTAATTTGCGCGATGAGAGGGACGAGTCGTAGAGGCTGCTGTTTTGCTGGTCGCCAAATCAGTCTCACAACGCGACGGCGGCATGGCTGCAATGCGCCTATCAGGGACATTCACCCAGCGTTTGCCCCTCCCCGAAAGCTGACGCTCCGGTGAACCCGGAATGAAGCCAGCTTCGCGTCTACCAACCTCCGGTTCAGGGTCTGGTGGGAGGCTTCTGCATGCGCCTCGACCAGTTTGCGGACGTGGCGGTTGTCCGCGATCCTGATCGCGCATGAGCCTCGCCACATGTCGGTGTGCTACCGGGAGTGGGCGCTGTGAAGCTGGCAGGTACGCTCGCTCAAAGCATCGGCCGTCCGCCGGTGACCTCGTAGAGTGCACCGGTGGTGTAGCTCGATCCTTCCGAGGCAAGCAGCACATAGGTCGCTGCAAGCTCTGCCGGTTGCCCGGGACGCTTGAGCGGCGTGTTCTTGCCGAACTCCTTGACCTTCTCAGAGGGCATCGTCGACGGGATCAGCGGCGTCCAAATCGGCCCGGGAGCGACCGCGTTTACCCGAATGCCGCGTTCAGCTACCAGTCCTGCAAGTCCGGCGGTGAAGTTGGCGATCGCTCCTTTGGTAGTGGCGTAGGCAAGCAGTGCCGGCGAGGGACTGGTCGCGTTGATTGAGGATGTGTTGATGATGGTCGAGCCGGGTTCCATGTGCTTCACTGCTTCCTGGGACAGATAGAACATCGCATAGACATTGGTGCGAAAGGTGAGATCCCATTCCTCCGCGCTGATGTCCTCCAGCTTCTCGAACGACGCCTGGTGGGCTGCATTGTTGACGAGGATGTCCAGGCGCCCGCATTCATTGATAGCTCGCCGCACAAGCGACCGCGCGAATGTTTCGTCCGAGATGTCGCCGGGTGCGAGCACCGCCTTGCGCCCCGCTTCCTCGACCAAGCGCGCCGTCTCCTGCGCATCTTCGTCCTCTTCAAGATAGGAGATGATGACGTCGGCGCCTTCGCGTGCAAACGCGATAGCCACCGCCCGGCCGATGCCCGAGTCCGCGCCGGTGATCAGCGCGACGCGGTCCGTCAGCTTACCGCTGCCGCGATAGCTCTCCTCTCCGTGGTCGGGCCGTGGATCCATCTCGTCGGTGTAGCCGGGCATGTCCTGCTGCTGTTCGGGAAGCGGCGGCCGAGGATATTTCTGCTGGGCATCCTGCATGTCAGGTCCTTTTTTGGTTGGAGTTGCGGTTGTGTCGATCCGGTTCCGTGATCGGTCCCTTGGCGGCTTTCGAGCCACCGCCCCATTCCTCGGCCTTGCACGCTTGGTCGCCGCCCATGAGGTCCGGCGAACCGCGATTTGCGGTGCCGCTGTCGGTCTTGTTCAACTCGTGCTCCTTCTTGCGTGTGGTCAGTCTTTCTCGCCGGCGGTAATCATCGACCTAAGCGGCTCTTGCGCCACATTCGCCTCGATTTCCGCGCGTCCGGGGGTATCCGGTAGCGCCTTGCGGAAATTTTTCGCATAATCCGGCGGCATCTTCGGTGGCATCATCGGTTCGTACGGGTCGACCACGGCCTCGATGACCACCGGACCCTCAGCAGCCAGGGCAGAGTCGAGAACGCCTTCCACCTCCTCGGCGCGAGAGACGCTGTAGCCAATGCCGCCCATGGCTTCGGCGGCCATGGCGAAGTCGATGGGCTGGAGTTCGCAGGCGAATTGCGGGTTACCGAGGAACATCATCTGCTCCCAGGCGATCTGATTGAGCATGCCGTTCTTGAGCACGAGCACCTTGAGTGGGACCCGGTACCGAACTGCCGTCGAGAACTCTCCGAGCTGCATCGCGAGACCGCCGTCGCCGACGACCGCGAAGACCGGCCGGCCGGGAAAGGCCAGGCCCGCGGCGATCGCGTAGGGCAGTCCGCATGCCATCGAGGCCAGCGCGCCCGAGACGCCGAAAGCCTGCCCGTCACGCAGTTCGATATGGCGGGCCGCCATCTCGGTGTTCTGGCCGGAATCGGCAACCAGGATCGCCTCATCGGGCAATCGTTTCCCAAATGCGCGTGTGACCACCTGGGGCTTGAGCGAAGTGGCGGCCTTTCGCTCCGACTGCGCCATCATCTCGCGCCAGCGTCGCATGCCCGCCTGCGCCTTCTCGAGGAAGCTGCGATCATCCTTGCGCTTCAGGCGCTTGTTCAGCAATCGCAGCGTCACGGCGGCATCGCCGGCAAGGCCGGCCTCAACGGGATAGCGCAGGCCGATGCGCTGCGGGTCGCGCTCGATCTGCACCCCGCGCGCCTGTCCCGGCTTCGGGTAGTATTCGATGTAGGGAAAGGTCGAGCCGACGACGAGCAGCGCGTCACATTCCTCCATGATTTCCTGCGACGGCAGCGTGCCGAGAATTCCGATGCCGCCAGTCGTCAGCGGGTGATCGTCGGGCAAGGCAGCCTTACCGAGCAAGGCCTTTGCGACGGGGGCACCAAGCAGCTCCGCCGTCTCTTCCAACTCGTGCCTGGCACCAAGCGCGCCCCGACCGGCGAGGATCGCGACCTTCGTCGCCCCGTTCAGGATCTCGGCGGCTTTCGCAAGTTGTTCTTCGTCGGGAAGCCTGCTTCCTTCGAACCAACGATCCGGCGTATGCGACGGTTTGTTGCGCTTCGAGCGCTTGGCCTGGTCGAGCGTGTGCTCCTGCACATCGCTGGCGATCGACAGATGCGCAACGCCGCGACGTGCCAGCGCCGACCTGCAGGCGAGACCGGCCAGGCTTTCCATATGCGCCGCGTCGGAGACCTGCGCGTTGAAGACGGCGACATCGCTGAAGACGCGCGTCAAGTCGACATCCTGCTGGGTGAAGGTCTCGATGAGGTCGTGGAACTGCATGCCGGTAATGGCGAGCACCGGCGCTTGGTCGAGCTTGGCATCGTAGAGTCCCGTCAGGAGGTGTGTGCCGCCAGGGCCGGAAGTTGCGAGGCAGACACCGAGCTTGCCTGTCCATTTTGAGTAGGCGCACGCCATGAACGCCGCGGATTCCTCGTGCCGCACCTGAATGAAGCGGATACGGTCCTGCCGCCTGCGCAGCGCCTCCATGATGCCATTGATGCCGTCGCCCGGCAGGCCAAAGATGATATCGACGTTCCAGTCGATCAGCGTCTCGATGAGGATGTCCGCGGCGGTCGGCATGTCTCAGTCCTACCGCGATGCGGATCCCGCCGCCTGGCTGCTCTTGTTCGCGGTCTTGTCAGTCTTACGCTGGTCCTTGTCGCCGCCGCGATTGCCGCCAAGCAAGTCGTCGGAAGACTGAGCGGTCTTGCCGTCTTCCAAATTAGTGGCCATGCGCAAAGCTCCCTTCATCCGGCCTGCCTAACCAGAAAGTCGGTGAGATGTTCCGTGCCCGAAGGCAAGGCCGCCTAGTCAGGTGCCGAAGGCAAACGTGTCAGTACCACCCGATGAGGCGCTGTTCGGCAGTCAGCGGCTGAACAGGCGAGGTGCGATCGAACAGACGAAGACATCGAACTGCTGCGAGGCCGAGCTTGCATGTAGTGGCCGAGGCTGCCTGATCGCCAAAAGCGCTCGCGGCAGAGCTGGCCGATGTTCACGTCGCGTCTTCGCAGGTCCCTATAGCCAGAGCGCAACGCCGCCCGGACCGTCCCCATAGGCGAACTCCTCGCACCCCTCGTCGACGAATTTCCCGCGCGGGATTCTGCCTCAGTGGCGAAAGGACTCGTTCGTCACGCACACCGCGGCGGGCGATGTGCGCCTCGACCATGCGGTGCCTGGCGTGCCGGTAGTCTGGCATGGCTCCTCGATAGCCTTAAAGACGACAGGCTTAGTCGTCCTGCCTGCGCTTGTGGTGCTCGCTCTCCTGGTTTTCGCCGCGGATCATCTGGCGATCGTCCTTGTCGGTCAATTCCACGCCCTCGTCGCGCAGATTGGCGCCGTCTTGCCGCGCCTCGCGCTCCTGCTTGGTTCTCTTCAGCTCATCCTCGGCATTGAAATCGTCGCCGGCATTGCTGGTGTTCTCGCGCTTTTCGATGATGCGCAGCTGCTGCTCGTGGGTCTTCCGGCCGGCCATGGCAAGGCGCCTCCTACTTGTTCGTGCGTCCGGTCTGGTCAGGATTGATGCCGCCCTGAGGCGTGACATCGTTCTCGACATCGCCTTCGAACGTATTGTCCCCATCGAGAGCATCGTTCTCGTCGAGCATATCGCCGCCCTTGACCGCGCCCTTCGAGGTGCCGATTCCCGGGTTGTCTCGCAGATCCTTGTCCGAGGGCTGTTTAGTCTTGGGGTGTTGGTTGGTCATGGAATTTCTCAGCGCTGGTTGAGCTTGGACGAACGACGGTCCTGGCGCTGTCCAACTTCAACGTGGAGAAAATGTTCCGGAACATATTCGCTTGTCAGGTGCGCGTAAGCGGCCAGGCGGCCGCCGTCTCGGCTAGCGAAACTCCAAGCATGCCACATTACATCCCATTCCGAGGCGAATTGGCAGGCTAAAGTGAAAATCGAGACGGTCGAAAGCTTGCAAGGAGTGGGTGCTCTGTTCCGGTGGCGATCTCGGTTGCAAGCAGTTCGCCGGCAATCAAGCCAAGTGTTGCGCCGCTGTGGCTGAAGGCGACGTAATACCCCTCGATCTCCCGCAACTGGCCGAAGACCGGCTCGCCGTCTCCGGGGATCGGCTTGGGCCCGACACCGTAGCTCTCCAATTCCAATTTCGGATGACCGTCGAGAACATTCGACGCTTCGTCGAGAAGCCCCTGGATGGTCGATGCTTTTACGCGATAAGTCCCGTCCGGATTGACTACCACCTCTTTTTCCGACCAGGCAGAATCGAGCGCGAGGGCGCCATCAGGCGTCGGCCGGATGGCGACGCGCGGCGTGTTGAGCACGGCGCGTAGAGGCAAGTCGACTGGCTTGGTCCTGACCAGCAGCGCGATTGGTGTCCCATCGGCAATACGCTGACCGGCCACGGCAACCATTCGCGGCACATCCGCACCGGTCGCCAGAAGCACCGCGTTGGCGGCGAAGCTGATCCCGCTGGTGGTGGTGACGCCGGTGGCGCGGCCGTTGGCGACGGTGACGGTAGCGCTTCCGGCCTCGGTGACCACCTGGCCGCCCCGCTCCACGAATTCCGCGATCAATATTTCGATCAGCGACGGCAGGTCGACCCAGCCCTCACCCGCGTTGAAGATCGCGCCTTGAGGCGTGACAGCGCTTGCGCAGACACCCGGCGTGACCAACCTTATGGCGTCCGCGGACAGATGCTGCGCATCATAGCCGAGACGTTTTTCGTGAGCGAAGACATCGGCGATCTCGTTTGAGGCATCGTCCGCATCCCACGTCAGGCCGCCGTCGAAACGCAGCCAGGCGGCATCCGGGCATCGCGCCGACAAACTGCGGTAGCGGTCGATACCGATCATGCGCAGGCGATGATATTCAGCCGAGCGCCTGCGCGCCGAATTGATCCAGGCGAGCGAGCGGCCGGAAGCTCCCTTGGCGAGCGGTCCATCATTGATCAGCACGGTCTCGATGCCGAGCCTTGCAAGATGAACGGCCGAGGAGACGCCAAAAATGCCGCCGCCGACAACAACGACCTTGGAAACCTGATGTGATGCAGCCATGAGATATCTTTCACTGGTGGAGGTTGGTTTGGGCGGCCGTCTTGAAGGGCTCATGCGTGATCAAAGCACTTCGGCAAGGAAGTGCTTCAGACGCGGGCTTTTCGGCGTGTCGAAAATCGCGGCAGGCGTGCCGGCCTCGATGATGCGGCCTTCATCCATGAAGACGACCTGATCGGCGACCTTGCGGGCGAAGCCCATTTCATGCGTCACCACGACCATTGTCATGCCGCGCCGGCCGAGATCCGCCATGAGGTTGAGCACACCCTTCACCAGTTCTGGATCGAGTGCGCTCGTTACCTCATCGAACAAGATGACCTCCGGGTCCATCGCCAATGCACGAGCGATTGCCACACGCTGCTGCTGGCCACCGGAAAGGCTCCCTGGACGATGGTGTTTGCGGGTCGCAAGCCCGACGTCGGCAAGGCGCGCCTCGGCGATGCGCTCAGCTTCCTGTACAGGGAGCCCCTTTACCTTGGTCAGCGACAGCATGACGTTTTCGAGCGCGGTGTGGTCGGGAAACAGATTGAACTGCTGGAAAACCATGCCGACACGCCGGCGCAGTTTTTCAGGCTTCATCGCCAGGATGCTCGCACCATCGAGCAACACCTCACCGCCCTTGGGCTCGACCAGGCGGTTGAGGCAGCGCAGCAGGGTCGACTTGCCCGAACCTGATGGGCCGATCACGCATGTGACCGTGCCAGGCTTGACTGCCAGGCTGACGCCTTTGAGAACATCGAGGTCGCCATAGGCCATGTCGAGATCGGTGATGGCGAGACTGCCGCCCTTGAAGCGGGGCAGCGCTGAGCGGGCATCAGAGCCGGCCTCCGAAGGTGCACTGCCGGTGGCGCCCTCCAGTTCGCTCACTTCGGCCAGGCCGCTGATGACGAGGCCGGCCTTTTGCTTTCCGACCCGCAGCGAGTTGTCGATATAGTTGACCACATGGGTCAACGGCACGGTGATGATGAGATAGAACACGCCGGCCAGAAGCAATGGCGAGAGGTTTCCGGTGACCACTGCCTGGTCCTGACCGACACGGAAAATCTCGCGCTCCGAGGCGAGCAGACCGAGGAAGTAGACAAGGCTTGAATCCTTGACGTTGCCGATGAACTGGTTGACGAGGGCCGGCAAGACGCGGCGGATGCCTTGCGGTATCACGATCAGGCGCATGCCTTGGCCGTAGCTCATGCTGAGCGCCCTGCAGGCCTCCATCTGCCCGCGCTCGACGCTCTGGATGCCCGAGCGGAATATTTCGCCGATATAGGCGCCGGCGATCAGGCTCAGCGCAAGAATGCCGAGCGGAAAGGGCGAAGGCCCGAAGATTTCACGGCCGATGCGGGCAAAGCCCTGGCCGATCAGCAGGATGGTGACGATCGCCGGCAGCCCACGGAATATATCCGTGTAGACCCGCGCCGGAATGCGCAGCCAGCGCGATTGCGAGATGCCCATGACCGCCAGGATCATGCCGAGGATGACACCCAGCACCGTCGACGCGGCGGCGAGGATCAAGGTGTTCTTCAATCCGATGGTGATCATGCTGGGCAGCACGTCCGCCATCGCCTGCCAGTCGAGGAAACTGCGCCGCAGGTTTTCGAGCCAGTTCATTCGCCCCCCTTTTGGTTGCGCTATTCACATCGTCCGCATCAAGGACGGCGGCGTAATCCGGCCGCCGGCATGAAAGCCAGCGGCCGGGTACGGTCTACTTCTTGGGAAGATACTGGTCGGGCATCGGCGAGCCGGGGAACCACTTTTCATAAAGCGTTTTCCAGGTGCCGTCCTGCATGGCCGCGTGAAGGGCGGTGTTCAGCGCATTGCGGAGCTTGTCGTTGCCCTTGCGCAGGACGAAGCCGGCCGGCGCGTCAAAGGAAGGAATATTGACCGCGATCTTCAGGTTCGGATAGCGAACGCCATAGTCCTTGGCAGCCTCGTAATCGAGGAAGTGGGCATCCACGGTTCCGTTGTTAAGCGCCGAAACGGCGGAGTTGTTGTCGGGGAATTTGACGAGATCGGTTCCGACAAAATTCTTCGCCGCGTAGATTTCCTGGAGCGTGCCTTGCACGACGCCGAGACGTTTGCCCTTGAGCCCGTCCGCCGACGTGATCGCCTTGTCGGCAGTAAGCACGGACAGATAGCCTGCGATATACCCGTCGGAAAAGTCGACGGTCTTCTTGCGTGCTTCCGTCGTGCCGATTGCCGCGACCGCGACATCGAAACGCTCGTTTGCCACCGAAGGCATCAGCGCCGAGAATTCCTGGCCGGTGAAGATCACCTGGTCGGGCTTGAAGCCAAGGCGGCTCGCGACGTTGCGGAACAATTCGATGTCGAAGCCGGTGAACGACCCATCGGCCTGGGTGAAAGCGTAGGGTTTGGCATCGCCCATGGTTCCGACGCTGATGACCTTCGCATCAATGAGGCCATAGGGATTGTCATCCGCGGCGGCCGCTCCTGAAACCAGCCCAGCGCCGAGGCACATCGCCATAAGAGCCATTGCGCCGGTTCTGACCGGGCACATCAACGACTTGAGAATTTCTTTCCTGCTCATGTCTTTCTCCACTCTGAAGGTCTGTTCTTCTTGGTATTTCCGTCGAGCCGCCATCTGGCGCGCCGACATGCCCTTGCCGAAATCACGGTCCGTCACGCCTCTCGGCTCCACTCCTTTTAAAGAGACCGGTCTCATATTGCGTGAGACCGGTCTCTTTGTTAATCGTTATCGCCACGTTGACCTCCCGTCAACAACTCTTGTAGTCGTCATCCGATGAAAAGAACCGCCCCCAAGACCCCGTCGATAACGGTCAGCGACGTCGCCCGCGCGGCCAACGTTTCGAAAGCGACAGCCGCGCGCGTGCTCGGCGGATACGGCGTCGTCAGCGACATGATCCGCGCGGAAGTCATGGCCGCGGCCAAGGCCTTGGACTATCGTGCGAACGAGCTCGCCCGCAGCATGACGACCGGCCGCTCCGGCATCATCGGCGTGGTTGTCGGCGACATCGAGAACCCGTTCTTCAGCCTCGCGGTACGCGGCATCAGCGACGCGGCAAAGGCAGCCGGGTTCAACGTCATCCTGGCCAATTCCGGCGAGAAGATCGAGGCGGAAAAGGCGGCCGTGAAACTGCTCATCGGCAAGCGCGTCGACGGGCTGATCGTCACGCCGTCGGAATCGCGCGACATCGCGCACCTGCGCGATATCCACCGCTCGGGCCGACCGCTTGCCCTGCTGGATAGGGCGCTGGCAGATCTGGATGTCGATACGGTCACGACCGACGATCGCGGCATCGCCATGCTGGCGACCCGCTTTCTAGCCGATGCCGGCCACCGCAACATCGCCTATGTGACCGCGGTCGACGCCGAAGGGCACGAGTACCGCGATCTCGGGCAGATCTACACCTCGTCGGTCCGTGAGCGCATCGACGGTTTCCTCACCGTGTGCCGAGAGGCCGGACTTGATCGGCCAGAACGCTTTGTTCGCCTTGGCGCGACAAGCCCCACCGAAACGCGCAGGGTTGCCGGCGAGATGCTGTCGGCGCCGGATCGGCCGACGGCGATCCTCGCCTCCGACAGCGTCATTGCGCTGGAGATCTTCAAGGTGACCCGCGAGCGCGGCCTGCGGGTTCCCGACGACATTTCGCTCATCACTTTCCATGATGCGGACTGGACGAGCGTCACCACGCCGCCCATCACCGTTATCGACCAGCCCGTCTACGCGCTTGGCAAGAGCGTCGCGGAATTGCTCATCCGGCGATTGAAGGGAGATTCCCGCCCGGCGGAAAAGCTCGTTTTGCCGACCGCCATCATTGCACGCGGATCCGTTGGCCCGCCCTCGAATGGAAAGCCGCAAGTGCGCCAAGCATAGGTGTGATGGCGATACGGCCCACATGAATACGTTAGAACAAGGTCGACGCACTCCGCTTTAAGAATGTACGTCGACCAACCCAGCAAGCACCCTGATCGCAATGCCGCGTCCACCGTCATCGGGACGGCACGTGCCGGCTCATGGTTTGAAGAGCATGACGATGAGCCAGATGCCCGGCTACTTCTTGCGCCTGCCTGGCTTCAGGGCCGCCAGAAGACTGCTGATCCTGCCGGCCTTGCGGTTGCGGATCTCGGCCTCGTTCTTGCGGCGCACCGCGGCGCGGACAAGCCTGGCGCCGAGATAACGCAAAGGCTCGGGCGGCAGCGACATGCGCCGCTCGATGCCGACCAGACCGCTTTCGCTCCAGCGATCCTTTCGCTCGAGCACCAGGCTCGCCAGAATGCGTCCGGCTATCGGCGTCTGCGCGATGCCGGTGCCGTTGAATCCCATGCCGTAGAAGATATTGGGATAATCGCGCAGGTGGTCGAAGACAGGAACGTGTTCAGGCACGCAGTCGATCGGCCCCGACCAGTCATATTCGATCGCCACACCGCGCAGCGACGGGTAGACCCGATGCAGCTCTCGCATATTGTCGCCGCCGTGCTCCGGGCTGCGGTTGAAGCTGGCGCCGAAATTTCCACTGAAGGCGACGTTGCCGCTGCCACGACCGAAGACCACCCTGCCCCCGATGGTGCGCTGGTAGTAGAGCACCTGGGCCTGGGAATCGCAGATCGAGGCGCCGTCGCGCCAGCCGATGCTGTCGAGCAGTTCGGGAACGGCGGCAGTGGCAATCACCTCGCTGCCGACCACATAAAGATGCCGCCGCAGTTCCGGCAGCGCGGAAAGCCAGGCGTTGGCGGCAAGCACGATTTTGTCAGCCCGTACCGCGCCATGCGCCGTGCGCACCGTGCATGTCATGCCGGGTTCGATGGCGAGGACCGGGCTGCGCTCGTGGATGATGACGCCGCGTGCCAGTGCCAGCTTGCGCAATCCGATGGCAAGTTTGGCGGGATGGACCGTGCCGGCAGTGGTCTCGACCACGCCGACATAGGAGGCCGATGAACCGGTGCGGCGTTGAATGTCCTCGGCTGTCAGCGGGCTGAAACGGTTTTCTCCAACAGCCGCCGTCAAGGCCACGGCGGTCTCCCAGGCGCCTTCCTGCGCAATGGAGCTTGCTGTCCACAGCCATCCGTCCAGCCTCAGGTCCATGTCTATGGTGCCGTTTTGCTGCAGCGCCTTCAGCTCCGCGATCGATGCCACCGTGTCGGCGCACAGCAGGCGCGCTTCCTCGAGACCGACGACCGCACTGATCTGGTCGATTTCGGCGAACCATGAATGGACCTGACCGCCGTTGCGCCCCGAGGCCCCCGATCCGCACAGATCGGCTTCAAGGATCACCACCCGCGTTTGCGGCGCCAGTTCAAGGATCCGCAGCGCCGTCCACAGACCGGTATAGCCGCCACCGACGATCACCACGTCGGCGCGCTCGTCGCCTCGCAATGGCTCGGTCGCAGGGGCGGCGGTAATGTCCTGCAGCCAAAACGACCGGTCAGATGCAAGCGCGACCGCAGGCTGCCGCAAACGAAGTGTACTCACGCTTGGGCTCCCTGCGCATCGACAATGAAGCTGGCATATTTGGCTCGCAGCCAATCGGGTATCGGACGCGGTCTCTGGGGAAACCCGCCGAGATGGGTGCAGGTCTGTGCCGCCGCGATCGACGCCCTGTGCAATGCCTCCAGGGCGCCAAGGCCGCCGAAATGGAAGCCGGCGAGGAAGGTGGCAATAAAACTGTCGCCGGCGCCACACGTATCCACGACATCGACAAGCGTCGCCGGCGCATGCACGACATTCGTGCCATCGTCGAAGTAGGAGCCGCGTCGGCCACAGGTCAAAACTACCTGCCTTGCGCCGGCCGCCCTGAGCGCGCCCAGCGATGGCTCGATGGGAACATCGACATCGTCCGGTCCGGACGCAAACAAAAGCGGGACACCGTCGAGCGGCAGCGCCATATGGGCGGTCGATAGATCGATGCTGAACGGCACATGGTCCGCCACCAATCGTTGAACAAGGTGCTTGTTGGCGTTGGTGCCGAGATGCACCCAGTCGGCCGCGGCGATGACCGCATAATGCGCGGGCGCCGGCATGTAGTTTTCGCCCACACCGAAGGATTCGTGCAGGAACTTCCGGTCGCCGGATTCATCGCGCAGCAAGGTGACGGCCGTATCGCCGGGACGCCGTTCGACGTCGTCCGGAGATAGGCCGGCACCTTGCAGTTCGGCAAGCACCACGTCGCCTTCGGGATCGTTCCCGACGGCGCCGAAATAGCGCGCGGACCAGCCGTTGCGCCGCCATTGCGCCGCGACATTCAAGGCATTGCCGCCCACCGTCATCAAGTTGTTGGTCAAATAGGCATCAAGGCAATTGTCCCCGACCGCGATAAGCTTTTTCGACCTCATGCCGGCACCGTTGCGCGATCGATATACGGCGCGATGGCGCCAAGGCAGCGTGTCCAGGCTTTTACCGGATCGAGCGCGTAGGAGCCGTTGCCGAACGGCTCGAAGGTGAACTTACCGGCATAGCCGAGGCGCGCGAGTTCGCTGACATAGTGGTCGAGCGGCAGCGTGCCCTCCCCCCACACCAGATGCCCGCCTGGCGTGCCGTCGACCAGATGAACATGCGCCAGCCGCGAGCCGAACAGGTCGACATAGCCGGCCACGGTGTCGCCGGCCGTGGCCATGGCGACAGTGTCGAGCACGATATCGATATTGCCGGCGCCCACCTCATCCAGCATTTGGCGCAGGCCTGCCGCATTATTGACGAGGTTGCTCTCGAACCGCTGCAACGGCTCGAGCAGGCAGCGCACCCCGTTTGCGGCGGCGCGCCGGGCGATCTCGCCGATCGAACCGACCGCGCGGTCCCATGCCGGTTGCCGGGGTTCGCTCTCGTAGCCCCGGCCGGGCGTCAGGAAGAGATAGCGGGCGCCAAGCGCCGCGCAGATGTCGGCTGCACGCCAAAACCGCTCGATGCTGTCCTGGCGCAGTGCGGCGTCGCCGGAGGCAATGTTGATTGGATACAACACCTGCTCAGGCGTAAAGCACCAGGCCGACAGCTCGTTGTCGGCGAGTACCCGGCGAACGGATTCGACACGTGCGTCCGTGGCGTGGAACAGGTCCAGATGCTGGGCAATCCCCCACAGCTCGATCTCGCGCAGGCCAAAGCCTCGGATCGTCCTGGCGACCTCATCGAAGGGGAAGTGCTGGAAGCTGAAATTGGCTCCGATCAGCTGATGAGCAGCGAGCTGCGGCATGAAGGCTCCTTTCGGGAATTGTTATTTGCCGATGCCTTCGGCCAAGCCACGGATGAAGTAGCGTTGCGCGCCAAAGAACACGATCACGATAGGCAGCGCCGAGATCGTCATGGCCGCGAACACCACGGCATAGTTGGTCCCGTGGGTTGCCATGATCGACGTCAGTCCGACCGGCAGCGTCTGCACATCCGAGCCGCTCGTGAAGATCATGGCGAAGAGATATTCGTTCCAGGCGAACAGGACGTGCAGGATGACGCAGGAAATGATGATCGGCCGGCACAGCGGCAAGGTGATGCGCCAGAAGATCTGACCCTCGCTGGCGCCATCCATCGTCGCCGCCTCGTCGATGTCTTCAGGCAGATCCAGCATGTAGGCGCGGATGAGGAAGGTGGTGAACGGCACACGGAACGCCGTGTAGAGAATGATCAGCGCCCAGTAGGTGTTGTAGAGACCGAGCGCCTGCAACATCTTCACCAGTGGAATGATCGCCACCGTGGGGCTCAGCATCAAGCCGCCCAGAACGATGGCGATAACCAGCGGCTTTGCCGGCATCTTGGTGCGGGTCAGGCCGAAAGCCGTCCAGGCGCTGATCAGCACGGTGCATATGGCCGAAGCGACGGTCACCAGCACCGAGACTGTCACGTAGCCACGCACGCCCTGGTTCCACGCTTGCACGTAATTGTTCCACGACCAATGGGTGGGCAGGGCGAAGGGATCGCCGAAGATCTGCGCATTGTCCTTGAAGCCGCTCAGCGCCATCCAGATCAGCGGATAGATGACGACGACACCAAGGCAGACCAGGAATGAATAGAGCAACGTCCTGGCGATGACCGACCACACATTGACGTGCCGGCTGCGACCGGCTGCGACCATCGCACTCATAGCTGCACCCGGCGGCGCTTGGTGTACCAGAGCTGTGCCGCACCTGTGAGCATGGTCAACATGAAGATGACGGCGGCGATCGCCGCGCCATAGCCGAAATTGTCCTCGATGAAGGCCTTCTGGTAGAGCCACGTGCCCAGCACCTGGCTGCTGTTGTTGGGACCGCCTGCGGTCATCACCATGACCTCGTTGAACACCTGGAACGCGCCCGTGATGGTGACGATGATCATCAACCCCGTCATTTCCCGGGTCAGCGGAAAGGTGATGCTCCACAGGCGGCGAAGAGGACCCGCGCCGTCGATCGTTGCGGCATCGTAGAGGTCGCGCGGGATCTTCTGGATGGCGATGGCGAACAGCAGCGTCGAATAGCCAAAACCCTGCCATTGGCTCATGGCGATGATGGCATAGATGGCGGTGTGCTCATTGCCGAGCCAAGGCATGACGAGCTGGCTCAGTCCAACACGGCTGAGCGCGGCATCCAGCAAGCCGATCTGCGGCTGGTAGATGAAATAAAACAGCAGGCCGGTCACCGTGATCGAGATTGCCGACGGCACGAAATAGACGGCGCGCCACAGCCGGCGCCAGCTTTCGCTTTTCAGGTCCTCGATAATGGCCGCCAGCAGGAACGCGCCGAAGACCTGGAAGATGACGGAGATGAGAGCGTAGAGGCAGTTGTTCCACAGCGCCAGTAGCACGACCGGGTCATGCAGCAGCCGGTCGTAGTTGGCGAGGCCGACATTGGTGACCTCGCCGGTGTAGATGTCCTGGTCGGTGGTGCTGACGATGAAATTGTCGACGATCGGATAATAGACGAACCAGCCGATGAGGATGAGCGCGATCGCCGCCCATCGCAACGACAACAGGTTGGCGAAGCAGGCCCGCCGGCTCTTTGGCCGTTGCGGCCTGGCGACGCCGATGTCGGCGCCGCTGTCCACTGTGTCCGAGGCCCTTGCCATGCTCGCCTGCTTTATTTGGCCGCGGATGCGGCTTTGCGCACCTCGTCCATCACTTGCTCGGGCGTCATCGAGCCGCCCGCCAGCGCCTGCAGGCTGGACAGCCAGACGGCGGCGACGCGCGGTGGGTTGGCCGTATCCAGCCAGGGCATGAGGTATGAGGCGGCGTTGATATCCTTGAGGCCATCGACCACAGCCGCGCTCATGTTCGATTCCGAGGCGCCGCCGATGGTGGCGCTCGGCTGGCCATAGGGTGGCGCAGACAAGACCTGCGCATTTTCCTTCGAGGTCACGAACTTCATGAAATCGATCGCCAGCGGGATGTTCTTCGATGCCGCATTGATCATGTAGCCCTCCGGCGCGCCCTCGATCGACTTGGCGTCACCCTTGGCGCCGGCGGGCACCGGCAGCCGGAAGAATCCGAAATCGGCGGGCTTTAACGCCGACTCCGGCGTGGCGGCCTGATCGAACTCGATGATTTCCTGGTAGTACATGGCCGACTGGGCGTTGGTGAAGGCCTGGAGAGCCGAGGCATAGGATGTGCCGTTGACGCCGGCGCCATCGGTGCAGCGCTCGACAAGCTGGCTGAACTGCTTGAGTGCTGCGACATAGCCTGGATCGCTGTATTGGGCGGTGGCCGGATCGAAGTCGCGTTCCAGCGTTGCCTGCGGCACGTTGTAGGCGAGCAGCTGGCCTGCAAAGTGGATCGCCGGCCAAGCCTCCTTGTTGCCGAAGGAGATCGGTGTCACGCCGGATTTGCGGATGGCGTCGCAGCTGGTCAGCAAGTCCTCGAAAGTGGCGGGTGCCTTGAGGCTGAGCTTGGCGAAGATCTGCTTGTTGTAGCCCATGAACTTGGCATCCTGGTAAAGCGGAATGCCATAGAACTTGCCGTTGTACTGGAACGCCTTGACGGCGGCTGGAGACAGCGACTTGCCCCACTCGGTATCGGCAGCAATGACGGGCGTGAGATCAACGGCGCGATTGCCGCGCACGAAATTGCCACCCCAACTGCCTGTCCAGGAGAAATAGATATCGGGCAGCGAGTTGGAAGCGACCAGCGTCTTGGTCTTGCCCTTCACGCTGTCGTCGCTCTCCTGGATAAGTTCGACCTTCACATCCGGATGGAGCTTCTCATAGGCCTGTGCCAGGTTGACGAAATAGGGCGACAGCTGTTGCAGCCCGAACTTGGTCAGGACCGAAAGCGTGCCGGTGTATTCCACCTTGGCGTTTGGGTCGGCCGTGACAGCCGGCGAAGCGGCGGAACTGCCGCTTATCGACAACCCCAATGATGATACCGCGGCCACCGTGACCGCCACGACTTGCAGCGAACGTTTCATGGATAGCTCCTTCAGAGGTAAGAGGGGATCAATATTCCACGCGTTTGTAGTAGCGACGGGTGGTCAGCGGGTGGTTGCGCAGCACCTCGAGATGGGCGCTCAGCCGCTCGAGCAAGGTGGCGAGCAGAACCGGCGAGATCATGCCGCGGACCTTTGCGGAGATGCCCGGCAACTTGACCGAGGCCGCGTCCAGCGTGCGAACGCGGTCCGTGTAGCGCCTGGCGAAGTTCTCGACCCGGTCGGCCAGGGGCCGAAGGGCATCTTCGCCCTTGAACACGAAAACGCTGACGCCCGGCTCGACCAACTCGAGCGTACCGTGGAAGAAGTCGGCGGCGTGCACCGGGCGGGTGCGAATCCACTGCATCTCTTCGAGGATGCACATGCCGTAATAGTGTGCCTCCGGCCACACCGAGCCGGCGCCGGTGAAGATGTGATAGGTATCGTCCTTGATTGTCTGGGCCAGTTCGGCCGCCCTGTCCTCAAAGGCAGCCTTGGCGTCGGCAAGCAGATCCGGCAGCAGTTTGAGTTCGGCGACAGTGCCATCAAAATCATCATATTCGCCGCGCTCTTCCAGCAGGGCCAGGACGATCAGCAGCGTCTGCAGGTAGAAGGATTCCGACGAGGTGTCGTCTTCGGCGAAGTTCGTGAAATTGTGGTCAGCCTCCCGTGCGATTGGCGTATCCGAATGGCCGGTGAGCGAAATCGTGCGCACACCACGTTTTTTCAGAAAGGCCATGAGCTCGACGCCTTCCTTGGTCGTGCCCGACAAGGACGGGATGACCACCACGGCCTTGCTGTCGAGACCGGCGGGCGGATCGATCACGACCTGCGCCGGATAGGCACCGCTCACCGGGAAGGTAGAACAGCGCTGCGCCAACTCGATCGCGGGCAAGGTTAGAAGCTGCACGCCGCCGGTGCCCATGAAAAACAGCCGCTCGACGCCATCTGCCAGCAGTGTGCGCATGAGTGAGCGAACCTCACCTGCGACGGCGACGGCCCCGCTTTGGATCTTCACGAAGCGGTCCCTATCGAAGTTCAGCATGACGTTTTCCTTGTATTTCGCATGTGACAGGCCTCTAGCCCGCCTTAGGCGTCGGTGGGCCGTCTAGCTCGTTTTCCGATGTGAGATCGATCTCACAAGCAATAATGGGCACGCAATTTCGCCAATGGCAAGTCCTTTAGACGAAATTCTCCGAAATCGAGGGGTTTGCTCTTTAGCGCACAGCGCGCCGGGCAACCGATCCGCGTACGATCAAGCGGGTCTGAAATCGGGTACGGCGCGGTGCAACCTTTTTGCCGGCAAGCCGCTCCAGCAGATATCTGGCGGCGAGCGGTCCGATCTCGGAGATGGGTTGCGCCACGACCGTTATCTGCGGATCGGTGAACGTGGCGAGGTTGAAGTCATCGAAGCCAACCACCGACACATCATGCGGAATCGAGAGCCCCATTGAACGCAGGCCAAGAAGCGCGCCTTGCGTCATGAGGCTGTCCACCGTGAACAGTGCGGTCGGGCGATTGCGCCGGCTGAACAGGCGGATCGTGGCTTCGATGGCGTGCTCGACGGTCGAGCGCGATACGCCGATGAGCGCTTCATCGATTGCGATCCCATGCGAGTGGAGCGAGTTTTGGTAGCCAGCCAAGCGTTCCTGTGCCGTAAAGATGCGTGACTCGTCGCGCAAAAGACCGATCCGGTGGTGACCGTTGCCAACTAGATAGTCCACTGCCTCGCGTGCCCCGCCCTCGTTGTCGACGACAACGCTGTCGCATTGCAGGTCCTTTACCACGCGGTCGATGAGCACGATCGGTGCGCCTTCGCGGGCCAGTTGCACAATATGCTGGCTGTCGGTTGCAGACGTTGGGGCAAGGATGAAGCCGCGAATGCTGAGCGAGCGAAGGCTCTCAAGCAGTTCTTTCTCCTGTTCTACATTCTCCTCGCTGCTGGCAATCAGAAGATTGTGGCGGTGCTTGCGCAGTTCCACCTCTATGTCGTGCGCGATTCGGGCGAAGAACGGATTCTGGATATCGCCGGGCACGAAGCCTATGATCGGCAATTGTCCGCTGCGCAGCGCCTGCGCGACGAGGTTGGCCCGATAGCCCAGCCTTTCGGCTGCCTCAACCACGCGGAGCGCCGTCTCGTCGCCAACGTAACCATAGCTGTTGAGCGCCCGGGCGGCCGTGGCGCGCGACACCTTAGCCGCTGCGGCAACGTCCTTTAGTGTGATTCCTTTCTGGGCCACAGGTAACCGTCCTTCTTGGATCTGAACATTGCGTCAGATCATTCTCGGCTCGTCTTGCCGGCATCGTTGTGCGGCATATCGGACGATTCTCAAACTGCGAACATAGCTTTCGCAACTCCTTGCCACCTAATCGAGATACGCGCGCTGTTTGGCTATCTGGAAATTTGATCCACGAATGCACCTACATGTTGTGCAGTCAGTTCATTGCCTTGCACTGCCAGCATACGGCAATGAGTTCACGCCATGGTCCAGGCGGCCTCCCTGGCATCGATCATAACACCGATGGAGACGACTAGCCTTGCCGCCAAACTCGTCCAGCGATTGGAGGCGAGCTTTCAAAAAGGCCGAGCCAGACGCTCAAGGCCCGCTGCACGGAGAGCCACAGGCTGGGAGACTCTGAGCAAATCGGGAATCTGAGTCGCTTGCTCTGAACCGTCGGCATCATGCTGCTAACCGGTTTTGATCCTTCGGGGCTCCGCATTGGCAATAGCGACGAAAATGCTGTCGAGCAGACCCTTGTCGCGGAAGGAACTTGCCAAGCAAGGGCACCTCGGCCAAGTACGCAAACAACGCCCGGAGACGAGGCGCATCCGGCAGCACCCTTTTGGGGCCAGATAGAGACTCAGAAACCCAAAGCTTTCAGCTTCCCGCTATTGAAACGGAGGACTCGATCGTGACGCGTGCGCCCGACCATCGCCAACGGTGGGCTCCAAACTGATCGAAACTTCTCGTCGACCTTTGCAAGGTGATTGATCATCGGGGAGACCAAAGCCGAAACACTGGGGTTGGTGTCTCCAGTGACGCTGAACGAAGCTTCAGGGAAAATCCCAAATCTGCCGATTTCCCTGGCGCTGTCATTGCAACGATCGAGACAATCAGGGAGACCGGACCGGAGGCACGAGAGGCCGCGTCCTTCCGTGGGGTCGCTCCTCCAAACCGTTTGACGCAATTTAGAGATGTTGCCTTGACCCCGCACTAGCGTCTACTGCATCTCCCAGCGGGAGCGTCACCAATGGCGAGAAAGTCTGTCCGACGCAAGTCAACGATTTATGATATCGCGGTGGCGGCAAAGTCGTCCCCGACCGCCGTCAGTCTCGTCCTCAATGGCTCGTGGCAACAGCACCGGATCAAGGCGGAAACCGCAGCGACCATCCTCGATTGGGCTGAGCGGCTTGGCTATGCTGTCAACCTCAAGGCACGAGGATTGCGGCTTTCCCGATCCGGACTCGCTGGAATGATCTTGCCACATTACCGCAATCGCTTCTTCGCCGGATTGGCCGAAGCCTTTGAAGCGGAATCCCGCGTCCACCGCTTGTGCCCGATCGTCGTCAGCACCCATCGCAATCCTGATAACGAGTTGAGTGTGACGGAAACCCTGCTGGCTCAGCAGGTGGAATTTCTCTTCCTTGCGGGCGTTCGTGACCCCGATCCGCTGAATGATCTGTGCCGGGCAGCGGGCGTCCGGTGCATCAACATCGATCTGCCAGGCCGCCGGGCTCCCTCAGTTGTTTCTGACAACTACGGGGGCGCCAAGGCGCTCACAGAGATCATTGTTCAGAAATTGAAAGAACGAGGGGGCTCCACCGAAGATCTCTTCTTCTTTGGCGGGGTCAGCGATGATGACGCAACACGTAGCCGTTTGCTGGGTTTTCACGATGCGCTGGCAGCGCATGGGATTGTTACGGGCCCGGGCACGATTGACTGCTGCGGATACGCACCGACCAACGCTGCTCGGTCTCTCGCTGCACGATACGCTCAGCTTGGGCATCTGCCCTCAGGTATGTTCGTCAACGGCGTGACCGCTCTTGAAGGAACATTGCGGTTCACTTCGACACTAGCCTCAAGTGAGCTTGGACGGGTTGTTGTCGGAAGCTTCGACTGGGATCCATTCGCGGCGCATTTGCCCTTCGATGTGACCATGGTCCGACAGAATGTCGAGGTGATGATTGCTGAAGGATTTTCGCTTCTCGAGAATTATTCGATAGACCACTTTCCGCTGGTGACCGTACCGACCAGCTTTGGGCGAACCGGAGAGCATGACGGCGCCCAAGAAGATTGGGATTCGGCATCCAAATCGAGCATCGACCACTAGCAATTCTTTGTCACGAGACATCGTTGCAGAAGTTCAACTCCGTTCATCAGCACCTCGGATCTGGGTAGCACCGCCTCCACCCAAGGCTCGCGGGCGATCGCATGTCGTTCTACGGTTGCAGCCTGAGTGCGAAGGGCGGATCGTTTACATCAATCGAGAAATGTTTTTAGACGCTGGTGGCGTGACCGCCTTGCTAAATCTATTTAGCACCTTGACCGGCCGGCATTCAAAGTCTTTTATGGCGCGTTCTGGGAGGAATGCGGCGCCGAGTGCGTCAATGCCGTCGGGCACAAAGGGGTGGGCCAAACAAAGCCGACATGGGCAATAGGCAACTGAAAAACTCGTCAATCAGGGAGGAATTAAATGTTAGCAAAAACTATACTCGCGGCAGCGTTCGGCGCAGCCCTTTCGGTCGCCACAATGAATGCTGCGCTGGCAAAGGACGTCAAGGTTGGAGTTGTCGTGAAGATCGGCGGCATTCCCTGGTTCAATGCCATGGAAACGGGAATAAAGGAAAAGTCGAAAGAGCTTGGCGACGACGGCTTCATGGTCGGGCCGACCAGCGCCGACCCGGCACTTCAGGTCCGCGCGATCGAAGACCTGATAGCTCAGGGCGTCAGCGTAATTGGCGTCGTGCCGAATGATGCAAACGTTCTCGAGCCGGTTCTAAAAAAGGCGCGCGACACGGGCATCAAGGTCATAACCCATGAATCGCCAGACCAGGTGAACGCTGATTGGGACTTCGAAATGGTCTCGGCCGTTGGTTTCGGTGAGGCCCATGCCAAGCTATTTGCCGAGAAAATGGGCGGCAAAGGCAAGTACGTTGTGTACGTAGGTTCTCTTACTGTGCCCGCACACAATGCCTGGGCCGATGCTGCAATCGCCTACCTGAAGAAGAACTTTCCCGACATGCAGATGGTTGGCGACAGATATGGCGTCGCCGAGAGCGCCGATGACAGCCGAAAGACGGCTCTGGATGTGCTTGCCGCCAATCCTGACCTCGGCGGCTTCCTGACGTTCGGCAGTCAGGGACCGATCGGCGCCGGACGCGCGATCGAGGAGCAGAAGCTTGGTGACAAGGTGGTTCTTGTCGGTTCATTCTCGCCTAGCCAAGGCAGCGCAATGCTCAAATCCGGCATTATTGACGGCGGCTATATGTGGAATCCTCTGGAAGCGGGCAAAGTATTCGTAACGATGGCTGATTTTCTGGCGGGCGGCGGTGAAATCACCGACGGCATGACGATCGAAGGTCTGGGTGTCGTTCACCCTGACTTCAAAACCGGCACCATCATCGTGGACGCCGTGCAGCCTATCACGGTCGAAACGGTCGATGGTCTTGCAGCCCTAGGGCTTTAGATGGCGGACCATGGCTGGCGTGCCGGGGTGGCAAATCAATCCCGGCACGCCCCATCCTTGTCATTTCAGAAGGGCCCGCCGTGAACCTCGTCGCGTCTACGACGCAGGACCTCCCATCGGTTCTGTCGTTTAGCAACATAAGCGTCACATTTGGTGGCGTTAGAGCCCTCCAGGATGTCGCCTTCGAGGTTCTCCCGGGCGAAGTGCAATGCATCGCCGGTGAGAACGGCAGCGGCAAGAGCACCCTGATCAAGGTAATCACCGGCGTTTGTCAGCCGCTAGGCGGCGCAAACATGTCGATCGCCGGAAAGTCTATCGACATCATGTCGCCGGCTGCGGCGCGCAGCGCCGGGGTGGAAGTCATCTGGCAGGACCTCGCACTGTTTCCTGAAATGACAGTCGCGGAAAATATCGGGATCAGAACTGTCCTCGGCAACATGCCTCGGCTCGTCGATCATTCGCGCATTCGCGAGGTGGCGCGAGGGCTGTTGGCGCGGCTTGGCGCCGACCTCGATGTCGACGCGCCTCTGCGTAGCTTTGCAATCGCCCAACGTCAGATCGTCGCCATCGCCCGGGCGCTCGCCGGCGATGCGAAGGTTATTTTCATGGACGAGCCCACATCGTCGCTTACTCAATCGGAAACAGACCGGTTGCTCTCGATCGTTCGAACACTCTCGAATGAAGGCATGGCCATCGTCTTCGTCAGCCATCGCCTTGCGGAAGTTCTGGAGATCTCAAGTCGCGTCACCGTTCTGCGCGACGGTAAGGTCGTTGGGGTGTTCCCGACCGCCGGAATGACCCAATCACGCCTCACCGAACTGATGACCGGCAAGACGTTCGACCAAACCGTGAGCACGAGAAACCTTAGTGGATCACCCGTCGTGTTGAACATCGATCGATTGACCCGCGCAGGCGACTATGACGACGTTTCGCTGACAATACGGCGAGGTGAAACGCTTGGCCTGACCGGGCTACTCGGCGCCGGTCGCACAGAACTCGCGCTTTCTATTTTCGGCATGCTGCGCCCAGACCGCGGCAGCATCGCACTCAACGGGACGGTTCTTCATCTGAACTCCAACCGCGACGCAATCCGCGCGGGTATTGGATATCTCTCCGAAGACCGCTTGTCCCTTGGTCTCATACAAGCTCAGTCCATCGCCGACAACGCCGTTATCCCGGTGCTCGACAAGATCCTTGATCGAGGGCTGATCTCCTCGGAGAAGAAGGACGCGCTCGTCAATCATTGGATCGAGGAATTGGCGATAAAAGTCGGGCGGCAGACCGATGCGATTTCCACGCTCTCGGGCGGCAACCAGCAAAGGGTGGCCATCGCCAAATGGCTGGCGGTCGGCCTGAAACTGATCATTCTTGATTCGCCAACCGTGGGGGTGGACGTTGGCGCGCGGGCCGGCATCTTCGAGATTGTCGCCAAGCTCGCTGCCGAAGGCCTGGCGATTCTGCTGATATCCGATGAAGTGCCGGAGGTCTATTTCAACGCCGATCGTATCCTTCATATGGCTGCGGGCAAGATAGTCGCCGAATACGATCCGCACGCCATCCCGCTCGGCGACCTGGAAGCTGCCGTCTATGCGTAACCGCGGCAAGCTCTTCCGGGCTCATCCCACCGAGACATGGCTCGTTGTGGTTCTTCTCATCATGAGCGCAGGTCTCTCCGTTGCGAGCGACAAATTCTTCACCATTGCCAATCTCTTCAATCTGCTCAACACAAGCTCGACAAATCTGATCTTCGCGGTTGGGCTGCTGGTGGTGTTGATCGCTGGGGGCATCGACATCTCCTTCGCTGTGGCCGCGTCAGTGGTTCAATACGTTGTGGCGCTGGCTCTAGCCCAAATGGGAGGTGGTGATTGGTTCATCGGCCTCACCTTGGCGGCAATTGTCGGGATCGCCCTGGGTGCGGTGAACGCCGGCCTCATCTACTATTTCCAGATCATTTCAATCGTTGTCACCATCGCCACCTTCAATATTTTTTTCGGCCTGCTGATGTTCTTCACGCACGGTGTATCGATCTACAATCTGCCTGCATGGTGGACGCATCGCACTGTGCTTTTCGAGTTCCAACAGGCGAATGGCAATTGGGCCGAGCTAACACTGCCGGTTGCGATCATGGCGGTCTGCGTCGCCGCCACCTGGGGGCTTATCCGGTATACCACCACGGGACGGCAGCTATACGCTTTTGGCGATAACCCGGAGGGCGCCCGTCGCCTCGGTATCAACATCGCGGCGATGCACTTCATTGCCTTCGGCTGGCTTGGTTTGATGGCCGGGATCGCGGGACTTGTGCAGGTGCACTATTCCCAGGAAGTCGTGCCCAACGCATTGGTGGGGCGCGAGCTGGACGTGCTGGCAGCTGTTGTCCTTGGCGGTGCCAGGCTGGGTGGCGGGCGCGGCACCGTGCTCGGTTGCATCCTTGGCGTGTTTCTTGTGTCGGTGACGCAAAACGGGCTGAACCTCCTCGGCATCTCTCCCTATGCTTTCAAGATGATCGTCGGGGCGATCATCTTGATTGCCATCACGCTGTCCAACGCGCCGCTCGGGCATATCCTCGCGGGCTTGCGGCAGAGGATGGGTACATGACGCAGCGCGTGCTCGAAACTGGAGCGCTACGGCACGGATTCTTGCGCCGTCTTGCCGGCACGTTGGGCGCCGAGAATATCGGACTTTTGCTGGCATTGATTTTGGTGATTGCATTCTTCGGATCTCTCTCGCCGCGATTCCTGTCCAAAGCTACCTTTGAATCGGTGGCCTTCCAGTTGCCTGAACTTGGACTGCTTACGCTCGCGATGTTGATGCCGATCATCTCGGGCGGCATCAATCTCGCCGTGACGTTCACGGCCAATCTCTGTGGCCTCACGCTCGCCTGGGTTCTTCAGGCCAACGGAGGACCGGACGCAAGCATCTATGCCTTTCTACTCGGTTCCGTTCTTGCGGTCGGCGTTGGCACGGCAAGCGGCTTGGTCATGGGCCCGGTGATAGCCTATACCGGCGCGCACCCCATCCTCGTTTCGCTCTCGGTGATGATTTTCCTGCGCGGCCTTGGCGAGTTTCTGACCCGCGGCGCCGATATTTCGGGCTTTCCCGAATTCATCCAGCCCCTGGGTCACGGCAGCATCGTCGGCATTCCTGTCCCGCTGCTGATACTGCTCGGCGCAGTCATCGTCTGGCATGTCTTGATGACCCGAACCAGGCTTGGCTTTTCAAACTATATGGTCGGCTCCAACATCGAGGCGACGCGCTATTCCGGCATCTCGACGCGACGCGTGATCATTCTGATCTACGCGCTGTCTGGCGCCATGTGTGCGTTGGCCGGCATTATCATGATGGCACGATTCAATTCCGTCCGTGTCGGCCATGGCGAGTCCTATGTGCTGATTACGGTGCTTGCCTGCTTCTTGGGCGGGGTGAATCCGTTTGGCGGCTTCGGCAAGGTCGTTTCGGTCTTCCTAGCCCTCATCGTTTTGCAGTTGCTTTCTTCGGGACTGAATCTCTTGGGCGCCAGCCAGCACCTGGCCACAGCCATTTGGGGCATCATGCTGATCGGCGTCATGATCTTGCGGTGGGCTGCCGGGCAGCTCAATTTCATGAGGATAACACGATGAAGGGTTTTGGCGTTCATACGAGCATGTGGACGAGTGGTTGGTCCGTAGAGGGCGCCGAGCACACTGTAGCGGCGGTGAAAAAATACGATCTCGATTTCATTGAAATTTCGCTGGCCGATCCATTTTCTTGCGATGCCGATCACACCCGCAAGCTGCTGGCGGCAAATGGCATGCAGGCGGTGTGCTCGCTAGGGTTGCCCGAATATGCGTGGGCATCGCGCCACCCACAGGAGGCGATTGACTTTCTCAAGGTGGCTATCGACAAGACGGCCGACATCGGAGCCCAGGCGCTATGCGGCGTAATCTATGGCGGCATCGGCGAGCGTACTGGCGTGCCACCTACGCAGGACGAACTTGATAACATTGCGAAAGTGATGACGTCCGCCGCCGCGCAAGCCAAGTCTCGCGGCATCGAACTCGGTGTTGAAGCCGTGAACCGCTACGAGAACCACATCATCAACACCGCGGCTCAGGCGGTGGCACTAATCGAGAGAGTCGGCGCCGACAATATGTTCGTGCACCTTGATACCTATCACATGAACATAGAGGAGAAAGGTATGGGCAACGGTATTATCGTCGCCCGCGATTACCTCAAATATATCCACCTCTCCGAGTCTGATCGCGGCACCCCAGGCGAGGGCAATTGCAATTGGGATGAGACGTTCGCAACGCTGGCCGCGATCCGCTTCAAGGGCGGGCTCGCGATGGAGAGCTTCATCAACATGGATCCGCGTCTGGCGTTTGGCCTCAGCGTGTGGCGTCCGGTGGCCGAGAGTGAAGCGGTTGTAATGGGCAACGGTCTGCCGTTCTTGCGCAGCAAGGCACGGCAGTACGGGCTGATCGCATAAGTTACATCGCCATGCGAGATCGAAACTCGGCACATCATGAGCCGACTGCATCGACATTGCGGCGACTGCCTTCGAAGCAGGAGCCGCTCGAGAGGCAATATTGCGGCGTTTTAGATCCCGGCCTTCGGCTGCCCCCCGGGCGCAAGCAGCCAACCGGTCGGCGATCGCAACTGCCGTGAACAACCTATTTCACCGGCTCGGGCATCACAGCCTACCCTCGGCGGTTGCGAGCCGGCCCCGCATCAATTCGCGGCGCTTTCGAAACTCTGTGTATTCCTGGTCGGCCAGTACCCCGATCTGGATCACCGATCCACTCACGGCAAAGTTGAGTGAGGAGGGAATGCCTAGAAGATTGCCAAGGTTCTGAAGCACCTGCAGCAAGATCGTTCCAAGCACCACACCAATGATTGACCCTTCCCCGCCCCGCACGAGAACCCTCCAAGGACGGCGGCGGCGATCGCGTAGAGCTCGTAGAAATTGCCGTGCGAGCTTGGCAGGATCGAGCGTGTGTACATTGCGAGAAAGATGGATGACAGCGCCGTCAGCCCGGCGCAGATCACATAGGCGCAGATGATCACCCGGCCGGTACGGATTCCCGAAAACCGCGCGGCCTCTTCATTTTTGCCGACGGCGTAGAGGTATAGTCCGAAGGCGGTACGGTGCAGAACGACCAACATCACCGCCGCCAGGACAAGCAGGAAGACAAAAGAATGAGGAATGGGAATGGAGGTAGGCATTGTTGGTAAGAACCGAAACCAGATCGGTGCGACCGGTGGTGAGATATTCCAGATCCTCGAAGCGGGTTTCGTAGGGAAAGCCTGCCGTCGCATCTTGCGTGTTGCCCTGCTGCTCGCCGGCATGAAGATCGCCCGCACCATCCTGCGTCAGCCGGCCTGCAGGCGGTGATCGCCGACGAGCTGTCGCCGGGCGGGGCCGCCGACCTTTCCGATCAGTCCATAACAGACCACATCCTCGAACACGCCAAGACGGTCTATCACCCCTGCGGCACCTGCCGGATGGGCAGCGATGACCAGGCGGTGGTCGACCCGCAATTGCGCGTGCGCGGCGTGCCGCGCCTACGCATCTGCGACGCCTCGATCATGCCCGCGTCTCATCAGCGGCAACACCAACGCGCCGGTGATCATGATCGCCGACCGCTGCGCCGATTTCATCCTCGGCAGCGCTTAGCGAGAAACGGTCAGCCGAGAGAAATCCAGGCTGTTTTGGGACGGTGTATCTGTCCAGCGCATGCAGCGACTTGTCGCGACCGAAACCGGACAGCTTGACTCCGCCGAGCGGCACGGTGATGTCGGCGCCGCCATACATTGCATAGGTCCTATCAAATCGAGACTGGGATAGCGATGCCAACGCGCTGCTGTTGGCCGCCAGAAAGCTGGTGCGGATACGCCTGGAGAAATTCAGGCGATGCAGGCAACTTCACCAGACGCAGCAGCTCCAGCAGCATCCATGACGGCGCCGAAGTCGCGCCCGGCTTCCAGATCATCGCTGCGCCGGCCACACGCCCGGCCACTCGGTCTACCTCGCAAACTCCGGCAAGGAACAGCGCATGATTTCGGCCGACACGATGTATGTGCCAGCGCTGCTGGCGCCGCATCCGGAGTGGCAAGGCAGCTACGACCAGGACGGGCCGATGGCGATCACCAGGCGGCACAAGCTGATCGATCGCGTGATCGCCGACAACATCCGGATCTCGGGCGGGGGCTCTCAGAGAGGTTCCTGCTATTGCTGCTGCAGGCCGGTGATCATGGCAATGATCTCGTTCTTATCGGTCTTCGCGGTCTCGCGAATTCCAATCTGCTTGCCACGCCTGAGAACACAGATGCGGTCGGAGAGCTTGAAGACCTGGTCGAGGCTGTGGCTGATGATCAGGATGCCGACATTGCGCTGCTTCAGCGACTGGACGATAGCCTCCACCCGGGCGGTTTCGGCAACGCCCAGCGCCGCCGTCGGCTCATCCAGCAGGATCAGCTTGCTTGCCCAATGCGTGGCGCGCGCGATCGCAACGCCCTGGCGCTGGCCGCCGGAGAGATCGCGGATAGTGGCGTGGGCGGAGGGGATGCGCACGTCCAGTTCCTTCACCAGTTTCTCGGTCTCGTCGATCATGCGGCGGCGGTCGAGCAAACCGAGGCGGTTCAGCGGCTCGCGGCCGAGGAACATGTTCATGTAGACCGTCTGCTGGTCGGCCAGCGCCAGGTCCTGGTAGACGACCTCGATGCCGTGCGCGCGCCCCATGGTGGCATTCGACATCGTCACCGGTTTTCCTTCGATGACGATGGTGCCGGACGAGGGCGGGTGGACGCCCGAGACGATCTTGACCAGCGTCGACTTTCCGGCGCCGTTGTCACCGACGAGTGCAACGATCTCGCCCGGGAAAACCTCGAGCGAAAAACTCTCGATCGCGGTGATGCCGCCGAAATTCTTGCGAATGTCGTGCAGCTGAAGGATGGGCGCGCTCACCGTCATGTGTTTCTCCTAGACTGGCCAGGCATAGGGTTCACCGAAGCCGTTCTCGATGGTTTCCACTTTCGGATTGCCCGTCGAAATGCCCGACACGCCGACAATATGGGCGCGGGTGACGAAGGCCTGGCCACGGAAGCCGAACACGGCGCTGTCGCCAGGCTTCGGCGCGTTCGCGCCGGCGGCATCGATCATGGCGTAATAGTCGATCGCCGAGGGCGGCGGCACCTCGACGCTGCGCAGTGCCGAGCCTGCCGTCGTCGGTTCAGCCGAGACGATCGCCTTGACGTCGTAGTCGGGGAAGATCGGATCGATGTAGAAGCCGCCGCCAAGGCAATAGGCCTTGCCGCCGGAAAGATGCGAGACCTCAGTGAGATAGAGCACCGCCGGCAGCTCCGGCAAATCTTCCATGACATGCAGCGCGGTGGTGCCATGCAGTCCATTGCCGGGCTCGCACTGCGTCGCGCCGGCCTCAGCGAGTGCCGCCAGCATGACGCTGGAGGTGGTGCCCGGCGCGTTGATCTCAATGTCCTTGCGGCCTGCCTTAGCCAGCGCTTCCGCAGCTTTCGCGAGCGTCGCCAGATTGGGGGTCGGCAGCACTTTCCGCGAAGCATGGTCGAACAGCAGAGCAGGGAAAGTGGTGATGCCGGCGAAACGGCCGCCTTCGACGGCATCCAGCCGGTGGGCGACATCGACGGTGTCGGCGGCATCGAAACCGCCTTCATGACCGCGATAGAAGATATCGCCTTCGGCGGCGATGCGGGCCAGCAAATCCTGCACATAGCCGGCCGCCTTGGCGCCTGCCGCCGCTTCCCCAGCCTTGGTATCGTTGAACACGGTCCAGTAGTCCGGCTTGAAGGTTTTCGCCGCAGCCGCCGCTTCGAATTTTGCGACCTGCTGGAGATGGCCGAGATGGCCAAGCTTCATGCCTGCCTTGTGGGTGGCGCGGGCGCAAGCCATGTCGACGGCGACCGCGCGGTCAATGCCGCCGCGCATCACAGCCCGGCAGAACGACGAGGAGCGGCCGACCTGCTTGGTCATGGCGAAGATCTTCAGGCCGTTGCGGTTGGCTTCGCTCTTGAGAACCCGCGCATTGGCCTCAACCGTGTCGAGATCGAGCACATAAGCATTGGCCGGCAGCTTACCTTGCTGGTGCAACCGGATAGCTGATTCGATGAAGGCGGGGTTGCGGCGGCGCAAAATGTCGAGAAACATGGATGGCTTCCTTCAGCGGTTCTTTTCGCGCAGCGACACGGCGACTGCGGTCAGGATGATGAGGCCACGCACGATCATCTGGTCGGAGACCGACAGGCCCATCAGGATCAGGCCGTTGTTGAGCATGCCCATCATCAACGAGCCGACCAGCGCGCCGACCACGGAGCCCTTGCCGCCATTGAGCAGCGTGCCGCCGACGATGACGGCGGCGATGACCGTCATCAAGTCGGTTTCGCCGAGAGTATATTTCGCCGCCTGCAGGCGACCGGCATAGAGCAAGCCGGCAAGACCGGCGAGCCCGCCGCTGATGGTCAGCACGGCGAGCCTGATCCTGGGCACGCTGATGCCCGATACGCTTGCGGCGCGGGCATTGTCGCCGGTCGCCAGCACATGCGCGCCGAAACGGGTCTCGCGGAACACCAGGTGGCCGATGGCCACGGCAATCACCGACCACCAGACGAGTGAGGGGACACCGAGCAGCGAGCCGGAACCGAAGAAGCCGGTGAACGCTTCGTTGGTCACCGAGATCGAGCGAAGGTCTGTCATGGAACGCGAAACGCCGGCGAACAGGCCGAGCGTCGCCAGCGTCACCAGGAAGGAGGGCAGCCTGACATACGCCACCAGCACGCCGTTGATGACGCCGATCAGCAGGCCGGCGCCGAGGCCGGCGACTATCCCTGCCGGCATGCCGTACGCGTTGATGGTGACGGCGGCTGCAAGGGCCGCCACCGCCACGATCGAGCCGATCGACAAATCTATTTCGCCGGCCGACATGACGAAGACCAGGCCGATGGCCATGATCGTCACCGGCGTCGTCTGCAACACGATGTTCGATAAGTTCCGCACGGTGAGGAAGCCGCTGTCCCTCAGCACAATGGCGAAGAACAGGAAGATCGCCAGGAAACCGAGGTAGACGACATATTGCTGCAGATTGAAGCGGCTGGCGAAGCTGCTACCGGCGCTGGTGTTGGCACTGGACACTTTATTCCTCCGGTGGTGAGCGCTTCGCCTCGAGCCTATTTCACCGCGTCCGCGATAGCCGCCGGTACGTCCCTGTTGAGGGACTTCCTCCAACCGTCCTTCACCGTGTCCTTGGTGACGGCGATGGAATCTACGGCATAGAATGGTTCGGCCTTCTTGCCGACCAGCGAACCTGCCGAGGCGCGCGCCAGCGTCACGCCAATGCTGTAGGCCTCGTCGGCCACGAGGGCCGCGATGTTGCCGCCCTTGACCATGTCGAGCGCGGCAGGCTCGTTGAGGTCGAGCGTGACAATCTTGGTGTGCGTGTTGCCGGCACCGCGCAAGGCCGAAAGCACGCTTAGCGCCGGTTCGGCCCAGGTCACATAGATGCCGTCCAGGTCCGGATGCTGGGTGATCATCGCCTGGGCGATGTCTTCGCTACGCGCCGGGTCGGCCATGCCGGCCTCGGCCTCGATCTTCATATCGGGATAGTCCTGCTCGATGGTCTTCTTGAAGGCCTGGTCGCGCTGGTTGGTGACGTAGAAGTCGGCATCGTGGAAGATGTAGCCGACCTTACCCTTCTTGCCGAGCGCCTCGGCCATGGCGATGCCGGCCTTGTTGCCCATCTGAAAGAGATCGTCGGAGACGATGGTGACATAGTCCCTGCCCTGCTTGTAGCCGGCCGGGGAATTGTCGACGAAGCCGAGCTTGACGCCGGCCTGGCGTGCCGGATCGTAGACCGAAGCTGCGGTCGCCGGATCGACGGGAAGCGACAGGATGATCGACGGCTTTTTGGCCATCACCGTCTCGATATCGGCCTTCTGTCGCGCGGCGTCGAAACCGGCATCGGTCTGCGCCACCACCTCGATGCCGAGGCGCTTGAATTCGTCATGGGCGCCGGCGTTGACGGCGTTGGTGTATTCGCTCATTTCGTGCCAGACGAGGGCGGCGGTGAACTTGCCGTCCTTGATCTGCTGCTCTTCGGCTGGCGTCAGCGTAAGACTGCTCGCCGGCACCGGCTTTTCACCATTCGGTCCTGTGGTGACGCCTTCAGCGGCGAAGGCGTGCATGGCTAGCAGGCTCGCCACTGTCGTTATGATTACAGATGCTTTGCGCATGTCCCGGTTCCCTTTTTGTTGTGTCGAAGAAAAGCTCCGGTGCGGCGGGCCGCGCCGGAGCGAGAGCCTTACTTGGCCGCGTCGAGCACCGGCTGCGGCGCGTCGCGGTTGAGCGAGTCCTTCCAGCCCTGCGCGACATTCTCCTTGGTGACGGTCAGGGCCGGGGCGACGACGAAGGCCGGTGTCGGCTGGCCAAGCAGCGACTTCATGCCGGAAGCAGCCATGGCGCGGCCGAGTTCATAGGCCTTGTCGGCGACGAGGGCTGCGACATTGCCGCCCTTGACCATGTCGAGCGCGACCGGCTCGGCGAGGTCGAGCGTGACGATCTTGGTCCTGGCGTTGCCGGCGCCGCGTAGCGCCGACAGCACGCCGTCGGCCGGCTCGGCCCAGGTTACGTAGATGCCGTCGAGATCGGGATGTTGCAAAAGCATCGCGTTGGCCAGTTCCTCGGCGCGGGCCGGGTCGGATATGCCCTGTTCGGCGACGATCTTGATGTCGGGATAGACCTTCTCGATGGTGGTCTTGAAGGCTTGGTCGCGCTGGTTGGTGACATAGTAGGCAGCGTCGTGGAAAATGTAGCCGACCTTGCCCTTGCCGCCGATCGCCTTGGCCATCGCGTCCGCAGCCTGCTTGCCCATCTGGAATAGATCGTCAGTCACGATCGAAGCGTAATCGGTGCCCTGCTTGTAGCCCTTGGGCAAGTTGGACAGGAACACCAGCTTGGTGCCGTCCTTGACCGCCTGGCGGAAGGCTTCTGCCGAGGTGACCGGGTCGAGCGGCAGGGCCAAGATGACGTTGGGCTTGGCGGCCAACGCCGTCTCGATGTCGCTGCGCTGGCGGGCGGAGTCGAACTGGGCATCCGTTTTGACCGCAATGGTGATGCCGGCGCGGGCGAATTCGTCGGTGGCGCCGGCGGTTACCGCATTGGTGAAATCGGACGAGGTGTGCCAGAGCAAGGCGGCCTTGTAGCCCTTGTCCTTGAGCGCGGCGATGTCGGCATCGCTTAGGATCACGTCGGCACTTGGCGTGGCGCTCTCGCCCTGCGGGCCGACCGTCTGTGCGAAAGCTGGGTTGGCGGTAAGGATCAATCCGCCGGCAAAGGCGGCGGCGATCAGTGTCTTCATCGGCATGTCAGTTCTCCCATTTGCTTCGTTGGTATTTCAGTCGGCCACGCCGCAGTAGCGGGCCATGAAGGCGGCGAAGCCGACTATGCCGGCGAAAAATTCCTCGACATCGACGTGCTCCTCGAATGTGTGGCAATTCCTGATGTCGCCGGGCGCGCAATAGACGGCAGGAATACCGAGCTGATTGATGAAGAAGGGGGACTCCGACCAGAACGGTGCGCCCTCGATGACGCCGCGTCCGCTCATTGCGCCGGCCATCGCGTCGGACAGCATGGCGACTTCCGCCCGCGTTTCGCCGATCTCGGCAGCGGTGCCGCCCAGCCTGTGGTCGCGGCCGGCGGGGTAGGCGAACTCTACCGAAATATCCGGATCGGCGATCGCGCCGCGCACGGCAGCCTCGATCTCGGCGGCGGCGGTGTCGAGGTCTTCGCCAGGCAACAGCTTACGGATCAGCGAGAGCGTGCAGCGCTCGGGGACGGCAATGTAGCCGCCGCCGGCAAGCCCGGTGATAAGCAGGAAGCCGCGCCCGACCAGTTTGTGCTCGGCGCGCGCGGCGACTTCATCCGAATGCTTCCAAAGCGCCGTCATCGCGGCATGGCTTGCACGGAGCGCATCCTTGCCGAGTTCTGGCACACCGAAATAGGCGGATTTGCCGGTAATCGAGATATCGGTGATGAAGAAGCCGATCTGCGCCGCATAGACGGCCAGGCGGGTCGGCTCGACATAGACGCTGAAATCGGGTGCTGTGACCTCGCCGGTCTCGATGCGTCCGACGAAGTGCTTGATCCCGGCGGAAATGCCGGTGCCGGGCTGGCCGCTCTCCTCGTCGCCGACGAAAGCGAAGGCGACGTCGCCCTTGAGGCGAACGCCTGCCTTGTCGAGTAGCGCGAGTGCCGCCAGCGAAGCAGTGATGCCGGCCTTGAGGTCGCCTGAGCCGCGGCCCCAGACAGCACCATCAATGATCGGGGCGGCGAACGGATCCTCACGCTCGGTGCCTGCCCAATGCTCGCGCCAGCCGTCGACATGGACGGTGTCGGTATGGCCCATGAACAGCAGGCGCTTTCCCTGGTCGGCCCCCTTGCGCTCGCCCCAGATGTTGGGCCGCCCGGGAAGGAATTCCGTCCTGGTCAGGCCGCTGAGGTCAAGGTCGCGCATCCTGGCTTCTAGAAAGTCGACGAAGTTGGCTTCGTTGCCGGTGATGCTCTCTCGGCCGATGGCGCGGCGAAACAGCGTTAGTGCGTCGTCGCGGTCGAGCGCTGCCTGCAGGCGGGCGGTAATATCGTGAGTCATATCGCGGCCTCCTTCAGGGCGGCGGCCTGGGCAGGCGGCAGCGAAATCCGGCCATCAGGCGCGTCGACGCCGAACAGCGTGTTGTGCAACTGGCCAAGGCCGATTGCCGCCGCGCCGATGAGGGCTGCGCGTGCGCCGAGTTCGCTCGCCTCGACCCTGACCGGATAGGGGAAGCATAGCGGCAGAAGCGCCTGCACCCTGGACAGGATTTCGGGCCGCAACCCAATCGAGCCGCCGAGGATAAACTTTTCTGGATTGGCGATCGCCGCGATTGCCGCAACGCCTTGCGCCAGATGGCGGGCAGTTTCGTCGAGCACGGTGAGCGCGTCCTTGTCGCCAAGCGCGGCATTCTCGAATATTGCCGGCACCGAGACCTGCCTGCCGGTGAGGGCGTGGTAGCGATCGGTCATGGCGTGGGTGGCCACCGCGCGTTCGAATGCGCCGGTGCGCAGTGATTCCTCGGTGAAGGGATCGGCCCCGATCGGCATGAAACCGATCTCGCCGGCGGCGTGCCCAGCACCCCGCACCAGATGGCCGCCCAGCATCAGCCCGCTGCCGATGCCGGTGCCGAGCGCGATGTAGGCGAGATTGTCGATGCCCTGGCCTTGGCCGAGCCAGTTCTCGCCAAGCACCGCGAGATTGACGTCGTTCTCGATCATCACCGCGACGCCGAGCGCTTCTTCGAAGGCATCCAGCACATTCATTGTGTCGAAGCCGGTAATGTTCGGCGCCATTAGAATGCGGCCGGTGGCCGGGTCAGGAGCGCCAGGCGCGCCGATGACGGCCAGGCGTATCTTCTTGCGCGCGACGTGCTGTCTGGCCGCGGCATCGAAGGCCAGCGCTGCAATCTGATCGACGACGAACTGGCCGCCGCGCGGGTCGGTCGGTGTGGCGGCTTCGGCAAAGATCTGGCAGGCAAGGTCGGTCAGCGCGACCCGCACCTTGGTGCCGCCAAGGTCGACGGCGATGATATAGGCTGCGTCGTGGACCAGTTCGTAGGTGACGGCGGTGCGCCCGACATGGCCGCTGGTGCGGCCGGTTTCCTGGACCCAGCCCTCCTGCTCGAGCCCGCGCATGATTTCGGAGATGGTCTGCTTCGACAGGCCCGTCAGCTTGGCGATCGAGGCGCGGGAGATCGGCCCGCCCTGGACGATCGCTTCCATCACGGAGCGCTGTGAGAACTGACGGGATATGCGCGGCAGGTCAGTCACACTGAACTCCGGTTAATTCGTTCTATGACCGAACTTATTATTCGGAACTGGACCTGTCAATGTATGTTCGCGAGCGGCCGTTTTTGCGCACGCGAACATTGATCCGGAGGCAGGATTCAGGCGCGTTGCTGCCGTTCGGCAGAAGATAAATGCGGTCAGGGGGTGGCTGGATCAGCTTCTTGAATCAATTGGGCGAACAGCTTCGTAACGCATTGACAAATAACGATCATGCTAGTCTCTGAGGGTCACTGTTTTCTACAGGAGATCAATACAGCGGATGGTCGCCGGTCCATATCTCTCGTATCTCTCGTATGGGTCTGTCGAACCAAAGGACGATGAACGAGACTAACTATTGGCTTCGAGAATATCGGTGATGTACCCCGGGTCTGCCTCCCAGTGAATGGCTCAAATGGGGCCGGCAGCGGAACGTCCGTTTGCAGTTTGCAAACGTGGATAACTACCATACCGCCTTAACTCGCAAAGACCCGTTTGACGCCAACTGGGCTGGCCCGAAGCCGACCTCTCCGTCCAGCATAGTCCGATCATATTCGGCGCAAGCTGCTCGCTTGAACCGTGGGATAGAATTCCGCCAATCTCGACCCGCCTATGCCTGGGTGGCCCCTGCTCACGATCACGAGCGTAGCGCCATCTTTCCGAATGGCCGGGTGAGGCTGGAGAAATCGCCGCCGAACCTTCTCGACCAGCCATTCTCCGGCTTTGGCAAAAAGCCGGTTCGAAGGCTTTTCCGCCATGTGCCGTTGCCTTTCGCAACGAACGGTCAACCGACTGTGAATAGCACTTGCAGGCACGTGGTTGTCAGGCGCCCACCGAACTTGACAAGCAGTCTTGCAGGAACTGCGTCGAGCACTGAACGTTTGACCAAGCGCGGGCATCTCCGCCTTGGCTAAGGACCATCAATGTTCACGTTCATGTTTGCCACCGGCATCGAGAACAGCACCCCCACCATTCGACAAGGCCGGGAGCGCGTCGACGAAATGGAAAAATGCCGCTTCTACGAACGATGGCGCACCGACTTCGAACTGGTCCAGGATCTCGGGGTGCATTTCCTCCGCTACGGACCTCCCATCCACAAAACGTGGCTGGGTGATGGACGTTATGATTGGGCATTCGCCGATGAGACCTTCGCGGACCTGAAGGCGAAAGACATTCTTCCGATCGTCGACCTTTGCCATTTTGGCGTGCCGGACTGGGTTGGCAACTTCCAGAACCCGGACTTTCCGACACTATTCGAGCACTACGCCAGGGATTTCGCGATGCGCTATCCGTGGATCCAGCTCTTCACCCCAATAAATGAGATGTTCATCTGCGCCACCTTTTCGGCTCGCTGGGGATGGTGGAACGAACAACTGAGCAGCGACACTGCTTTCGTCACCGCCCTCAAGCACATCGTGAAGGCGAACGTGCTTGCCATGCGGGCGATCCTCGAGGTGCGGCCGGACGCCATCTTCATACAGAGCGAATCCTCGGAATACTTCCACGCCGATTCTCCCGAGGCGGTCGGCAGAGCGGAACGGTTCAACAGCGAGCGTTTCCTGTCGCTTGATCTCAACTACGGTCATGACGTCGACGCGCACACCTATCGCTATCTTCTCGAAAACGGGATGACGGCCGAAGAATACAGTTTCTTCCTGGAGAGCCATCTGCGCAGGCATTGCGTGATGGGCACCGACTATTACCAGACCAACGAACATCGGGTTTGGGCAGACGGAACGACGTCCGGGTCCGGCGAGGTGTTTGGCTATGACGAGATCACGCGGCAGTACTTCAACCGCTACCGGCTTCCCGTAATGCATACGGAGACCAACATCAGCGAAGGCCCCAATGGAGACGAGGCCGTCTATTGGCTGTGGAAAGAGTGGGCCAACGTGCTGCGGATCCGCAACGATGGCATCCCCATCGTAGGCTTCACCTGGTACTCGCTGACGGATCAGGTGGACTGGGACAGTGCGCTTCGGGAGAACAACGGACGGATCAATCCGCTCGGCCTCTATGACCTCGACCGAAATCCGAGGGCGGTGGGGCGCGCTTTCAAGGCGCTGATCGCGAACTGGAACAAGCTGTTGGCCACACAAAGTGTCTGCCTTGCTTTGCCGGTCTTTCTTCCCTCACAGCAAGACGATGCCATTGTTCGCGCGCAACAGGATTATGCGCGCAGCCTGCTGAGCGTGGATCGGGTCGCTGAAGGCTGGACTGAACCACTTGCTGCTCCCCAGAAAGAGGTCGAACCCGATGCGCCTGGATAACAAGACTGCATTGTAACCGGTGCTGCAAGCGGCATTGGACTGGCCATCGCCATGCGGTTGGGCACCGAAGGTGCACGGGTGAGCCGACGTGGGTGGAGGCAAGGTCGAGAAGGCGCGCATCGGTTCGACAAGGGGCGCGCCGGGGAGGCCGCTATCACGGTGCTGTCGACTTGCGCTCACGCGTTCGGCAGGTTGGTAATAATCGTCAACAACGCGCCGGCCTGATAATCTTTAACCATTGAGGCATTCACTAGAGCGGGCTGGCTGAAGGTGCTGAGCGTCGACCTGCTGGGAGCAATTTATTTCGCCGGAAAGGCATTCGCTCATATGACATCTGGCGGCGTCATCGTAAAACATATTGAGTGTGCGCGGTCGAGACGAGCTCCGCATGTCGAGCTATACGCCGCGGCAAAGGCCACCCTCCTGTCTCTAACCGAGACCCGACGCAGTTCGCACCTTGGCCGACTGGGCATGAATCCGGACGATTGCCGAACCAAATGGAACCTGCCTCGCAATTACCCGATGGTGGCACCCAACTATTCGGGAAGCGTTCCGCATATCGCCTCTAACACCCAGTAGCGGACAGCTCTCGCCTGAGGCGTCAGTCGTCGTTGAAGCGCTCCGGCATCGCATTCGAGACCAAGGCTGGTGCACAAGGATCATGACATCGAATTCCACTCTATACAGGAACAAGTGCCTTTCCTCGAGATTAGGGTTCGACGCCGCAACGGCGTCGAACCCCAAAGGAGACTCACATGAAACGTAAGATTTTGACAGCTACAGCGATCTCTCTCTGTCTCGCCACCGCGGCCTTGGCGCAGTCGTCAGGAACATCCAGCGGCACGAACGGAACGTCCGGCTCATCGGCCGGGTCGGGTATGAGTTCTACGTCCGGCTCAGGCCAAAGCGGTATCCCGAGCGGCTGGGACAGCAAGCTCTCGGGCTCATTCTTCAGCGACGCCAATTCGGGAAGACTTCTGTCGCAGGATGAGATCCGCAAGAACTGGTCGTCCCTGAGCTCTGAACAGCAGGCACAGGTTCGCTCCGACTGCTCGAGAATGACGGCCAGTAACGGCACTGGCTCTGGCACAATGACCGGCACGTCAGGTAGCTCGGCTTCGACCGGCAGTGATACAACGGCGAGTGTCGGCACCGGCTCTGGCACAGCCACCGGCACTTCAGGCAGCTCTGGTTCGACCGGCAGTAACACCACGGCCAGCAACAGCACTGGTTCGGGTACAACCACCGGCACGTCGGGATCCTCGAATACAGCTGGCGATACGACCGCCAGCACCAGCACGGGTTCGGGCGCGAACTCGGCTGCTCAAATGGCTTCGATGCAGCAGCTCTGCACCCAGGTTCAAGGGATGTGACTGAATGCGGGCTCCGGGCCGGCTTGGCCGAGATAGAAGAGGCCTTGACGGCCCGGACATCGCTTTGGTTCGGTAGCCATTTCGGCGCTGAAGTCGGCCGGTGATCGGTGTCACAACTCGGCGCTTGTATCGCCGGCGACCGTCCCTCGCCAATAGCGCGCTTCGCGTCGAGACACTTCTCTCGGGCAAGGGCAAGTGAGATTCCGTCCCGTCCATACCCGCCAAGACAGACCGTCTCGCGGCGTCCGTTGAGCCTGTAATCCAGCCGAAAGGAGATCGCGCCACTAGGCATGACGCGAACATACATGCCGTCGCGGTCCGCAATCTTGTAGATTTTCACTTTTGGTTCAGGGCTTTAAGGGCGACGTCCGTCAGCATTCCCCGCTACCTCCTGAAAAGTACCGTCAGTACAATTTCGAGGCTCTTCGGCAGAACATTCGTTTTATCTTCAGTGCCTTAAGGCATCAAAAAACACCGTCAGAGCCTCATTGGATCTGACGGTACTTCGAAAAATCTGAGCTAGCAATTTGCGGAAGGTCCGTCAGCCGGTCCGTCAAATCCAATCTCCGCACCGATTGTCGCTAATTGTCTCCGAATGGATTTATACGTGTTATCAAATGGTTGTGGCGTACAATGGCGTGTTTCCGGCGGCTTTGGGTAGGTCTGAATCATTCCCACTCGATGGTGCCTGGCGGCTTCGACGTCACGTCGTAGACGACGCGGTTGATGCCGCGGACTTCGTTGATGATGCGGGTGGCCGCCGCGCCGAGGAAAGCCATGTCGTAGTGGTAGAAGTCGGCGGTCATACCGTCGACGGACGTCACGGCGCGCAGCGCGCAGACGAATTCGTAGGTGCGGCCGTCGCCCATCACACCGACGGTCTGCACCGGAAGCAGCACGGCGAAAGCCTGCCAGATGGCGTCGTAGAGGCCGGCCTTGCGGATCTCGTCGAGATAGATGGCGTCGGCCTCGCGCAGGATTTCGAGCTTCTCGCGGGTGATACCGCCGGGGCAGCGGATGGCAAGGCCTGGTCCAGGGAACGGATGGCGGCCGATAAAACTTTCGGGCAGGCCGAGTTCCTTGCCCAGTGCCCTCACCTCGTCCTTGAACAGTTCGCGCAGCGGCTCGACCAGTTGCATGTTCATGCGCGCCGGCAGGCCGCCGACATTGTGGTGCGACTTGATGGTCACCGACGGGCCGCCGGTGAAGGAGACGCTCTCGATGACGTCGGGATAGAGCGTGCCTTGCGCCAGGAAATCAGCGCCGCCGAGTTTCTTGGCTTCTTCCTCGAACACTTCGATGAACAGCCGGCCGATGGTCTTGCGCTTCTTCTCGGGGTCGGACTCGCCTTCCAGCGCCGAGATGAATTTTTCCGACGCGTCGACCAGGATCAGCGGCAGATTGTAGTGCTGGCGGAACATCGCCACCACGCCGGCGGCCTCGTCCTTGCGCATAAGGCCATGGTCGACAAGAATGCAGGTCAGCTGGTCGCCTACCGCTTCGTGGATCAGCAAGGCAGCGACCGATGAATCCACGCCGCCCGACAGCGCGCAGATCACCTTGCCCTTGCCGACCTGCTCGCGAATGGTTTCGACCGCATGCTCGCGATAGGCGCGCATCGTCCAGTCGCCTTCGATGCCGGCGATGTTGTGCACGAAGTTTCTCAGCAGCCTGGCGCCATCCGGCGTATGCACCACTTCGGGGTGGAACATGATGCCGTACATCTTGCGCGCGACATTGCCGAAGATGGCGAAGGGCGAGCCTTCCGACTTGCCGAAGACTTCGAACCCCTTGGGCAGCGAGATGACTCGGTCGCCATGGCTCATCCACACCTGGTGACGCTGGCCGGGCGCCCACAGGCCTTCGAACAGCGGGCTGTCCTTTTCGATCTCGACGAAGGCGCGGCCGAATTCGCGATGGTTAGAGCTTTCGGCGACGCCGCCCATCTGCACGCACATGGCCATCTGGCCGTAGCAGATACCGAGCACCGGCACGCCGGCATCGAAGACGATCTGCGGAGCGCGCGGGCTGCCGATGTCCGATGTCGAGGCGGGACCGCCCGACAGGATCACGGCTTTCGGATTGATGCGCTTGAAGGCAGCTTCGGCCGATTGGAACGGCACGATCTCGGAAAACACGCCAGCCTCGCGGATGCGGCGGGCGATGAGCTGCGTAAACTGGCTGCCGAAATCGACAATCAGGACTGTATCGGGATGATTGGCTGTCGTCATGGCGAGCCTTTAGAGAAAGAAACGAGTCGGCGCAATGGGGTGCGTAGCCCGACTTTCAGAGCGCTGCCGGCTCTTGCCCAGGCTGCTCCTTGTGTAGCGTGCCGGAGCCGATGGCCTGTTCGAGGCGCACGACTGCATCCGCCAGCTTCTCGTCGATGACATGCAGATATTCGGTCCAGTCGCCAACGTGGCGCAGATCGGCTGCACCGTCTGAAATGCCGCGCAGGCCGATAAGCGGGATATCGAACAACTGGCAGGCGCGCAGGCAGGCGAAGGTTTCCATGTCGACCATGTCGGCGGCGATGGCGTCATAGGCGGCACCGGTGATGATGGCGCCGCCGGTCGACAGGCTGGCTTCTTTAATGCCCGGTATCCTGAATGATAGCGGGACGGTCACCGGCAGGTCGAGGAACGGCGTCGCGCCTTTTTCGAAGCCTAGCGGCGAAGCGTCGATGTCGCGATAGCTGACCGAGACCGCCTGGTAGATTTCCGTCTGCTCCAGTGTGCGGCTGCCGGCGGAGCCGAGCGAGACGACGAGATCGGGCAGCGTCTTCTCAGACTTCAGCCATGACAGTTCGGCGCCGAGCCGCACACCTGCCTCGACCGGGCCGACGCCCGTCATCAGCGGCGTGAACAGTTTCTGCAGATGCGGACCGTACTCCGCTTGCGCCGCCATGACGAAAAGAACGTCCTTGCCGCCAGTTCGCGTAACGCTGGCCATCATCCCGCTATCCCGTCACGGCCAACCACCGTCATCATCGTGCCGGTCATGGTCGCGATCAGCTTGGCCTCGCCATCGGCGGCAAAGGCGTACGCTTGGCCATCGGCGACAATGATGGTGCGGCCGGGTTTGGTCACCGAGCCGCGGAACAGGAAGCGTTCGCCCCGGCCGGGCGCCAGGAGGTTGACCTTGAACTCAATGGTCAGCACACCGGAATTTTCCGGCATCAGCGAAAATGCGGCATAGCCGCAGGCCGAATCCAGCGCCGTCGAAATCACCCCGGCATGCAGGAAACCGTGCTGCTGGGTCAGTGCCTGGGAATACGGCATTTCGATCTCGATGATGCCCGGCGTCACAAGCGTCAGCTCGGCGCCGATGGTCGCCATCGCCTGCTGGCGCGCGAACGACGCCCTTACGCGGTCCTCATAATCGGGTGCGGGTACGATCTTTGCTGCCATGGCCATCGCCCTGATTTATCTGCAAAGCTTATCGCAGACGCCTGAACGCCACGCAAATGCTTTTGCTGCACTGCAGCAAAGCACTCAGTTCAACAGGAGCAGCGACGCGTTGAGCAAGGTGGCGAAGGCCACCCATAGGGCATAGGGCGCAAAACAGCCAGCCGGAAACCCGGTCGCGGTTCCACACCGTGGCTATGAACAGCGCAATGCTGGCGAGAAGAGCCAGGATCACGACCAGTGCCGGCCCCACCAGTTTGGCGCCGAAGAAAGTCGGCGACCACGCGAAGTTCAGAACAAGCTGGAGGGCCCAGATCTTCATCGCGGCGCCTGCTCGTTCCCGCTCCCATGTCCGCCAGCCGGCTACGGCGATCAGGACATAAAGGAGCGTCCAGGCCGGCGCGAAGACCCAGTTGGGCGGGTTGAAGGGCGGCTTGGCGAGCGAGGCATACCATTCACCCGGCAACGTCGCATAGCCGATCAACAGGCCGCCGCCGAGCACCAGAATGAGGAAAAGCAGAAGCGACACATATCTTTGCAAGAATTCTACCCCGTCTGGCGGCCGACGCCGCGCATCTGCAACTGGCGCTATGTCAGCCTGTCAATCGCAGCGTCAATTCGCCCGACGCAGCGCACAGAAATAGAACCCGTCGGTGCCGCTGAGCGCCGGCGACAGCGAGATATCGCTTGTCTTGCCGATCCGGGCGGCCGCTGCGTGACCGGGGAAGCTGGCATCCCAAAGCGCGCGATGATCGACCGGAACGAAGCCCTTGTGCCGTTCGCGAAAGGCGGCGACCTGCTCGCCATTCTCCTCGTCGAACACCGAACAGGTGATGTAGACCAGCAGGCCGCCCGGTTTGACATAGGCCTTCGCCGCATCGAGGATCGCCGACTGCTCGCCCTTGCGGGCATCGAGCTGTCTTTGCATCAGCCGCCATTTGGCGTCTGGACGGCGCCGCCAGGTGCCGCTGCCGGTGCAGGGCGCATCGACCAGCACGATGTCCATGTGGCCTGCGAGGGGGCTGAGCTCAGCCGGCTTGGTGACAACCTGGACGTTGCGGTTTTCCGAACGGCGGAGGCGGTCGAAGATCGGCGCCAGCCGCGCTTTTTCGGCATCATGGGCGAAGACCTGGCCTTTGTTGGCCATCGCCGCCGACAACGCCAGCGTCTTGCCGCCGGCGCCGGCGCAGAAATCGAGCACCTGCATCCCGGCTTGCGCGCCGGCAAGGGCGGCAACGATCTGCGAGCCTTCGTCCTGGACCTCGAACCAGCCTTTCTGGAAGGCCGGCTCGGCCTGTACGTTCGGGTGCCTGCCGTCGCCGTCGATGGGCGGGATGCGAATGCCTTGTGGCGCGATAGCGGCTGCCTTGGCGCCGGTTTCGGCGAGTTCCGCCAGCACTTTGGCGCGGTCGGACTGCAGCGTATTGACCCTGATGTCGAGCGGCGGGCGGGTCGCCAAAGCCGCCCCTTCCGCAACCCAGTCTGCGCCAAAGGATCGTTCGAAGAGCGGCGCGCACCAGTCGGGTATGTCCGCCCGCACCGCCTCCGGCGCGTCTTCAGGCCGGCGCTCGGCCAGCGCCTGCAACTCGGCGGCGCTGAGCAGCGGCGGCGCGAACTTGTCACCCTGGAGCGCATCGTTGAGCGACTGCGGCGTCTGGCCCCATTCGATGAGCAGCGCGCCGAAGCCGATGGCGCGGGGCGTGTCTTCACCCAAAAGCCAGCCGGCGGAACGTTTGTGGCGCAGCGCGTCGTAGACGATGTTGCCGATCGCCGCGCGGTCGCCGCCGCCCGCAAAGCGATGCGACAGGCCCCAATCTTTCAGCGCATCGGCCACCGGCCGGTGGCGCCGGCCAATGTCGTCCAGCACTTCAATGGCTGCCGCCAGCCGTCCGCCCAGTCGCATTCGTCATTCCATCTATCGAGCACAGTATCTTTCGGCCTGCTCTTAGAGCGTTTCGCGTCGAGATTGAACCCCGCTTGAATTTCGCGGCGACGAGGCCTTCCGCTCGCGGCCGACGATTTTCCCCGCCGGCAAATGTCTGCCCGCCGGCGATAACAAATCTCAAATATATGCAAGGTCTCTAATGTTGGTAACTGGCCGCCGTAAGCACGATCTGTGGCGCAAAATGCTCTGCTTTCCAAGCTTTTGCGTTGGGAATACTCTTTGCGCCATGATTCGCGGCGCGGAAAAGCGGACCGACGGATCGATACGAGGAGAGGGCAATGAAAACGTATCTTGCGGAAGTTCTAGGGACATTTCTATTGGTGTTTATCGGCACGGCGTCGGTGGCGACGGGTGGCTTTCTCGCCGACTTGCCGCTGGGCCAGGAAGCCATCGGCCTGGCGTTCGGCATCGGCCTGATTGCGGCGGCTTACGCGGTGGGTCCCATCTCAGGCGCACATCTCAACCCGGCCGTCACGCTCGGCGTCTTCCTTGCCGGCCGGCTGCCGGCCAAGGATGTCATTCCTTACTGGATTGCACAAATCATCGGCGCCATCCTGGCCTCGCTGGCGCTGTGGATCATCGTCTCCGGCCAGACCGGCGGGCACACCACCGGTTTCGGCGCCAATGGCTGGGACGTGGCGAAGTGGGGGACGAGTTCGGCCTTCCTGTGGGAGCTGATCGGCACCTTCACCTTCGTCACCGTCATCCTCGGCGTCACCGCCGAGAAGCACTCGACGGCGTTCGCCGGCCTTGTCATCGGCCTGACGCTGGCCGGGCTGCATTTCGCCATGATCCCGGTGACCGGCACCTCGCTCAATCCGGCGCGTTCGATCGGCCCGGCGCTGTTTACCGGCGGCGCAGCCCTCAGCCAGCTCTGGCTGTTCATCGTTGCGCCGCTGATCGGCGGCGCAATCGCTGGCGTCGTCGCCAAGGCACGCATCTTCGAAAAGGACTGATTTCGAAGCCTGCGATAACGAAGGGGGGGGGGGGGGGGGGGGGGGGCCCCGCGGGGGGGGGGGGGGGGGGGGTGGGGGGGGGGGTGGGGGGGGGGGGGGGGGGGAGGGCGGGGCCGGGAGGGAGAGGCGCCCAGAGCAGAAAGAGGGCAT
>NZ_JAMYPF010000021.1:0-130169 GCF_040320205.1 Mesorhizobium sp. M0761
CGCGGGAATCAGGTGACGTGAACAATCACCAGCCTGCCATGACCGCCCCCTCTCAGCGAATTTGCAGAACTCTCAGCACACTACCTCAGGCGGCCACAATATATGCTGCTGCGTCTGTCCGCCCCCACTTGATTCGCGCAGACTACGGCGCGGTGGCAGGTTTCGGGTATCGCTAGCGTCCCGCCAATTCGGAGATGGACGTCGCAATTCCGTGTCGCCCAAGTAAAAGTCGCACTCATTTTCGATTGCGACGTACGCAGCCAGCTGGCCCTTATTTTCCTGAGATCTGCGTTACAGGCCGGGGCGTTGTCGCCGTTTCTGAGGGTAGGATGGGATAGGCGACGTCGGGTGCCTCTCCGGTCAGCGAGTTGAGAAAGGCAACAAGCAGGTCGACTTCTTCGTCCGCCAGTACCACACCAAGCTGGGTGGTCCCCATGATGGCAACGGCCTGTTTCAGATCCCAAACCTTGCCCGAATGAAAGTATGGCGCCGTGAGTGCAACGTTGCGCAGCGGGGCCACGCGGAAAACATAGGAATCGTCAGCTGCATTGGTGACCGTAAATCGGCCCTTGTCTTTGCCCGGCAGGACCTCGGCGCTGGGCTGTTCCACAAGGCCGAATGGGTAATAGGCTTGCCCACCAACGTTGATGCCGGCATGGCAGGACGAGCAGCCTTTGTCCATGAAAAGCGCCAGGCCCTGTTTCTGTTCGGAAGTCATGGCAACCTCATCACCATTCAGGAAGCTGTCGAACGGAGCCGGTGTGACCAGCGTCGCCTCGAAGGCTTCGATCGCCTTGGCGAAGTTGTCGAAGGTGACCCGATCGGCTTCAGCGGGAAAAGCTGCATCGAACCACTCGACATATTGCGGCATGGACTTGAGCGTGGCGATGACTTGGCCCGGTGTATTGGCCATTTCGATCCCGGCTTGGACCGGTCCCTTCGCCTGAGCCTTCAGGTCTTCGGCACGACCATCCCAGAACTGGGCGATGTTGAAGACAGCGTTCAGTACAGTCGGCGCGTTGCGCTGTCCCTTCTGCCAACCATGGCCGATCGAGGTTTCGTGATTGTCGTCGCCGCCGGTGGCCAGGTTGTGGCATGAGTTGCACGACAAGACGCCTGACGCCGAGACGCGTGGATCGAAGAACAGTGCCTTGCCGAGATCGATCTTTTCCGGGGTGATCGGGTTGTTGGTGACTGTCGGCGTGGTGGATGGCAAAGCCGTGAAGGTGGCCAATGCCGTATCTCTGAGGTCGGTGGGGATCGAATCCGCAGCAAAGGCGGTGGGTGCCAGCAAGGTGACAGCCATCGTACTGAATAGGATTTTCATAATTGGTCTTCCTGCGTCGTCCACGCAGCCATTATGCGATCTGCGGCTCATGAACGCCCTGAGCTAGATCAGCTTGAGGGAGAGGACGGGGTCTGACACCTGTTTTCGCAGCTGAGCTGGGACCCTCTTGGAAGTGATCGCTCTTCTCGATTGGCTTCAGGGAGAAGGAGTATCCCTGCTCGGCAACCAGTTGTATGCATCAAAGCACGCCCTGAGGGCGGCTTCGTAGATTCGGTCACTGCGATCTTCCAGCCAAGGTTCAGAAAGTCACAGCATGCGCAAGACTGGCAATCTCTTGCACGAGGTGCGCTGCACGCCTTGCGAAAAGTGAGCTTCTGAACCGTCCGGGTTCATTCGTTCCTCCTGACCTGCTGATTGCGTGAATCGGCCTTATCGACACCCGCCGACTGCACATTGTGATGTCACCAGCGATGGCGGTTTCAATACCTAAGCAGCAACGCTCTATGTGACAGTATGGATGTCGTATCGGAACAGGCGTTCCGCCTTTGGGGACCGTCACACCGGCATATAGCTCCGCTTCTACGAACATCCCATCACGCGAGGAAAGACATGGCCAACACGCGCAGTATCGCCAATCTAGCCCTTTGTGTCGACGGCGCCGCGCTTGAGCAGGTCCACCCGCTGTAACTGCCTCACCTTGATCCACAGATCCTAGGCGCTGACCACGTTGTCGTCATCATTTGACGGGCGGGGGGCATTGGCCCATAAGCGAGCCACCGCAAAACTGTGCGGTTGCCGATGCGTACTGAAGTGAATTGCAATGATCTTCGGTTTGCGAAACACGCACGTCCGACGCAGCTTGCGTTGACAGAGGCGGTTTTAGGCGCAATAGCACTTCCGCTGGCCTATTTTGTGGAGTTCCATTGTGGTTCGGCCAAGGGCGCGGGGCGCCGGACCGGCCCCTTGTAAACCTAATCAAAGAGAGAGAGACCCTGCATGGAAGAAATCTTACCGCGCATCGCCACTGGTGCCGGCATCGGCCCGGCTCTCGCAGAGAAGGCCGTTGGGTTAATGCTGGGTTTCCTGCGGAGCCACGCGGCCGACGGTCCCGGCGCGCGCATGATCGAGGCCATTCCGGGAGCTTCGGAATTAGTAGCGAAGTATCATGGCGACGACCCAGAGGGTGGCGGCCTTATGGGGCTCGGGCAGCAATTGATCGGTGAGGGTCTCAGCATGGCAAAGATCGCCGCCCTCGCCAACGAGACGATCGCCTGCGCCAAGGAACATGCCGGCGACGAACTCGTGGACGAGGTCCTCAATTCCGTTCCTGGCCTTCCCCAGTTCGTCTGATCAGCGGCAGCCGGGGGCGCATGACCTTGTGCGCCCGTGCCGGCCCGTCTGCGCAGCAGGCATTCTCCGCCGAGCGTTCCGCACCGATCTCGCCAGACCACCAACCGCCGGGCACGCGAAGCGAGCGTTGGAGTAATTCATTCGTCTGTTGCAAAATCAACTTCAGGCGATTCGATGTGTATAATTTCTGGCGGTAAGGGTTTATCCTGAACGCTTTCGATGAAGCCCGCGAGATAAGCAAACGTATTGTATTTCTCGAGGACTAGCCGCTTCGCCTCTCTTATTGCGCTGCGACGTTCCTTCCAGAGGTCTGAGTTGATGATTTCTTGAATTTTTTGGATTACGTTCTTGTCCTCTGGGTCAATCAGAACCATAGAGTCCGAAGGGAAGAACCTCGTGATTGCCGGGCTGCCGTAATAGATCGGCATTGTTTCAGCGACGAAGCAGTCCATAATCTTCTCTGTAAAATAGTAATCAGCACGAGTATTCTCGAACGCTATACTGTAACGATAAGGTGCGAGTGCGTTCCATTTATCTCCAATCAGCCGAAAACCTCGGCCGAACAGGTCAAAATCGAGCTCCTTTCTTAGCCGTTCCAGAAACGCCAGCCGATACCGATGTCCTTTAAGCAGGGCGATGTTACTGGTAATCCATGAGAGCCGAAGTGGCTTATCCACGACTTCGCTGACCAGAAGTTGGTCATATGTCTTGTTTACAGACCAAGACCGAGTGATCGGTGGAGACAAAACGAATCGGCGCGCTGCATTCTGCCGAGCAACCAGCTCTGCGTCAGACGTCAGGACGATAGTATTTTTCCCCTGCCCTTCATGAAATGCACGATGAGCTTTCGTCGGCGGTTCGCCGATTGCAAAAATTGTCCTGTTGGGGCTCGCCTCGATATCAACAGGGAGCCCAAAAAGAGAAGCAGAGTTAAAGACAACATGCCAATCGGGCACGAAGGAAGTCGTGCGTACAAAAGCGACATTGTTCCAGATTCCACTGCCCTTTGGAGTGAGGTGGTGGATTGCATCATCCAAAACGCCCCAAGAATCTAGACATGTAGCAACAATGGGCGCCGGGCGTTCCGTCAACAATTTGGCCGACAAAGCAGTTCCACTCCCTTCACTCGTGAAGGTACTCAATCGCCATTCCAGGATTGCGGTAACATCGGGCAGCATAAACCTTCCGGGACCTGCTGTCGAGGCAATTGTCGCTTTGCACTTGACCAGGTTCTTCCTCGCTTCGTGTGGTGATCAGGCCGGCTGAGTGGCAGCATGCGTGCCTAAGGAGCTCGCAGCCGGCGCTGCCTAATGGTACGTTTGATCGTCTTCAGGCGGTTGATCAGCCCTTCCGCCTCGGCCGTTCTCCACGGCAGTTCAATGGCATCGCGAACGGAGTCAACGTCACGGCGTAGGACCAGACCGAAACGCGTGATGGCGATGAGCCGGGTGACGCCAAGTCGATCGAAGTGCCGAGCTTGCCCAACTCACAGGCCCCGCAAAATGCCGCGGAAGGGCATGGCAAGCCTGCGCATAGTGGCAAACTCATGTCATCCCTGCTTCAGGACGTCGACCTTTCTGGCCTGGTTGATCGTCAGCACATCCGGACGCTTCATGCAGAGGGCCTCGGCGACTACCGGCGAGTTCACACGGCCGGTCGCGGCATTCCGTATGAGGACGCGTCGCTGGCTGGTTGATGCGTATGATTGATGCAGGCGGCTCACTGTCCTTACCCGGCCTCTCGGCGCGGCGCCAACTTGCGAGAAGCCGCTCCAGATTCGAGAAGCTGCCCGGTCGCCGCGCTGTTTGATGTCGTGGAACAGGTGTCATCCGGAGCCATTGCCGCCTCTCCAGGACCGGCTAAGAAACGCCTCGAAATACATTGATGTCCTTGGTTTATCAGCGGCGGTTCCCAGCCCCCTTGCAAGAGCGGCTCACCGGCGATGAACTTACATCGCTTTGGCCATTGCCAATGAACTTTTGTTCCATCGTCCTTGACGACCACCATCAAGCGATCACTTTCGCTCGATTTCACAGTCCAAAGAAGCAACAGCGCGACAAAAATAGCGCGCTTAGGCTCGAGGCTACTAGCAACATCGGCGCAAAGTTAGAGCGGCACGCGCCACGCACCTCGGCAGGGTCGCCAACAACGAGTGGCTCAGCGGTCACAACGCGAAATGTGGCGCATCGATGTCGCTTCTGGACGAGCATTGGCAATAACTCAGTCAGAGACATTGTTGCTTTCAGCGGCAACCGGCCCTATGAAGCGACGCTTCGCTGACTATGTTTCACCGCCTGGAGAGTTTCATGACAGAAGAAGCCGGAAAAAACGTCGACACACTCATTGAGCTTGCCGCCGATGTCGTGTCGGCCTACGTGTCCAACAATCCGATCCCGGTGGGGGATCTCCCTGGCCTCATCGGCCAAGTGCATGCGGCTCTGAGAGCGACGGCCGGAGGTATCTCTGCACAAGAGCCGGTTGCCCTTACGCCTGCAGTCCCGATCAGGAAGTCGGTGACACCGGACTACATCATCTCCCTTGAAGACGGAAAGAAATTCAAATCTTTAAAGCGCCATCTGTCGACCCACTATGGGCTGACGCCGGGTGAATATCGGGCCAAATGGGGCCTGCCGGTGGATTATCCCATGGTGGCGCCGAACTACGCCGCGAAGCGTTCGTCACTGGCGAAAACGATGGGGCTCGGCCGCAAACCGAAAGCGCCGAAAGAGCCGGAAGCGCCGGTGCCGACGAAGCGAACTCGCAAGAAGGTCGCGGCTTGATTGCGGCAGTTGAAATTCCTTCTGCAGCGTTGCAGCCGTCGGCTTAATCTGGGCGTCGCATAAAAAAGGCGGGGCCAACCCCGCCTTCCTTTCCAACAACTTGTTTCATGAGGAATTCGCGACCCATGCAGCAATCTGCTGCCCTCACTTTTTGCTCGTCCCTATCCAGCGGCAGTGAGCACTTCCGGGCCTGCACGCCCACTCTCGCGACTTCGCAGGAGAAAATTTCAACCAGCTTTGCTGAGGCTGCCAGCGGAGGACTTGCCAGTGCGGCGATCCTGCTCGATCTCATAGTTGATCTTCTGGCCGTCAGCGAGGGTCGAGAGGCCCGCGCGTTCGACAGCGGAAATGTGGACGAAAACATCCGGACCGCCATTGTCAGGCTGGATAAATCCAAACCCCTTGGTGCTGTTGAACCACTTTACCGTTCCAGTCGTCATATAGTTGTTCCTTCTTCTACAATGCAACGTGGGCAGGCCATTAGGCCTGTCCGAGTCATAGCCGAGAGTTGGGCGCAGCAAAAAGCGAAAAATTGTTAAGCCCCGATCAGCTGGCGCACTCCATTGCGGGCGTAGCCGACAGCAAGCACTGTCCTACACTACCGCTCAAGCGAGGGGCGAGGCGAGATACCCATGAGTTGGCGCGGGCTCTCGAACCGCTGCACGTCGCCAGCCTCGGTGGCGAATGTCACGGCAACAATCAGATCTACGCCCCGCAGGGCCTGGAGCGCCCGAAGGATCGGCGCCGGGCGATCAGGCCGGAACGAACTTGTCGATCCCGCCCTAAGCCGATCGACTATCCTGAACATCGGCGAGGACGATCGTTCCGCCCCTGCCTCCGTGGCGTAGGGCATGTTCCACTGCCTGTCCGACGCTGAGCAACGGCATCTCGAACATGCTTTCAGCCTCGAGCATCGCCGCGCAGGCCTTGTCGGCTGCGGCTGCGACGGCCGCTGCATCTGTCCCGTAAGCTACTATCGCCGGGCCGCAGTCCCGAATATCGGCCAAAGGAAAACCTAGCGCGATGTCAAGATTGAATACAGCGGCGTCCAGATAGTCCGGCAGTTTCTGGTACAGGCTCTTGCAAGGCTCGACGTCTGTGCACTGCGCGGCCAGCGGAATCAGAAACGGCGGCTTTCTGAACGCTTTTGCCAGAGCCCTGCCATGTCGGATGCGGTGCCCTAGTAGCGTAAAGGCGCGTTGACCGGTCGCGGCCATGTCGATGTGCGGGTAGGTGCGAAACAGAGCGATGCCATCACACAATTCACCATCGTCTCAGTGACGTTGGCGTGAAGATCAAGGCTGATGACGACGGGGCAGCTCAGGTCCGACGAATGCTCGGACGCTTCGAAGCAATTCTCCTTCACCATCCTCATATGATTGGACTGCCATAGCGCCATGAAGGTCGAGAAAAATCGCGTCGAGCTTCCCAGCGGCCGCGATGCCGCTGCAGATCTCCGTGGCGATCCGTTCGAAAGCGTCGTCCCACACGAAGCTAGTCGGCTCGGCCGCAGCCCACACTATGGGCACGAGATCGCACGTGTCTTTCGCGGCAGCAATGAAGCCCCCAATCGGGATCTCAAGGGGAGGAAAGACATCGAGAATGTCAGCGCCAAACGTTATTGCTGGCCAGCCGTGGGCCCGAGCGAAGTCGTCGTAGAAGGCGCCAAACGGGGCGAACGTGTTCGTCTCGTGCAAGAGGCCAGCAATGGCTACGCGCAAGCGAGCCTCTGCCGGCTTGGTCGATGCTGGTTCAACGCTTTCGTTCACACAATGCTCCCTTCGGGAATTGGGCCGGCTGTTGCTGGTTTGAGAACCGTTCCTGACAGTTAATTGCAGGTGCTGCGTTGCCGCCCACCGTCTCGCGCGCTGCTCGCATGCGGTTTGTGCTAAAAACGCGCGGTAGCCGCGCGAACGCTCTTGCAGACCATGCGAGCCGCGACAAGGTCGGCCAACCCGGATCCAACCGCTTTGAAATAGGTGATCTCATCAACGGCGGTGCGCCCCTTCACTTTCCCGTTTGCAAGGTCCTCGAGCGTGCCGAGGACATGTTCCTTGGCAAGCACGCCGCCTCCTATGGGCTGAACGAGTTCACCCGCCTCGTGCAACGGTTTCGTGCGGATCGACAAACACCCTGGCCATCATCAACGCTGCATCGTCTGCCTCCCTCACTTTCTGGGGTAAAGGCGCCAATGAGAGCGATGTGTGTTCCCTTACGAATCCACTGTCCTTTGATGACCGGCTCGGGGGCAAGGGTGGCAGCTGTGACAATGTCCGCCGCGCCTCCGGCCTGTTCCAAATCAGTCACGACCTGAGCGGTAATCCCGCGCTCATTCAATGAGCGAGTGAGCTTGTCAGCGCTCTCATGTTGAATATCCCAAACCGACACTTTCTCGACCGGTCTAACGGCGAGGTAAGCGTCAGGAATGAGGCTGCCGACCCGACCAGCGCCTATAACTAGTATTGAGCGTGCGTCCAGCCGAGCGAGAAAACGAGCGCCCAATGCGGCCGTGGCCGCCGTTCGCCTTGACGTGATGACATTGCCATCCATCAGGACAGTTGTCGGCCTGTCACCGCATCGTAGAGGATGTAGGTGGACGTCAGTCCGGGTAAGCTTCGGGCTGCGTTTCCTGGAACCACAGTGACTAGCTTGACCCCCAGGAACTGATCCTGATCCTCGGGTTTGGCCCAGGCCGGCATGAGAAGAAGGGTTGCATCCGGCTCACCAGTTTTCTCGAGATGATGATGATGCCGGGCAGGCACCACACAGCCATTGTGAAAACCGGCCTGTAGCGGGTCGACAAGTGCATCGAAGGGGAGACTTGCCGCAGTGGTATGGGCATCAATGATCCTGATAGCGGCATCAGTCATATCCGTTTGCTCCTTGTGGTATCGCTCCGTCGGCGAGCTTCGTAGCTTCCGTCCAGAATCGCGGCACGTCGAAGTTGCAGGCAGCAACGCAAAGCTATGAAAGCCATCGAGCCCTCGAACTGACGTCCTCTAACGATATTTGTTCGCCTATGATCCTTTGCGCCAGCAACTCGCCGCAGCCGAACGCCATCGTCCAGCCGAGTTGCCCGTGCCCCGCGTTGATCCAAAGATTGTCGAACCGCCGGATGCGGCCCAGGTAGGGGGGACCACCGGGGGTGGTTGGCCGCAGACCGGACCAGAATTCCGGCGTTGCCAAATCCACCGCGTGCCCGAAAGACCGTCGCACGTAAGCGGCAATCGGTTCAATGCGATCCTCGGGAAGAGAGCGATCGCGAGCCGCAAATTCAGCGATCGCGGTGACGCGTAGCTTTCCGCCAAAGGTTGCGACAGCCAGCAATTCCGTTTCGTCGACATAGGGCAACGTGGGCACCCCCTCGGGATCCGTAATCGTCCAAGTGCCCGAATAGCCCTTTACTGGATATATATTGGGGCGAAAGCTGAGCGAGCGAGTGATGTCGGGCGTTTCGACACCCGTGGCCAAGATCACTGCCGAGCAGGGTATTTCTCCGCGGTCTGTTACAATTGCCGCGATAGCATTGCCCACGCGGCGAAAGCCTGTGACGCGGGTATCGAAATGCAGACTTACCTTATGTGTCTGGCTCAAGTAGGCGGCTGCTCGTTGGCTAAAGAGCCGGCAATCGCCAACAGAGTCTGCTGCACTGAACAGCCCTCCAACCAAATCGGGCATAGCGGCGAGCGCAGGTTCGCGCATAATCAGCCCCTTCCGGTTAAGCACCTCGATTGCGCCGTCGCCATGACGCCTGATTGAGGCGACATAAGTGTCGAACTGCGTCTTGTTCCGGAACAGATACAGGCCGCCCTGATGTCGGATCTCTTTGGGGAGGTCCATGTCGGTTTCGGCCGCGGCGACGAGAGCGCGGCTATAGCGGCTCAGACGCTGGAGCTTGTCGGTGTTCCTTAGATGAGTCGAAGAGCGGCAGTTGAGCAAGAATTCAAGGCCCCAACGCCAAAGCGCAGGATCTCCCAGGCGTGTTATTTGGACCGCCGGGTCACGTCCCGCGATGGCTTTCACAATGGCGCCAATTGCTTGCGGCCCTGCCCAGGCTTTCGCGTGTCCGACAGCGATGATCCCGGCGTTCGCGCGGCTGCACATTTCGGCCGGGCCGGAGAGTGCGTCAATGACAGCTACGTTGATGCCGCGCTTCGAAAGAGCGTATGCGGTTGTGATTCCGGCTACCCCGGCGCCAATCACGGCGATGTTTTTATTTCCAATTCCGTCACTCATAGAATCTCTTCAAGACTTGGCCAAATTGATTTTTTCCTCTCAAACCCTTGGCACGTCCGTCAAAGCGCACATGCGAACAGATCACCGGAATGCCTTTTCGGCAAAAGTTCATCGTGCGCTAGCGCGAGATCGCTTCAAACGGCTGAAGAGGGCTGGACCAATACTCCGTGGACGCGCGTGGCGATCCACAAGATCAGTGCATCCTCCTCGCTTGCCGAAACGAGCGCGTGACCCATAGTGGAGTCATAGTAGCTGCTGTCGCCTGGCAAGAGGCGCACCGGTGCATAGTGCTCGGTGTGCAAGATCACCTCACCTGACAGCACATAGAAGAACTCCTCCCCCAGATGTCCCTCGATTTTGGTGAATTGTTTGATTGAGTGCGCACGCACACGCGTCAGCAGAGGCGTGAATTGCTTGGCTGCGAGATCGGCGCCAAGCAACTCGTATTCGTAGTGAGGTGTCTGTTGGAGAATGCCCTCGCCGCCTCTGGTGACGACTAGGCGGCCTGCCGCACCGGGTTTGCTGGTGGTACTGCCGAAGAGCTCGGTCACATCGACACCCAACCCAACCGAAAGGCGAAGGATGGTGTCGTATGTCGGCGAGACTTGGCCGTTTTCGATTTTTGATACGGCCGAAATCGAAAGCCCCGATCTCTGCGCCAAGTCATTCAGGGTGAGCCTGAATTGCTTGCGCAGCGTCTGAACGGTAACTCCTACCGGTGGATATTTGTGCTGCTGTATGGAATCCAACTGCGTCATCTCTATTTCAATTACCGAATCGGGCTGGGGCGTCAGAGGTCTTTTTACCATCAAGGAGCAATGTAGGATGGATAATCACGCATCGCCTGGCGGGCAGCGGCGTCAGCGCTCAGATCGGGAATACCGGCACCCGGCGCGACCGTCAGCGTCGAGTTCAGCAGAAGCTGTGTGTAGGGGTGGCGCGGCTTTTCGAAGATCGGCTCGGAAGCATTCATTTCGACGACCCGGCCAAGATACATTACCGCCACGTGCGTGGTCATATGCTGGATGACGCCCATGTTGTGGCTGATCATCACGTATGTCAGATCGAATTCCTCGCGTAGCTCCAAAAGCAGATTGAGCACTTGGGACTGAACCGACACGTCAAGCGCCGAGGTCGGCTCGTCGCATATCAGCAGTTTCGGGCGTGAGATCAGAGCTCGCGCGATGGCGACGCGCTGCCGTTGGCCGCCCGACATCTGGCTGGGATACGCTTCCAGGAAACGTGACGGCAAACCCACCACGTCAAGAATCTTTCGCGCTCGTTCTTGCCGCTCCGCCGACGTGCCCTCGCCGCGCAAATAGAGCGGATAAGCCACGATCGTGCCCACGGTCTGGCGCGGGTTCAGCGACGAATACGGATCTTGGAAAATGAACCCCATCCGGCCGGCGATCTGCCGACGTGTCATGCCGGCGATCGGCCGCCGATCCAGCAGGACGTCCCCTTGCGTAGCCGGGAGGAGACCGAGCATGATCTTTGCGAGCGTGCTTTTCCCAGACCCAGACTCACCAACGATCCCAAGAACATCGCCTCTCTTGACGACGATCGAGACGTCGTCTACCGCACGCACAGAGGCGCTTTGGCCGAAGATACCCCTCCGCCCGATGTATTCGTACGAGACCTTGCGCATTTCAAGAACGGATCTATCGCTCATGCTACAACCTTTAGCCGGATTTTGGCCTGGCCTGCCTTTATGCAGCGCGCCTGATGGCCTTCTCCGATCTCTTCCAGGTCAATCGGCCTTCTGCAAGCATCAGAGGCGAGAGGACACCTGTCGTGGAAATGACAGCCCTTCATACGCATTAGAAGCGAAGGCACTGTGCCGCCTATCGAGGGCAACGGCTTCATTCGCGGGTGCGAAGGATCAGGTACTGAACCGAGCAACGCACGGGTATAGGGATGGGACGGATTGGTGAACAGTTTCTCGGCGGGCGCTGTTTCCACCACCTGACCCGCATACATGACGAGCACCCTATCGGCCATGCGTGACACAAGCCCAAGGTCGTGGGTAATCATGATCAGCCCCACCCCGAAAGACTTCTGCAGGCCCATTAGCAGTCGCAGCAATTCAGCCTGGATGGTGACGTCCAGCGCCGTGGTCGGTTCATCCGCCACGATCAGCTCGGGCTCGCACATCAGCGCCATGGCGATTACGACACGCTGGCGCATCCCGCCCGAGAGCTCGTGCGGATAGTTGTTCAAGCATTGCGTCGCGTTGGAAATCCCAACCTGCTCGAGAAGTTGGACGGCTCGCTCCTTGGCCTCCGTACGAGTGGCCCAACGATGCGCCCGATAAACATCCGATAACTGTCGTCCGATCGTATGCAGCGGGTTCAGCGCGGTCATTGGCTCTTGGAAGATCATCGACAGACGGTTGCCCCGCAAACCTCGCAGTTGACGCTTTGAGATCGATTGCATGTCGATCCCGTCGAAGGTCATCTCCCGCGCCGTCCGCTTTGCCACCTTGGGCAAAAGCCCCAGAAGCGACAGCGCGGTGATCGACTTCCCACACCCGGATTCACCCACGATGCACAGAGTTTCGCCTTTCGATACGCTGAAACTTACATCCTGAACGGCGGCAAGAGTTCCGTTCGCCGTGGCGATGTCAATGTTGAGGTTTTCGACGTTGAGAAGCATTGGCCTTCCTTCAATTGCGTCCGTCGGGCGACAGCACATCGCGCAAACCATCGCCAAGAAGGTTCGTGCCAAGGACGAGCGTGAACAGAAACACCCCAGGTATAGTGATAAGCCAAGGCTCAAACAGGATCGAGGCTTTGCCTTCGGCAATCATCAGGCCCCATGACGGGAGGGGCGCCGGCACGCCGAGACCCAGGAATGAGAGGGCAGCTTCGAGGATCATAGCCTGAGCCATTTCAAGCGTAGCCACTACGACCAGATTGTTGAGGAGGTTTGGAAGGATCTCGTGCCTGACGATCTGCAGGACCGAGGCGCCTTGCAACTGCGCCGCGGTTACAAATTCCGTTGACCTCAGTTGAATCGTCGTTGCCCTCGTAACGAGCGCAAACCGGTCCCAAAGCAAGAGCCCGAGCGTCAGCATGACCACCGTAAGCGAGGATCCCACCAGCGCCACCACGGCCAGCGCCACCAGAATGACTGGCATTGCCAGACGAGCGGTGATGACGAACATCGCCACGCTGTCCACCTTACCGCCGAAATAGCCCGCGCAAATCCCGATAGTAGTTCCGATTATGCCTGAGATGACGGCGGTCCCAACGCCGATTACCAGGGAGATTTGGGCGCCATAGATGATGCGTGACAAGTAATCACGACCCAGCTGGTCGGTGCCAAGCGGGTGCATCCAACTTCCCCCCGGCAACCAGATTGGAGGGGCAAAACGGGTTGCAAGCGATTGCAGATACGGGTCATAGGGGGCCAGCAAAGGTGCAAACACAGCCATGACGACCACGATGAACAAGATTAAGGCCCCGAGTATCAAGCCGCCGTGCTTTAGACAGCGCAGCAAGTTGCTCTTTTTTGCAATCCGTTCCGATCTTGCTGGATATGCTGGGGCTTCGGTCATTTGCTGCGCATCCTTGGGTCAAGCATAGCATTGAGCATATCGGCCAGCAGGGTCAGCACCACATAGAACAGCGAGAAGCAGAGCACCAGCGCCTGGACAGTTGGTAGATCGGCTCGCGATATGCTTTCCCAGGCTAGAGAGCCCGCTCCGTGAATGGCGAACACATTTTCAACGACGACAGAGCCTGCCAGCATGAAACCGAACTGCGCCGACGCCAGACTGATAACGGGCAGCGCTGCATTACGCAGGGCGTAGTCGAAAAGAACCCGCGTCTCAGAGAGGCCCATGGCGCGCGCGGTTCGAATGTAGTCGGCCTCCAAGGCAGATATCATACCCGAACGCGTCAAGCGCATGATTGCCGGGGTGGCGAAATAGCCCAGCACGACGGTAGGCATTATAAAGCTTTGCCATGAGGCCGTGCCCGAGGCGGGCAAGATAGCCAGCTTCACGGAGAACAAGATGATCAGCAGAAGGGCAAACCAGAAGCTGGGCATGGCCTGGCCAACGACCGCGAAGAGCAAAGCGAGCCGATCCACAAAGCTGTTGGGCCAGCGACCTGCAACAACACCCAGCGGTACAGCAATGAGCAGGGCCAGAACCAAGGCGAAGAATCCCAGCCGGGCTGTCATCGAAAAGCGATCGATGAGAAGCGTGGCTACCGGCTGCCCGAAATAGAGACTTGTTCCAAAATCTCCGCGAAGAACTCCACCGAGCCAATGCACATACTGGACGATAATAGGCCGGTCGAAACCGTAGAGATGCCGCAGTCGATCGGCGTCAGCCGCAGTCGAAGCTTGCCCGGCTAAGGCAGCCGCAGGATCACCAGCCGCAAAGATCAAGGAATAAGCAATTAAGGATACAAAGAGCGTGAGGAGGCAAGCCATCAGTATCCGCCGCATTGCAAAATGAAACATTGTGCGCTCCTGCAAGGTTATGCCGTCCAGCCGCACGTGGCGACTGGACGGCAGGAGATCACTTCCATTTCGCGTCGTAGAACGGAATGAACTCGTCTGGATTGATGTGCAGCTCGAGGTCTTTCGACATCGCAGTGTTCATGCTCCACACCCACAGTGGAACCCAATAGGCCCGATCGGCGATCAGCTTCAGAGCCTTTGAATAAAGCGCTTTGCGGCGATCCCTATCCATGATCTTGGAGGCTTCCACGACAGGCGCGACGATCTCAGGGTCGTTCACCACGTCGTCGCCTGTGCCTGCAAAGAAGTCACCAACGCTCAGCGCGACATCCCCCACGCCATAAGAACCCCATTCACTATAATACATGTCCTGCTTATGGGCGCGCCACTGTTCTACGCCCGCGGCATATTGGAGATTGTTGAGGTTCAGGTTGATCCCGACCGCGGCGAGGTTGGCCTTCACGGCTTCTGCCACCGAGACGCCTTCGGGCGAGATGACCATGCTCAGGTTGATGCCCTTTTCCAATCCGGCTTCCTTGAGCAGCTGCTTTGCTTTTTCCGGATTGTACTCATAGGTGGTAACGTTGGTCTCGCAGCCGAACTGTACCGGATTGCAGGCCGAGTTGATGATCGGAGAAGTCTCTCCCTTGAATGCGTTGCGTATTTCTTTCCGGTTGATGGCGTAGTTGACGGCCTTGCGAACGCGTACATCAGCGAGCGGTGAGTTGGGGACGTGGGGATCGAGGCTGATTTCGTCGAAACGCATAACAGGCGAGCTTTCGACGTGTACGCCTGGTTGACCGGCAAGCCGCTGGATATCATCTTTGGGAACACGCCAGATCCAGTCGATGTTGCCATTCAGCAATTCGGCATACTGGGTGTTGCTTTCCGGCAGGACCCGGAAGTTAATCTTGCCGATCTCCGGTTGTTCCTTCTGGCCGCCCTTGTAGTAGTCTAGGAATCGCTCAAGCTTGACTCCGACACCAGGCGTCAGTTCAACAAGTTTATAGGGACCAGTTCCGATGGGCTTGACAGCCATGCCAGCCGCACCGACTTTTTCGTAGTAGGCCTTGGAGTAAATAGGGACGTTGCCGGCGAGCATCTCCAGCGCCAACGGATAAGGAGCCTTCATGGTGAGTCGGACAGTATCATTGTCGAGCTTTTCAGCCTTATCGATCCAATTCACAGCGATGGCGTATTTAGCGCCGAAGTCAGGGCGGGAGACTAGGTTTAGGGTGAAAACCACATCGTCGGCGGTGAACGGAGACCCGTCGTGAAATTTGACGCTCTTGCGGATTTTGAAGTCGATCTGGGTGTCGGAGTTGAACTTGTACGACTCGGCCAGTTCGGGCACGAACTTTCCGGACTTAAAATCCTTGGACACGAGGCCGTCGTAGAGGATGCGACCGACAGAGAGAGATTCTCGGCTGGTCCCGGTATAGTAGTCAAGCGTCTCGATCTCGTTGGTAAAGGCAACATTGAGCGTGTCGTCCGCCTTGCCCGCGAAAGCCGGGTGGCCGACTATCATGAGGGCAAGAAGCCCGACGACAGCTTTGTATTTCCTGACTTTGTTTTTCATTGCAGTTCCCCTGTTCTCGATAAGAATGAGTCCCGATGCACCGTTTCGTTCATGTTTCTTTTGCTTCATCCCCCCAGATGGTTTCGTAGATCCGCAGCAGGTTATCGCCATAGATCTTGCGAATGTCGTCAGCCGTAAAGCCGCGCCTCAGCAGAGCTTCGGTCAGGGCCAACATGGTCTTTGGCGTTTCGATGCCTGCGGGATAGAAATGCGGGGGCTCGGGATAGGCGTCAGCGCTCCAGATATTTTCGGCAAGGAACCCACGATAATCCTTTATTGAAGCGGCATCGTCCATGTACGGAGACTGCCCGCTGTAGTAATCGATCCCTAGAGTGATGCACTGCGTACCAACAAGGTCGCACATGTAAACGATATGATCGATAAACTGGTCGATCGTCGGACGCTTGTCGCCCGAGACGAAACCGGGGAAGCCCACCACTCCAATAGTGCCGCCGCTCTCAGCGATCGCCTTGATCATCTCGTCCGAAATGTTGCGGGGCGACGGATAAACTGATTTGGCGTTTGCGTGCGAGATGATGACGGGCGCAGAAGAATGCTCGATGGCGTCCATCGTCGTCTGAATACCGGTATGCGAGCAATCGACGATCATGCGCACTTGGTTCATCCGGTCGACTACTTGCAATCCAAAGCGACTCAGGCCTGCATCGGTGCGTTCTTCGCAGCCATCGCCGATGCAGTTCTTCACGTTATACGCGAGTTGCATGATGCCAACGCCAAGCGCTTTGAAAGCGTCGATCAGGTCGAGACTGTCCTCGATCGGTGCCGGCCCTTGGAAGTGCATGATGATGCCCGTCTTCCCAAGTGCCTTGGCCTTCCGAATATCGGCAGCGGCACGGACCAACATGAGATCATCCCGCTCCCTCAGCAGCTTATGCCACGATCCGATCGTCCGCATCGTCGCGCCGGCGCCGTGCCAATACCCCACGGTTGGCGCAATCGCAGTCAGACCGCCAGCCTGGTAGTCCGCAATTCGTGCATGGTCATCCAGAAGCGGGCATACGGCATCAATGATGATTGCAGCCTCGTGCAGCTGTTTCTCCGTGCCATCCATCAAGTCCTCCCTAGTCCAGTCCTCATTGCGTCCGGTCCACTGGCAGACCTAATTTTCTTGTAGGAAAATTTTGTCATCTATGCAACAAAATTGTCGTACTGTCGACACAAGAGAATCTCGGCTCCTCACCGAGAGAGCGGAAGGAACTCCGGGAAACCCACCGCATTTGGGCACGGTAGCCGTCGGGCTGGGGGTCCCTGTGCGGGACTCTCGGGCGGCAATTGACCGGGCACGTGCAGTGACGGTAGGTTGAATTCTGGCGGCACCTGCGCAGCACCAAGTTGGCGAAGGTTCGGCTAACATGCTCGTCGTCTCTGCCGGTGCAACGAACAGCATTGCGACGCGTCCTTAGTGGGATTCATCGGTTCGACCGCAGTCGACAACATGAAAGCGACGTGCAACTAACAATCACCGACCGCTTGTTCCGGTCTAACGACAAGCCGGCAGCCCGGATCTGACCGCGCCATCGCCCGGCGCTCGACCGCTCGAGAAGCCGTCAGCCGCTTGCCTTAGCGTTGGGCCGATAGTGGCGAAAGACCTCAGGCTGACCAGCCACGAACAAGACGGAGATGGTCAAGCGAGTTCGCTGTACCGATGGCATTGTTCCACATGTAACGTGCCATGCTCGACAGATCGTCCTGGCCAAGCAACGTCCGGACTGCGCCGGGGCCACAATGCTGTCCAGCCGCACGACCGCACCGTTTTTCAGTTTTAGTTGGGGTTCGACGGCAGCGCTTGGTTGATCTCTTCCCAGGTCTCTGGCCGAATTGCGCTGATCGTCTTTTGCAGCACCGACTTCTGCGGGCTCCAGGGACCGCGGCAGGCGGGCAAAGGCGCGAAATGAGGCTAGTCTTCGAGGTTGGAATGCGGTGTTGCTCGAGAAACGCACAGCGCAGCACCGCTTTGCCCCCGGGGTCTTGACGCCGCACCGAACCAAGTCTCACGCCAAGCCAAGCAGATCATAGTGCTCATCTAGCCACTAGACCGCCTTCAACTCATGGCCGATCTCGTGCGTGGCGAAAAAGATCGAATATGCTGGCTTGGACGGTGCGTTCTCGGCGCCTTGTCGGCTCCGGCGGTGCCGGATTGTGCTTTGGACTCGGCGCCATGAGGCCAAAGTGTACCTGAAGCCGCCGGACCTTGCCTGCGCAAAAACCTAGGGGTCCCCGAACAATCTCAAAGTGATGGGCGGAAACTAGTGGTTCTCGCTGACATAAGAGTCCGGCTTGGGATTCCTTTCGCGGGTTTGCATGCGAGTCTGGCGCATGCGCATAAGAATATCGCTCACCGTTTCGTTGATTGATCGCCAGCGCCTGCATTCCACCACCGGGGCCTGAAGTCGCCGAGCGCGTGGTGGCGCTGACGTTGCAGGACCCGCCGGGCGAGACGACGCACTGGATCGCAGACATGATGGCGCAAGCGGCTGGCATCAGCGCAAGCGCGGTTCGTCGCATCTGGAAGGCGCACGGGCTGCGGCCGCATCGCTGGCGGCAGTTCAAGCTCTCCATTGTCGACAAGCTGCGCGACGTCGTCGGCCTCTATGTCGATCCGCCTGCTCACGCCATCGTGCTGTCGGTCGACGAGAAGAGCAGATCCAGGCGCTTGACCGCACCCAGCCGGGCCTGCCGATGAAAAAAGGAAGCCTCGGCTGACCCACGACTACAAGCGCAATGGCACGACCACCCTGTTTGCCGCTCTCAACGTGCTCGACGGCACCATTATCGGCAGGAACGTGCAGTGGCATCGCCATCAGGAGTTCATCCGCTTCCTCAACGCCATCGAGGCGCATGTTCCGGCCAGCAATGCCGTCCACGTATCCTCAACAACTACGCCGCTCACAAGTATCCCAAGGTGCGGGCCTGGCTCGATCGCCGTCAGCGCTTCACTTTCCAGTTTACGCCGACATCGTGCTCGTGGCTCAAAGCGGTCGAGGGCTTCTTTGCCAAGCTGTCGAAGCGTCGCCTCAGGCGCGGCGTCTTCCACTCCTTCGTCGACCTCCAGGCCGCAATCAACCGCTTCCTCGAAGAGCACAACCAGCAACCAAAGCCCTTCAGTTGGACCGCCGACCCCGACAAGATCATTGCCGCCGTCAAACCGTGGGCACCAAATGTTAGATTCCATCCATAAACGCCCATTTTGGTCAGGATTTACAGAGGTTTGCCGCAGGACGAACGTCGTTTGCGGTACCGTGCCGACGCGAAGTCCAATGGATCACGCCAGATAGAACTCGCCGAACGGAAGTTAGTCGTGGCTATGTAGCCGGCGCCTGCCGGCGGGCTGCTGACCCGCGCAATGGCTCGCCGTCAGGTCGGTTTGAGACGTGTGAAGAGGACGAGATTGTAGGCCACGACCGAGGACCAGACGTAGCTCTTGAAGTGATCAAGGCCGCGCCAGGTGCAGCGCGCCAAGCCGTAAGCACGCTTGAGGCACGAGATGTCGGCCTCGATGCCGGCACGGAAGTTGCGCAGCTTGCGGTAGACCCAATTGCTTCTAACCATGTCCTCGATCCTGAGGCCGGCTTTCTTGTGGAATGCCATGTCGCGAATGCCCAAGGTCTTGGCTGTAGCCAGATTGTCGCGACTGGCAAAGCCGCCGTCGGCCGCCGCCTGCCGCGGCGCCCGGCCCCAGATGCCGATGTGGCGTTCCAGCATCGGCAGCAATCGATCGCTGTCGCGCGGATTGCCCGCCTCGATCACCAGATCGAGGATCATGCCGCTCCTGCCGGTGGTCAGGTTGAGTTTGTGACCGTATTCGGTGTCGCGGCTGCCTTTGACGATGATATCGGCATGGGGCTCGAACAGGCTGACCAGCTTGTCGCTGGCCGGCACCAAGTCCCCGGCCAGCACTCGTCGCTCACTCTGGGCGATGATTTGCTCGATCAGCGGCCGATGGTGACTAACCTGGGCCTGCCACAGTGCGATGAGCGGAGTGCTCGCCACGGCCAATCGTTCCGTGGCCTGCTTCAGATAGGCCAAGGTCGCGCAGGCGATCGCAATCAGTTCACGGTAGAGTTGGACGCGGTTGGGTCGGCCGCGTGTGAACTGGATCTTGCGGGCGCGCTTCTTGGCCGCGCGGCAATGATTTCGCCATTCCAAGCCGGCGCCACCGGCCAAGGCATCAGCCTGCTTCAACAGGCGCACCATGACCCGCACAGCGTCCCACAGCAGGCTGCTGTCGCTCGGTTCGTGCATGAGTGCCGAGGTCACAGTGCTGTCCAGCCGCACGACCGCACCGTCTTCCAGTTTTACCTGCCGGGCCTTCGACAGCAGCGCCCGATTGATCTCTTCCCAGGTGTCGGACCGGATCGCGCTGATCGTCTTTTGCAGCACCGACTTCTGCGGGCTCCACGACCATGGCAGGCGGGCAAAGGCGCGAAATGAGGCCGAGTCCTCGAGGTGGAATGCCAGTTCCTGATAGCTCAGTTGCCGGTATTGCTTGAGAAGCGCACAGCGCAACACCGCTTCAGCAGGTAGGCCTTGCCGTCCGGTGGCCCTGACGCTGCTCCGAACCAGGTCTCGCGCCACCAAGCCAAGCAGGTCGGGGTGCTCGTCCAGCCACTGCGACATCGCCTTCAGTTCGTGGCCGATCTCGTGCGCGGCAAAAAGATCGAATATGCTGGCTTGGACGGTGCGTTCTTGGCGCATTGTCGGCTCCGGCGGTTGCAGATTGTGCTTTGGAATCAGTGGCATGAGACCAAAGTGTACCTGAAACGGCCGGGCCTTGCCTGCGCAAAATGCCGATTCACGCAAGAATATCAATATGTTGGCGTTTATGGGCGGAAACTAGTCTAGCCGGAGCACACGGCGACTATTTCGGATAAGCCTCACGGCACCTGCTATTAGCGCCATTGCAAACTTCGTGGCCAACGTTTCCACGCAAACGGCAATCCGTGGTGATCATCCAGCGGGCCTTCGTTCCCTAGCTTGGCTTTTCCTGCGACGATCACACGACCATCGGATGATGAGAGTTGCAACACTCCTCCACTCTCAGATGCCTGCAGCGCACGCAGCTCCGTCCTCCCCAGGACCCTTGCCCAATAGGGATAGAGCTTGCAGTGCGCGGACACGCAGACCTGATCCTCATTGATAGCGATCCTCGGCGAAAAGAACCTTGACACGATATCAAACTCGGCGAGTGCTCCTTTTGGATCAACAAGAGCCGTGAGAACGAGACCGCGGCAATCGATCTCTGCTATGGTCCGAAAATTCGGCTCATAGTCAAGAACGAGACGTTCGTCGCCGACGACGACAACGAAATCATCATACGCCTTCCGAACTTCCTTGATCGGCAGGCCCATGCACCGTTCGATCGTTTCGTATTCCGTGGAATTTGCCGCAGCCGTGTCGATTGCCGGAAGCGCGACTTGCACAACGTCCCCCTCCAGCCAACCGTGGAGAAGGCCGCTTTGCGACTGATAGGACACTCGAAGGTGCCGGCCGTAGTGGGCGAAAAAATAAAGCCAGTATGTCGCCGCCAGCGTTCCATGCCCGCAGAGATCCAGTTCGGCGTTCTGCGTGAACCAGCGAATTTCGAAATGACCTGCAACTTCCAACGGGCGAAGAAGGACGGTGACAGGCTGGCGAAACCGTTGCGCCAGCCGGAGGCACTCGGCCGTTGCGGGATATTTCTCATAGAGCACGACTGCCGCCGGATTGCCGGCGAAGCGGTCGTCCGCAAACGCATGAACTACCGTCGGCAAATCGCAATCCGATCGAGTCGCATCAAACGTTTCCTGACTTGAGCTAGGTGGGCTGAAGAAACCTTGCTTTCCGGGGGTCATATCTCAACTCCCGGACTCGGGCTGAGATCATCAAGTGCCGTCGAAACTTGAAAGCCTGGGTCGGCCTGCTCTTCTTCGCTCGGATATGCGTGTTGCGCCTCGGCTCTGGCTCTCTCGTCCAAAAAGCCATATGGCTCGGCCCGCATGACGGGAACCAGCTTGGCCTCCATCTCTCTTGCGTCCACCAACATCGCGTGGGTCCCGCCTATTGGGAACTGCCGCAGCACATCTCTCATTTCGCGAACGTCGCGCTCAGTATCGTGTGCCAAAAAAGAATACTCGGGTCGACCCTTAACGTCGCGAGCATAAACCGATGTCGAGAGATCCACCGGACCTTCTCCGAAGTCAGCGACCCCCCATATGTCAATTGTCTTGCTGTAAGGTACGTCCGCTAACAGCTCGCACCTATGCACATGTGTAAAGCTTGATGTGCCCAAGCCGATAATCAAACCATCTGAGCGGCTGATCTCGCCAAATATCGAGTCGTCGCCAAACGGGCTGCCCTGCCACCAATCTGTCTGGCACAATCGTTCCGTTCCCGGGCCGATAACGACCATCGAATAGGCGGGATGTTTGGTGCGCCTCGAGGGAAGCTGTCTCAACACTAGATCGGCCAATACGCCTGTCTCGGACTTCGTCTCCGTCCAGTGAAAATGCCCGGTGGCGCAGTAGCTCAAGGTGAACGCTGGGAGAATAACTGTGGAGGAAGCGGAGACGCGCACTAATGCTTTCAGAAGAGTGGACGTTACCTCATCCGCACTTACGTTCCTCAGCGCCACCAGAGATGAGTGCAGGACAATGGTGCTGGGCGCTCGCGATTCGACGTATTCAACAATTTGCGCGAGCTCGTTTCCAAATCCGGAAGCTTGCCCGCACGCGGCAGTATCGCCCGCTTGAAATCCGGTGCGGTCGATCGGTCGAATTCGCCTAGCCCACTCCTCGAGCGACAGGCCTTGCGCTTGATAGACGTCCTCGCTGAACATGAGACCGCTTTGTGCCAGTATGAGCTGTATGTCGAGGAAGTGCAGGGAATCAATATCATGTTCTCGGGCTGCGCAGTTGGGCAAAGCCGGTCGTTCGGTGACAGCGCGCACCGCCTCCAGTAGATAATCCAAAGGTGACCCCGTCCCCTGTCCGGCCTGGGGGTGAGCTGCAGCAGGCCTAGTGTTCGCCCCAAGCGCTTCCTTGGCTGCTCTCTCGAGCGCGCGCTGATCGAGTTTTCCATTGACGGTAAAGGGAAGCTCGACGATAGGCACGACAAGTCGAGGAACACGATCCTTCGGCAGCGCACAAGACAGCCGCCGCTGAACTTCATCCACGTCGGCGGTCGCGGGCGTTACTAAGCAAACCAACTCCTGGTTCGCGTCGTCGTCTCCATTTACCACGACCACCGCTGAGTCTCTGCAAGCACCCGTCTTGTCGATCGCGCTAGTAATTTCCCCTTTTTCCAGTCGGGTTCCGCGAAATTTTATTTGCTCATCCTTTCTTCCGAGAAACCGCAGACCGTGTTCTGCCGATGCCATGACGTAGTCACCAGTGCTGTACAAAACTTGCTCACCATTGTCTGTTATGCATCGCGCGAAGCGCAGTTTCGATTGTGCTTCATCAGCGACATAGCGATGAGAGGTCTGCACGCCTCCCACCCAGAGCTCGCCCTCGGCCTCAAGGCCAACATTGGACCCGTTCTCATCGACAACAAAGAAATCGACGTTGCACGCTGGCATTCCGATGAACATCGGGCTGGCTTCATCTCCTCGATGGCAATAGTGGTAACTAACGGCAACACAGCACTCGGTAGGACCATAGCTATTTATTAGAATGGCATTGGGAAAGCACGAATAGAATCGCCGTCTTACAGAGTCTGGCAAGGACTCACCATTGCAAACCAGATATTTTAAATTGGTGAATTGCTCAGCTATATGAGGCAGGCGTTCAACGGTTCCAAGAAACCGTCGCAGCAGCGTCGGCACCATCTGAACGACGTTGGTGCGGCTATGGGCCAGAAACTCAATCGTCCGAATAATCTGTGTTTGAAGTTGAGTGGATGGCAAGACTATCGCACCGCCTGTCACGAATGGTACGAAGAATTCGGGAATGGAAACATCGAACGCTGGCCGCGTAAGCTGCGAAATGCTAGCTCGCTCCGAGAAATCGATCATGTCGACATACCAGTCGAGCAAATTCAGAAGGGCTGCCTGGGAAACCGGTACCCCTTTGGGGATTCCAGTGGTTCCGGAGGTATGCATGATATACACGATCTCCGAGAAGCCTGACCTGATGCCACCACTCCGCGAAAGGCGCTTGATGCGCATCGAACCATTCGAATCGTGATCGACTATGGCCCTGGGTTTCGTGTTGCGGCGGATATAGTCCAATCGCTGGCCGGTTTCCGCTGGATCAACAGGAACGAAGGTTGCTCCAAGCAATTGAGTAGCCAAAATGGTCGCGACCAGTTCTACAGATCGGGGAAGTTTGACAATGACTGCATCACCATGGCCGACGCCAGCAGCCTTCAGGCGCTCTGAAAGGCCGGACGCAGAGATCCCCAACTCGCGATAACTCACGTCGCCATTGTCGTTCGTGCGCACAGCAATGTTCGACGCAAACTTGTCCAAAGTCTTTGCGATGAGGTTGGCTAACGACTCGCGCCCAAAACGCAACGGCCGGCGCGGACCCGAGAGGGTCGGCGTTAGAGTCGGGATCGTCAGCATCTTCATTTGGGTTCTCTCCAAAAGGTCTCGAGTTCTTACGCACCAGCCCCGTGCAGCGGGCCGTGGTGAGCAGCCCGGTGGCCAAGCAGGGCCCTCATTTGCGAGTCCCATGCTCTCCTGAGTGGCGGCCGATCGATGTACCCGGGACACCGGTCAAACTTGCCGCCCCGACAGTGATCGCTGCCAAAGGTCGACAGCGGCAAGCCGATAGTCGCTTTACCCTGCTTCATCGAAAGGCTGGAGCATGCTAGTAAGCGGGCAGTTCCCACCAACGCTCATCGCCTCGCGCAATGTTTCGTCACTAGTCGGTTGCTGTATGAACTTCACAGTACAGCTGCATGAGCTGTGCCAATCCAAAAACAGTTTAGGTTCAACACCGTTCGCTCCCGAGGTCTCATTCAATTTGTCTGCGCGAACGCGGTTCTGTCCGCTTTCAGACAATGGATAAACGCACAAAGGGGAATGTTGCGGAACCTTCGACACCGCCAGGACGTCCATCCTTAAGGTCATTGCGCGTTGTCGACCGAGCGATCTGATCGCTCGGTCGCTCCTCGAGTCCCTTCGTTGTGCGCGGTGCACACCCTGACAAACGGCTGCCACCAGTAGCAGGAGCCGCGTCTTTGTCGGCGCGCGTCCCCACGCCGCGCACAAACTCGATTGCCGTTGACTTGCGGGCTCGCAGGACCAGCGAGGAGGGGAAGCCGAATGCGAGAGAAATGTTGTCTTCAGTTGATCAGCGCAAATTGGCACGACTCCTGATGCCCTTCATTGAATGCGGACGCTGCCGCCGACCGGCATTTGCATTGCTGTCAACCCCAAAAGGGATCAGGAGTTGCTGCGCCGAGATGATCGGCTTTGCCGCTGAACGGCAATGGAAATGGAGGTGGGCGCAGCCATCGGCCCCGCCATAGCGAGAAGAACCCGCTGCGCCCGGCCCAACCCAACGTCGCGACGCGACAAGGAGGCGCGCTCCGGCGCCGTCGAGCTGCGCATCCGAAGCTCAGGAAGGAAGTATTCCCCGGGTTTCCTCGCCCCGCCGCCGCGGTGACCGCCGTCATCCAGGAAGCTATATTCAAGCCCATCCGGCGATTGACGGCCAAGGGATGAGCGGCATCTCCAATGTCCTGGTATTGCGGCTGCGAGGAGATCGAGGGCAACGTGGGGCCTTTGCTCGAGCGGTCGATCGAGGGCGATTGGCCATACCTGTGGGTTGACGCCACTTGCCCGAAGGTCCGCCGCGGTGGGCCGATCGTCTCGGTCGCCGTCGTCATGCCGTCGGCGTCACGCGGACGGACGACGCGAGGTACTGGGGATAGAGATTGGCACGTCTCGTCTGAGGGCGAGCCAATTGGACGGAGTTCCTGCGCAAGCTGACCCGTTGCGGCCTTGCGACTCGGCATCTCCAATGCCCATGAAGGCAACAACGCGGCGCACCAAGGTTTTGTCGGCCACATGGCAGCGCTATCGCATCCACTTGGTGAGGAACGTACTTGCCCATGCCGGCGACAGCGGCCAACACTCTTAGCCTCCACCGCTTTCGCCGAGCATCCAGCGGACTGCATTAACAGCCATTTACAAATCATTCATACAACTTCACGACCGCAAATCGTCGACCCATGATAATCACGATGGGTCTGAGATTAGGCGCATCAACAATGCTGACTCCAATTTACGCTTCGGACTGAGACACGGCATGAAACTCGCGATCAAAAACCAATGACCAAAAGAGTACTTATCCTGGTTGAAGGTTCGAGGACTGGTCTGTTATACATCCAGGCAGCCCAGCGTCTTGGCCTTCATCCGATTACCCTATCGGCTGATCCAGCTCAGCATGACTACATTGCGAGGGAAGAGGGCGGGGCAATCCGTGTCGATACAGCCGACCTGGATGCCTTGACCGACGAATGTTCCCGGCTTCGTGCGACCTGTGGCATTGCTGGTATTACGTGCGCCAATGAGTCGGTCTATGCGACAGTTGGCAAGCTCTGCCGCTATTTCGATCTACCGGGGCCAGACCCTACGTCTATTGAACGATGTTGCAACAAATTCGTTCAACGTGAGTTCCTCAGGGAGGCCGGCGTTCCAGTGCCGTCCTATCGCTTGGCAACCAATGCGGGGGACATAACACGCGCTGCCGGGGAGATCGGCTTTCCGGTGGTTCTCAAGCCGGCCGCAGGAGTCGGCAGCAGTGGTGTCCGATTGTGCCGCGACATCGATGAGGTGGCCGAACATGCGACCTATTTGTTGGGTGGGAAGCACATATGGCGGTCGTCACCGAGGATACTGGTCGAAGAATTCGCACAAGGCTCCTACTATTGCGCCGACATAATGGGAAATGAGGTCATTGGGATTTCAGCAGGAGAGTTCGGCCCCCCGCCGTATTTCGTCTTTCGTGAATTTACTCTACCGGCCCCGCTGACAAACGATGAGCATGAGCGCATCATAGATGTTTCGCAAAACTGTTTGCGAGCTCTCGGCCTTGGCTGGGGACCAACCAACATTGAACTCCGGTGGACGAAGTGTGGGCCAGTCGTCATTGAAGTCAACCCGCGTATGCCCGGTACGCCCAATCCTCAAATAATCCAACTTGCTTATGGTATCGATCTAATCACCGAGCACATCAAGCTTGTCATCGGCGACGAATGGGATTTGCGCAGAAGGCATTCGCAGATTGCGGCTGCGCGAATCCTAGTTCCGGATCGCGATGGCACGCTCGATTGGATCGACGGGGACAGTCAGGCGACTGCTGTCCCGGGCGTCGCCGAGCTCGAATTCTATATTGGGCCCAAGACGCGGATCGTCAGGAAAGGCGATCACCGGGACTGGATCGGACATGTTATCGCCGCCTCACCCATCCGGGCTCGTACCAAGGCGGTACTTCAGCAGGCCGTCAATTTAATTAATTGGTCGATCACACCGTTTCCGACAGCCGGCGATCAGGAACAGTGTGCGGCCCCTCAACTCTCCGCACCAGCGCAGGAGGCACCAGACAAAGATGATCGTCGCGGAACATTGATCCAATCGAAAGCGCGAGAGAGAGACGCAATTTGAATGGGAGATCCCAATTTTTGTCTCTGGCTGCTCACCAACTAAACGCCATTGGTTGCAAGAAGAGCTGGAGAAAAAATCTTCCACCGAGGACGGCCCAAACAGGCGGCTCGCAGGCAGATCGTGAAGATCGGCTCCGCAGTCATTGCCGACGCAGGAGAGCGGCGGTACGAGGTCCTTAGCTTGAAGATTGTGGCCATGTCACGTTACTGTCGTTAGACACAGCTTAGTCTAGCCGGCCCTGAATACTGGATGTCTCTCGAGCGCTTGCGGCGGCCCTCGCCTGAGGCGACGGGCTCTGGTTGCGCGGGTCTGTTTGGCAGCTTGTGCACCATAGCCACCGTGAATGCTAATTGCGGGCAGTAGCCGGTTTGTAGGGCAGAATTTTGCTACATTCCGATTGTCAGTAGCTCAGTTGTTCTTCGGCTTAAAGCCGCGCCGGTACAGGCTCGAACAGAATCGAAGATAGCATCACGCAGGCATTCGCATTCACAGTAGTGATCGGCGCACGATCCAGGGTTCGCCAGGTTGACCAAGCGGGTCGAACCGCATGACAGCCTTGACCGGCTGGAGGACGGAAATCCCAATGCCGAAGAGGTTGGTCAGCACAGTCGAGCCCACACGGCGTTTGCGGAACGAACAGCAAGGGCTGGGAAGCGATCGGCTGGGCGGTCCTCCAAGGGCGGGCCAGGGTTGTCGACGACGCCTTGGTTCAGGTCCGCTAATCTGGTCTCTACGGTTTGATAGCTGCTTCGGTCGCCAGTGACAGCGAGTCAAGATATTTGGCATCATCGGCTTTGATTGCCGCGCAGATCTGGTCGAGATTGGGACAGCTCACTGGTGCATCTTTGAGCTCATAGTGCTTCCTCGCCATCAAGATGAGGATTGCCGGATTTGGCGTAGAACACCAACACGGGTCCAAGATCAAAGCGCGTCCCGGGCGCAAGGCGCTGGGCGGACCGGGGCCATGTTTCGGTCGAGACGCCATCGATGCCTCGCGCCAGCGTTCTGGCGAACCGGGGCATTAACGGAGCGACTGTCGGTGCCATGATCGCAGCGGCCGTCGTCTGAAGGGCTAGCGAAGTTCGATTGCGGGCGGGATAGAAACATCGCGCAGCCGCATAGTCTCGCGCCCGACGGTAGATCACGCAATCGCGCACGAAATCGCAGACCTGAGCGGCCGCGCGCCGGACCGAGAAGCCTTCGTCCGAAAATGCCCGCTCCATCGACGCGCGATAGATCTCTATCCGAGCAAAGAAGGCGCGGTCGACTGAGCTCCAGTCGCCTGCATCGGGTACACGGCCGGCAAAATCCTGCTTGATTTCCTGGTCCAACGCATCAAGCCAGTTCAGCCAAATCCCTTGGAAGACCTCCTTCTCGGTGCGGCGCAGCCCGTCCAGCGTGAAATCCGTCCGCTCACCTTCTGGGCGTGTCAGGCCCAAATGAAGGCGCACGACGTCGACTGTCTTTGGGCTCAGAACGTCCTTGCCCCAGACCGCATGGCGGCAGCTGGTTGAGAACTTCTTGCCGTCGAGCAGGTAGAACTCGTTGACGTGATAGCGGATCCGTGGCGTCCAGTGGGAGAAGACCTCCGCGTAAAGAGCGGGGTAGAGTAGTGCGTGGTAGAACGAATTGTCGAAGCCGAAGAAATGGACAATCTGCCAGTCGTTGCCGGGCATCTCCGCCTTCCAGTCGCGACCCATCGAGCGGCCGAGCGCCTGGATGTTGTATAGAAAACCGAATGCCATCTCCGGCCACACCCAGATCACTTGCCCCGGGAGCCCCTCGGCCGGCAAGCCCCAGTCCGAGGGGTGGGTAATGGGCACTGAAAAGTCGCCGCGTTGGCGTACGCGCGCGAAGAGATCCAAGATCCGTAGCGGGACGCCCGACGCCCTTAGATGCCGGTCGATATTGTCGTAGCATTGGTCCATGGCAAGTTCCGGACGACGGAGGGAGCCGACCAGCGGCGCCACGGCAGACTGCCGTGACCGCGCTTCACCTAAGTCGTGGCAAAGGTTTGGGGCACCGCATTCCTCGCAGATGTTGCCAGCGGCGGAGCCGCCGCAATTGGGGCAGAGGCCGCCAACATCCGGCTCGTAAAGATAGTGGCCTGTCACAGCATCGAAAAGCGCAGGGCTTCGGCGTAAATTTACCGCCGTGCTGCTCAGAAGAGTCCGGAAACACGCGGCTTGAAACTCGCCGTAACCGTCATCGCCCATTGTGGCTTGGAAGCTGTGGACGTCACAATCGAAAAGTGCAAGCGTGGCGCGAATCTCGTCGGAGTAGTAGCGCGCCACGTTTGCAGGCGTCCATTGATCGGTAGCGGCGCGGGTCGCGACGTAGCTCTGGTAATCGTCGCTTCCGGTCAGGTGATACGCCTCGACTCCTTTCATGCGCAGGAAACGAGTATAGACGTCAGCGCCGAAATAGGGGCCAGAAAGATGCCCGAGATGCAGATCGCCATTTGGGGTTGGCGGCGCGGAGAAGACGAAGGTCGGCCCGCGTGGAGCCGTGGTCTTTGCAGCAGCATCAAGGGCGGCCTCGCCGTCTCGCCAGTAGACATCGATGAAATCCAGGTCTTTGTTCCCGTCATTGCGCAGCACATGCGCTTCAAAAGGATGGAACAGAACGACGTCGCCGGCCTCGACCGAGATTTCCCCAAGGTCGGTGGTGACCTTGCCCGCACCAGACAGGACCACGAAGGCCTCGATTTCGTCGTGCCGATGGGGCTCGGATGTGACCCCGGGTCCAACCTTTCCGAACGAAAACCCCGTGCGAGCGCTGCCCGTTCCAAGCGTGGCCGTGTCGATACCGAACGCTCGCGACAGCTCCGTTCGAGAAAACGTGTATTTGCGCATGACAACGAACCTAAGGTGTTGAAGAGTGGGACGGACCTTCGGCTGCCAACGAACAGCCTCAAGTGAACTTCATGGAGAGAAACGGCAGTCCGACCCGTTGGCGGCCCGACCAGGATAGTGCAGCTCTGGGCCGGCAGGCGGGCTACCAAGGGGGTCGTTAGTCGGGCTGTAGGCACACAGAAGACCGCCTGCGACCACCTCCACAATCCACTTGCCAAAGCGTCCGATGCTCCGCGAGCCTGCAAATCAGACCGCGTCCGCCTGGTTGCGTGAGCTCAATCGCGATAGAAGATCCCATTTGGGGGCTTGAGATTGTCGAGATCGGCCACTTTGCCCTCGGGCGGGTTAAGGGCGCGCTTAAGCACGTTATATTCAGCGCGGGTCGGCCCACCGGTTGAGGCACGCTGGAACACCAAGTAGAGTGTCCGCCGAGAACGATTGCTTTTGTTCGGTCGTGAGTAGTGCGGTGCGTAATCGTCGAAGATGAAGATGTCGCCAGCCTTCCATACTACGGGTTCCCAGGAGAACGTTTCGGCGACTTGAGGATATATCACCCCACCGGCATCCATGGGAAAGACCCCCTTTTTGTGGTTGCCGGGGCTGAAGAAAAGCCCGCCGTTTTCCGGGTCGGAATCGTCGATGCCTATGGCAACCACCGCATGGACCATCCGGTCGGGGAGTTTGTGTGGAATGTGATAAATGTCCTGATGCGGGAGATAGCCGCCGCTGTCGGGGTAGTGGAAAATAAGCAACTCCTTGAGCCTGCGCGAATCTTCGCCAAGCAAATCTTCGACCGCTGACTTTATGCGCTGATCTTCTAATAGCAAACGACGCAATGGATCATGGAAGTCGAGAAAATTCTCGATCTTGGATATGATCTTTCGATTGCCCGTCGTCTTCTCGAACCACATGAGCCATTTGTCATCGCTGACATCCCAGCGTGACACATCTTCGACAAAATTAGAGATATCTACCTGAGCCGCTGGCGCAAAGAAGCTTTCGAGCCTGACGTATCCGTCTTTCTGCCACTTGTCTCTTTGTGTATCAGTCAACATGCGAAAAGCCTCCTGTTGGAAATACTGGTTGGTCGGACCCCAATTAGGGCAGTCGGGCGCTGGCAAGTTGCGGTCCACGGAGACGGTCCCACGCATGTGGGACGGCGATGCTAAGTGGGTTCCGCTCCGACGGATTTTGTCCGCAGAAGCTCGGCGCGAGACTGCCTATGTCATTCTCAGCCGGGTCCAGGGCTTCGGTAAACTGGGCCGGATCAATCGGTTCACCCGATCTGGCCGCGACACGCCTCGCTAAAGCCCGGCACCATCCGCTGACCGCCGACCCAGCCATGGCCGCCAAGACCACGGCGCTCTTTCGAGTGTGCGACCTGGTACGGTCTTGACAACCGTAGGGTAAATGCACGCCCCCAGAATAATGCGATGCGCCGCCTGGTCCAAGAACTTGTTCGGTCACGATGATTTCGGAGAAGCCTCCGGCCTTCGCAGGAGCGCAGGCGGACATCGATCCAAGGATGCCACCGCCGATGATCAGAAGTTTACGAGTCATATCCCGCTGCCCATTTCTTCGGCTACGGGGGCGGGCCAGCTCTCGATCGAGGTATGGCTGATGAAGCCAGGATGCTCAGGGTCCGCGCACGGCGCGCGCCCAAGAAGGCTATCGAGGATGCGGCGCGCGCGCCAGGCTAGCAGGCTTAGGTTCGGATCGGCCAGGCCGCGCTGCCCGAGGCTCGCGTTTTGTACGAAGATGCGTCTGTCACGCGGTCCGTCCCAGCTCACCGAAAAATCGTCGCGAATAGCTAATTCATTGTCGATATGCTCCAGCCGGTGCGCGATGGGTTCCAAGAAGTCTGGCATCGCGTTCTCGTAACCGGTGGCCAGGATGACGATGTCAGCCGTGACTTCTTCGACCTCGACCATGCCGTGCTGCAGGGTCAGCCTGTGACCCGCGCCGGCGTTGATGCAGTGCGAGACGGTGCAGCCCGGCCGCAGTGTGATGTCGGATCGGTTTGGCTCGAAAAATGAGTGGCGGTAGAGCGCCTGATAGATCGCGCGCAACGTGCTTTCTGAAATGCCGTCCGAGGCAAGCACGAAACGCCGCAGGAGCAGCTTACGCTGCGACTCGCTCATCGCCGCGAAACGATCCGAAAAGCAGGGCATGAACAACTCGTTTGTGAACGGGCTGTTGTCCAGAGGCAGATAGTTTTCGCGCTGCGAGACCCAAGTGATCGAGGCAGGCCGCCGTTCTTTCGGCAGGCCGCTAAGATGCAACATCACCTCGGCTCCCGATTGTCCTCCGCCGACCACGCAGACATGCTTTCTCCGCACCTCAGGGTGGATGTGCAGCAAAACAGATGAGTGGAACAGGTTGCGTCCAGTCCAGCCCTGGAACTGAGGCGGAATTTGCGCCTGCTTGCCAATGCCGACCACGACGTCTCTGGCGCCGAGAACCCCCTTATCCGTCCGCACCCGAAACTCGCCGTCAAAGCGGATTTCGCGCACTGTCTCGCCGCCACGCACAAGTGGGTTCCTGTGGAAGACCCAGCTCAGGTATTGTTCGAACTCCACTCTGAGCACGGCTTCGAACTGTGCGTTCAGGAAGTGATACAGACGCCCGTTCTCGTGCAGGAAGTTTACGAAAGTGTAGGCTGATCGCGGATTTACTAGAGTGACCAGGTCCTTGAAGTGGCTGACCTGGAGCTCCGAGGAATCGAATGCACTGCCTGGATGCCAGCGGAAGTCGGCCTGCCGATCCAGGAACACTGCCCCTTTCCCAACGTGCTCGTGTATCTGACACGCAAGGCTCAAATTGGACGGGCCAGCACCGATCCCAACGCAAGATAACTCCACTTGCTTTCCTCCTATAGAGTCTTCGCTGTGGCTTGTTCTCGGCGAATATCGCTCATAACCATTGGCCCTCGCGGACGTTCGGAGCCCCGGTCCCGACCGGGTTTGCGAGAATTTGTCCAGCGCGTTCGCGTCGAATGTAGACCGGAGCATTCCAGCGCGGTGACAATCGAGGCGTCAGGCCGGCGACGTGGGGCAACGATGTATTTCTTATCCGCCCGTCTGGATGCGACGTTGCCGTCACGCGAGACGCAGCCCATCGAGGTGTCTGAAGTCGGCGCAATCGTCCGCCTCAACCATGACGCGCCGGCCTTGGGGCGGCTTGATGGCAGGCGAGAGCGCGGTTTTAACTGCGGCGACGGCATTTTCAGTGCGCATGATCATGGAGACGTCTCGCTGATGCGTTCGTCAGAGTCCCATGCATGTGCCGTGCCAGAGAAGGAAAATGTTGTTAACCAATGGGTTGTCGGGTTTGCGCTCCTGTCGGAAATCCGACATTGAGGGGGGGCCTCCCAGCGGCGCCCGATTTGCACGTCGATGTCGCCTTTTCCGAATAGCAAATCGGGCACCTTCTGCATCAGAGTACTTCTCTATGGAGACCGGCACGAAGCCTTCATGAACGGACAGTCACAACTGGTGTCTCTGCCGGATTGAGATATGCCTTCTCCCATCGAGGTCGGCAGTTGCAAAAGCTGCCAGATCCTTCGCCCTATCAAATGCCGTTGCACTTGCTCGATCCCGACATCCTCGGAGGCCGTGATCATGAAGAGTGACGCAAACTCATGTCCGCCGAGAGGCCGCTCTCATGGGGAAGCAATTCTCAATGGTGGTGAAGGATCGATGCTCTTTATCAGGCGGTTGCGGATGGGCGCATGCCTAGACCTAAGCGCATCAATGATGCGCGATATGGGAACTACACCAATTGGAGATCGTGTCCCGCGGCGTGGTGTAGCTGGCGGCATTAGTCGCCGTGCTCTCCGGCATGGGCCGGGCTGATCAGCGCGCCACGGCTGGCAGGCTGATCAGGGGATCATCGCTCATCTGGCTGATCGTTTCCAGAGTCATATATCTGGCCCGCTGCACTGCCCATTCATCGTTCTGTTCGAGCAGGATTGCGCCGACGAGCGCACGATCGCATCGTCGTTCGGGAAGATTCCGACGACCTCGGTGCGCCGCTTGATCTCGCCGTTGAGACGTTCGATCGGATTCGTCGAGTGGAGCTTGGCGCGATGTTCCTTGGGGAAGGTCATGTAGGCCAGCACGTCGGGCTCGGCGTCGTCCATGATTGTCGCCAGCTTTGGCACCTTCGGCCGGATCTGGTCGGCGACGGCGCGCCATTGTACGGACGCGGCCTCGGGCGTTTCCTGGGCGAAAGCGGTGGCGATGAAGGCTGAGACGACCCTGCGGCCGCTCTTGCCGGCATGGGCCAGCACGTTCCTCATGAAGTGGACGCGGCACCTCTGCCATGTCGCGCACAGCACCTTGGTGACGGCCGCCTTGAGGCCTTCGTGAGCATCGGAGACGACGAGCTTGACGCCGCGCAGGCCGCGACGTGTCAGTTTGCGCAGGAACTCTGTCCAGATCGGCTCGGCCTCCGAGGTGCCAATCTCCCTGCCCAGTACCTCGCGCCGGCCGTCCGCGTTGACGCCGACGGCGATGCACAGGGGCGGTCATGGCTGCATTCCTTGTCGGATCTTCGACGATGTCGGACATAAGACATAGCGCCATCAGGGTGATCGCATTGTTATGAAACGATTTTCTCAGCTGGCACGACTCCTGCGGTGCTGTCCGCAAAACGCGCTGCGGCACGGGCAAAGGAGAAATCATCACGTGATCATGCGCGCCGAACACGCGGTCGCAGCTGCGAAAGCGGAGGTTTCCCGGGCCGACGGAACACTTTGCGCCTGTTTTCCAGGCGACATCACTCTTCGGGTTAACCGGACATGACCGCGTTCGGTTTCCACCCAACGCTGAATGCTCCCGACCATGATCCCTATCTTTGGCTCGAAGATGTAGAAGGCGAAGGGGCACTTGATTGGGCCGCCGGCCAGTCGGCCGCGACCCTGGAGCACTTCGGTGGAACGCAATTCGAGCGGGACCACGACGCGCTGACAGCAATCTTCGACCGCCCTGACAGAGTTCCCGTGACTGGCAAGACGGCCGGAAATCCGTACGCAGTGTGTGGCCCGGACCACCATTGCCGCCTACGCCGATCCTGCTCGCCACCACGAAGCGGGACGACCGTGCCCACCCCGGCCAAGCGCGTAAGACGGCCGCAAAGCTGCAGGCCTTCGGCATCCCGCTTACTTCTAAGTGAGTACAGGTCGATGATTGCGAGCACGGCACAAATAAATGTGTGCGCAGTCCCACGCACACTGCGCGTGAGCGCTCCCCCAACTCAAGCAATTCGAGCAAGACTTTACGTAGTTCAGTGCATCATTTCTGAGAGCAAGGAGACAATATCATGGCGAGAAACCAAATGCGCGCCGCGCGGGGAGTAACAGCGGCCGTTGTCCTCATTGTGATGGGGCAGCAGGCCCTCGCGGCGGACCTAGCCCAAGCGGGCAGCGTCCCGCAGGCGGTAGCCTCCGTCACGGAAGCGCCAAGCCCTTGGCAGATCCGCCTGCGTGCGTTGGGGGTGGTGACTCATGATGCGGGCTACGTCAATGCAGTGCCCGGTTCCGATCTTTCTTACTCAAACACGGTGACGCCGGAACTCGATATCTCCTATTTCTTCACGGACAACATCGCCGCCGAGCTCATACTCGGCACCACTTACGCAAACATCATGGGCCAAGGTACGATCGGCGAGCTAGAAAATATTGGCAAGGTTTGGCTGCTGCCACCTACGCTCACATTACAGTATCACTTTACCAATTTCGGCGGATTTAGGCCCTACGTCGGCGCCGGCGTGAACTACACGATATTCTATAATCAGGATGTCGGCAGCGCCAACGCTCTCAAGGTTAAGAACACGTTCGGCACCGCGCTTCAGGTCGGCTTCGACTACCTGGTGGATCGGCACTGGGGCGTCAACTTCGACGTGAAGAAGCTTTTCCTTAACACAGACTTCGACGTCACGGTCGACGGCGCGAAGCTAACGGGGAAGGCTTCGCTCGATCCATGGTTGATTGGTGCAGGTGTCACCTACCGCTTCTAGTAGCCAAAAGCGAATGCCTCTTGTTGCAGTCCCAATGACCTGCCACTGAGTTTTTCCTCCATCTGAGATTAGAGTCCGGCCCTTCAATGAAGGACGGACGGATGAAGCGGAAGCGATTTACGGAAGAGCAGATCATCGCAGTTCTGCGCGAACATGAGGCGGAGCGAAGGCGGGTGATCTGGCCCGGAAGCACGGGATCTCCGAGGCGACGCTGTATAACTGGAAGGCGAAGTATGGCCATGGACATATCGGACGCCAAGCGCCTAAGGCCCTGGAAGACGAGAACGCGAAGCTGAAGAAGCTGCTGGCCGACCAGATGCTGGAAGCCTCGGCGCTTCGCGAGCTTCTATCAAAAAATGGTAGGACCCGCCGTCAGGCGCGAAGCCGTCGCGCATCTGCAGGCCGTTATCGGCCTGTCGGAGCGTCGGGCCTGTTCCGATCGCAAGATGGTCCGCTATCGGTACGGACGTCCGCCGGGGACGGAACTGCGGGGTGGTCTGCGCGACCTCCCCAATGAACGCCGTCGTTTTGGTTATCGACGCCTGTTCATCATGCTCAGGCGCGAGGGCGAGCCGTCAGGGACCAACCGCATCTGCCGGCTCGACCGCGAAGAGGGCTTGACCGTGCGCAAGCGTCAAGCACGGCGACGAGCCGTGGGCACCCAGCGCCGATCCTCGTTGAGGCGAAGCCGAACGCACGCTGGTCGCTGGATTTCGTTGTACGATCAGTTCGCCTGCGGCCGACGCTTCCGTGTGCTCAACATCGTCGACGACGTGACGCGCGAATGCCTGGGCGCGATTCCGGACACTTCGATCTCCGGCCGACGCGTTGCTCGCGAATTGACGGACCTGGTCGTTGAGCGCGGCAAGCCGGACATGATTGTCTCCGACCACGGCACGGAGTTCACATCCAACGCAATCCTTGCCTGCTCGAAGGATCATCGCGTCGAATGGCACTACATCGCGCCGGGCAGGCCCATGCAAAACGGATACGTCGAATCCTTTAACGGCCGAATGCGTGACGAGCTTTTGAACGAGAGCCTGTTCTTCGGCCTCGACCACGCCCGAAGTGCCATCGCAGAATGGAGGGAGGACTTCAATACTGCGAGGCCGCATTCCTCGCTCGGCTACCAGACTCCGGCGGCCTTCACCAACGTCTTCACCGCAACCGGCTTCGATGCTGCGCAGATCGAAGACTACGCGTCTTCGCCGGTTGCTCAACCTGCGCCCTACGGCGTAACAGAAACCGATGAGGCTCTAAGCACGGCTGGATGACAACTCAGTGGCAGGTCAGCGACAAGGAAGTGAGCGCTCGCCTGGCCGGCCGACACGAAATGAAGGGCGCCTCGCGCCCCCTTATATCCTCCACGTCCTGGACGGTTAGGGAAGGTGAGATTGGAAAACGTGTCTTCACTTCTAGTGCAGCAACATTCAACGGCAGCACCAGCGAATGGCTTTCTTCCACGGCGGGATGTTTACCTCGGGACCGCTCGAGGAACTTGCATCCCTTTGACGCCTGATGCTCCAGAGGGCCTAACTCGTGTTTTTTTGACAAACAGTAGGTCAGAAGCAGTGAATATTCACCGCGCGTTCTCCGAAGCAATGGCATGTGAGGATCGCAGGATCAGGCGACTTGGCCGCATTGACATGCGGCGTGTTCCATGCGCCGGAGTAGCTCCAGCTTTTGGTCACCATCAATAACTCTTTGCCGCACGCCCATGCCCCAATTTCAACTGCTTACGAGGAAACTGTCCTCGATCCAATGTTTCAGTCTAGGGTGCACTCCAGTTATTTCGAGACAAATAACGATACTAGATTGCGAGGAGAAGCCGCCACTTGGTCTTTTGATACTTGCCGACGAACTCGTTTTCGGTCAAGCGGCAGTTGCGTCTAAGACCGGCGGGATCTTGTGTATCCACATGCTTTCTCCCGAAAATTCGATGGGATAGCCTTGTGAACAAGGCGGTCGAGAACGCATCGGCGACCATCGGATTGCTGATCATTTCTGTCGTTCCTGTCGTCCAGCTCGTAAATGCAAGTGACAACCCGGGTGTGTGCGGCAACTAATCTATAATGGCGGCCGGTTGGCCAACTCCTTCAAGATCTGGATTCACACCAATGCCTAGGCCCTCAGGCGGCGCGATGTGGCCGCTACTGCGAGCTGGTGCGTAAGGATCGAGCCGCGGAACAACATAACCCGACAGATCGCATGTATTCATGATCCGGCTTGACGGGGTCGACGCTGCCAAGTGGAGGACTGCGCCCGTGATAACATCGGACCCCCAGGTGTCCTCGATGCACATCCGGGGACCGAGGTGCAGACACAGATCGCGAAGTCGCCGAGTAGCACTAAGCCCCCCCGATTTGGAAAGCTTTAGGGCGACCGCATCCATACAGCCAAGATCGTAAGCCCGAAGCAGCGAAGCCGTATCGTGCGCGTTTTCGTCAATCTTCATCGGCAGCCCGGTTGCCGCACGAACGGCGGCACACTCCTCAAGTGTTGCACAGGGTTGCTCCAGCATGATGTCATAGGCTGCGATAGCGTTTCCAACGCGCGTCGCGTCCAGGCGAGAAGCCCCGCAATTCCAGTCGCCATAAACGAGCGGCCCCATGCCAACAGCCTCTCGTACCAAACGTAGCCGGGCGACGTCAGCCTCCCAGTTGTTATCGGCACCTAACTTGACCTGAAACTGCGCCATACCCTCTGCCTGTGCCTCTCCAGCGATGACGGCCATTTCATCGGGCGCGATACAGGTGATCGAGTGGTAGAGCGGTATGCGAGCCATCTGGCGTCCACCGAGAAGCGCATAGAGAGGCAGCTTCGCTCGTTTGCCTGTGATGTCCCAAAGAGCCAGGTCAAGGGCGGATTTCGCGTAGACATGCCCTTGCAGCCAACTGTCAACCTGGCCCATTAATGCTTCTGGTCCGATTGGATCGGCTCCGATTACGATAGGTGCAATATACTCGAGCGCGGGGCGTACGCCTTCTGCATAGGCCGGCAGATAGTGTGGAATCGGACAAACCTCACCCCAGCCGGAGATACTTTCGTCGGTATCGACGCGGAGCAATATTGAGGTGACGGTATCGCAGGTCTTTCCACCCGCCATGTGATAAGGAGCATGGCTGGTCAATGGCACTTGCCAAACCAGGAGCCGTTTTATTCGCATGTAAGGGGACCTCGCCTAAGTTCAGCGGGCTGATTGTCTTTCGACAAAAGCCAAGCATTCTATTTTTTGCCGGTGAGGCCCAAGAACTTTTTCTTTCGCTCGGGAGGGTTGTCCCAGCCACGGTGTTCGTCGCGATATAGCGGGTCCGCATAGGCAGCCAAGCACATCAACCCAAGTTGGTTTTTGCCCCAAATCGGCGGTTAAACACCCAACTTTCTGGCACATCGATGCTGTCGGTGCGCCTCCACCCCAGCATGACCCTCGTCCTCATCAAGAGTGCGTCCGGAGCACCTTGATGCCGATCGGGGTGACGGCTCCTCGCCGATTAAGTATCTGCGCAGTCTCCCTTCCCGCCTTGTTGTCGAAATCGCTTTGACCTTGCATGTACTATTCTTCTCGGAGAAAAAACGGCTTACTGCAACTCTCGCGCGCGTCCGGCGCCATTCCCAGTTTCCCAGATCGAGTCGAAGTTGCGCAACATTACTTCCGCGGCGCTGAACGTTTTCATCCCGTTCCGGGAAGTCAGACGAGCGTCTATGTCGGGATAGATGAAGAAGGGAAGAGAAATTCGTTCAGCCGGACCAGTGTGCACGACCTGATGGGGCGTGCTCTTGAATCGGTCGTCGCTCAAGGCTTGAAGCATGTCGCCCAGATTGACAACGAGAGTGTCGGGCAAGCTCGGCGCCGCCACCCAGCGGCCCCCGAACCACACCTGCAAGGAGGGCGTGGGGAGTTCCTCCTGCAGCAGCAGCGTGAAGAAGCCATTGTCGGTATGCTTCCCGGCCGTCCCGCCAGTAGAAGGATACCGGATCACGCGTTGCAGGACCGTCGGCGGGTTGAAATGGCGTCTGAACCAGCCCTCTTCCATGTCGAGCAGGTCGGCCAGCGCCATCCCGAGCTTCGGCACAACTTCGGTGACCACGACAGCCTGCAAAGCAAGCAGGCTTCGCGCGAAGCCAGGAGCTAACGAGTCATCCGGAAGGAGTGTACAGCCCCCAAACGGACGCCGGTCGCGTTCGTTCTCGATTCCCAGATCGAACATTTCCTTCTGATCGGGGCCAGCCACGGGATGGAGCATCTCCCCGAGCAACGGACTGTATCCACGAGCGGTAGCAGGGTACACGTCTTGGGCGGAGTGACCGAAACGTTCCTTTGTCGACTGAGGCAACGCGAAGAACCGCCGGGAAGCCTGGATCGCTTCTGCGATGTGTTCCTTCGGGATTCCGTGCTCAAGGTAGAAGAACCCGTACTCCTCGCAGGCCAGTCGTAGCCGCTCACGTTCTTGTTGTGGCGTTGCATCCGCTGCCAGTTTGGCTAGTGAGATTTGGGGTAATGTGGTCATAGCTGCTGCTCCGTTTCTGCCCTATCGGGTACTTTGAAAACCCAGTAATGCGCACCCTCCTCCGAGAGGTACTTGCCGTTCTTTAGATGCTGGACCGTCACAAGCACCCCCTCATCCTGCAGTGATTGCACCTCACTCTCAAAAGATGTGGCATCCGCATAGCTCTTGCGGGTGCTTGCGATGATGAATCCGTTGGGGCGCGTAACACGGGCCAGTTCCCGCAGTGCGTCCGGGCGGACATGTCCGAGCGTGAATACGCCGCAGCAGATTGTAATATCGTAGGTCGTGCTGGAGTAATCAGAGAGCAGCCCGTTAAGGTCAACATTACCTTGGATCTGGCGATAGACGCCCGTTTTCCGGGCCTCTTCGGCCATCTCCTCGGAGAGGTCGAACCCGTCGAGCAACTTGAAGCCAAGACGCTTCAGTTGCGAGCCGACGAGCCCTGTTCCGCACCCAGCGTCCAGGACTGCGATGGCTGATCGCTCCTTGGTTAAATACGCCGTCTGCACGGTGGCCGCCATCTCCGCCACGATCATCGGCCCGCAGTATCCCTCGCGGTCAACGTCCAATTCATAGGAACTCGCCCATCCGCGATAGAAGTGGGCCAAGCGCGCGACGTCGCCATCGAGGGCGTGGGAATCTTTGATGCGCTTTCGTGCGGCTTGCTCCAGCGCCGTCTGCTGATCCAGGCTAGTCATGAGAGATCCTTCAAATAGCGATTGATGAGATGCGGTACAGTGGCCCGCGGCGGCGCCAGTTCTGTGACTGAATCTAAAACCTGCTCGTTCACGTATTGCCGAGCATGTCTGTCCGACCAAGCAGAGGCGCCCACGCTCCAGGTGATCACGTTGGAGATCAGGGCATCGCTCAGCCCCATGCCGCGGCCAAGATTGAACGCTTCATCAAGAATCAAGCGATTGACGTGAGTGAGTTCTCGCTCCAGAGAGTCGAGCAGCCGAATCTGGCCATTGCTGAGCGGGACGTCGTCGAGCGGAAACACATGCATGCGTTTCGGTTTGATCCGGCCAAAGGAATCGGTCAAGAATTCCTGATCTGGTGGATGCACCCGGTCGGCCCCATACTTGGATGGCGCGCGATAGCCCGGCACTTGCAAACGAACGCCTAAGGCTGCCTGCGCCAACTCAACGACACGCAGATGGCCATCGTATCGGTCAAACTTCCGTCCCGCTTCGCTGTAGCACTTTTCGACCGCGCGCCCGACCGGCAGTCCCACGCCGAGTTCGTCGGCCAGTTGGACGGTCAAGCTCATATCCTTAACCGTGATCTCCAGGGTGCAAGATCGATCATAGCTGCCATCCAGGAGAAATGGGACGAACTGCTCGATTGCAACGGAGTTAGCGGACGAGCCGGCAAACTTGCGCCACGCCTGCTGGGCTGGAACGCCCTCACGTACGCTTTGGCAGAGCGCGTTGCCGCTCGCCACGGCTGCAGCGTAAAAAAGCAGGTTCGTCAAGAGTTTGACTGATTGGCCCTGACCTATGTCGCCAATATGGAAGGAGACCGCTCCCATGATCTGAAACACCATCTCGCAACGCGCATAGACCTCCGGTGGCCCCCCGACGAAGAAGCTGACATTGGCGAAATCGACCCCCATGTGGGACAAGTTGCTCACGGGCGCTTCTAGCGAATTCACGCCAATTGGTGCGGCCCGGCGGGCGATCTCGATCGTGTTGTGGTAGTCGGTGGTTGAAGTATCGATCCACACGCTCCCCGGTGGCATTCCGGCCAAAGCGCCTTGCTCGCCCGTCATGTTGTCGAAGACGTCTTTTGGGAGCGGCAGGCAGGTGATGACAATGCCGCAATCGCGGGCTGCGTCGCGCGGTATGTCGTGCCACCGGGCTCCCTTTTCCAGCACGTGTTTCGCAGCCGCAGGATCAATGTCGCAGACGTCCACCTGGTAGCCGGCTTGCAGGAGCTTGACGATCATCGGTCTCCCCATACTGCCAGTACCAATGAATCCAATGCGTTCGACGTCGCGGAAATGAGCGGTGCTTGTTTCAGCCTTTACAACAGACATTGGACTTTCTTTCGAGGCCACGAGACGGATCAACTATAATTACCAATGCGCCATAGGACCGAACAATACACCGAACGCGTGTAAAAAATGCAAAACCTCAATAAGTTTGTGTTTAGCTACCATTACGCTCCATCATCTGTTTTAACTTGGCCTTCAGATATTTTTCACAATTATTAGTCTAGTACCCTGATTTATTTTCCCTGCGCTGGGAGCCTGCGCCATTTATGCGGTTCGTCGTGATTCGCGGTCTTCAGATGGAGGCCATTGATGAATCGCGACTATTCTGGCTGACTGACGCGCAGTATGAGAACCTGAAGCCGCACCTGCCACGACTCGTCGCGGATGGACGACCGCGTCATCAGCGGCATCACCCATACCATCAAGAGCGGCGGTCGAGTCGATGCACCAGCGGCGGATGGCCCGAAGGCACTCTATAACCCCTTCCAGTGCTTTTGGTCCGTCCGCTGGAGGAAGGGACCCAGCCCATCGCATCAGCCGCTTTTTGCAGCAGCATGTTGGGCCACTGGTGAGCACGGAGCAGGAAGATCGACGACCTTCCTGAGGGAAAAGGCCGAACCTTCCATCATGCAGCGCAGTGATGGAGCTCGCCGGGGCGGCCTGCCATCCCGCCAGCCATCAAAACGGTTGCAATAGCTCCTTCAAATAAGTTCACAAAATCTTTGCGACCGCAAATTTCTAGCAGTGGTACCTTACTGCCAGGGTTTGTATCAAACTCGGCTGAGCCGCTGATCTGATGGCTCAGCCTCCAGCAAATCGGACGAGATTCTTTGAGGTATAATGATGGCACGCCGAGCGTTAGTCATAGTTGAAGGCGGAACTAATACTCTTCCATACGTCCAGGCGGCACAGCGTCTTGGCCTTGATCCAATTATCCTGTCGGCGGACCCAAACCGGTACAACTATCTTGCCGCGGAAGTGGACGAGATAATCCAAGCCGATACAAACAACGTGGATGCGCTCATTTCCGAATGTTCGCGGCTGGGTGAGGCCTATAATATTGCCGGCATCACTAGCGCAACAGAGACCTTCTACGCGATAGCTGGCAAGCTCTGCCAACATTTCGGCCTACCGGGTCCAAACCCGGTAGCGACTGAACGGTGCTGCGACAAATTTACGCAGCGCCAGCTCCTCGCCGAGGCCGGCGTTCCAATACCTGTTTATCGGTTGGCAGGGAATGCGAAGGAGGTAGAGAGCTCTGCTGCCGACATTGGCCTTCCGGTGATTCTCAAGCCAGCCGTAGGCATCGGCAGCATGGGTGTCCGATTGTGCCGCAACGTCGATGAACTGGCCGAACATACGGCCCATCTTTTGGGGGGGAAGCACATCTGGCGGTGCTTGCCAAGGATACTCGTCGAGGAATTTGCACAAGGCCCTTATTACTGGGCTGACCTAATGGGCAATGAGGTGATTGGAATTGGCACCGGCGAATTCGGCCCCTCTCCGCATTTCGTCTATCGAGAGTGGATCTATCCGGCCCTGCTGAGCGATGATGAGCATGAGCGTATCACGGATATTTCACTGAGCTGTTTGCAGGCTCTCGGCCTTGGCTGGGGACCAAAGAGCATCGAACTTCGGTGGACGAAGCGCGGCCCAGTCGTCATCGAAGTGAATCCCCGTCTTTCTGGCAGGCCCGGTCCTCAAATGGTGAAGTTAGCTTCTGGTACGGATCTCATCACCGAGCACCTCAAGCTCGCCATTGGCGACAATTTGGGCTTGCACAGGAAACAGACTGCAGGCACGCGGTTCCTGGTTCCTGACCGCGATGGGATCCTCAACTGCATTGGCGGTCACAGTCAGGCGTCTGCCGTGCCAGGCGTCATCGAAGTTAGGTTGAATGTTGAGCCGGAAACACGCATCGTTAGAAAAGGAGATTTCCGCGACTGCATCGGGTATGTTATGGCCGCTTCACCCAACCGTGCTCAGACCGACCAAATACTGAACCGTGCGGTGGGCTTGATTAATTGGTCGATCACATGATTCGAGCCTCTGGCTTAAGGTGCCACCTTTCCGTCCAATACAGGCTTGGCCGCGGTGCTGCCAAAATCATAATTCCACAGCAGACATGACTAAGCGGCTAGGTACCTTCAGGAGAACGACAAGTTGAGGGGCCTATCAGCAATTCAATGCTCGATTGAACCTCACGGAATGGCTGGTGAAAATTCTGACGCGGGGCTGAGGGGGGCTGCGGACCCTGGGCGCTCAAGAACAAGGGCTATTCGCGCCAGGCAAACAGCAGTGGGGTGGAAATCCCGTGACGCCGCGCTGTCGCGGATGCCTGCCGCGGAGCCGAATAGCTCTCCTCGACGATCCGCAGCTTCTTCCCCTCCGACCAGCGGCGCCGGCGGCCAGTGTCAACAATCTCGGGACGAGTGATTTTTGCGACAGTCAGTAGCGATATCCATACCGACAGTTAGCTACACCCTCCGTTCGCCCGCAAGGCGGCCCTCCTCGGATGGGTACGCAGAAATTTGTGGAGACGGAGGACAGCCCGTCACCAAAGGCAGGTTAAGCTATCGTAGACCTGACTGGCGCACTTCTCGATCTTGGATAGATGTAACAGGGCCTGCGGCAGGCCTGTTTTTTGTTTCTGAGCTCAGCCCTTTGCGGGTGCTGGCAAAAAGGAAATCGCGAGCGTCGATCTCAGCTCTTGAGGCGGCCGCCGCGGATGGTGACGCGGTCGCGCAGCAGTTCGCGCGCGCCGGCAGGGCCACGGGACCATGGCTTCCACAATCTGACTGTGCTCGCAAAGGGCGATGCGGTTGCGAACGCCCAGATGAAGGCGCCCACACGGCCGCAGCTCCTATTACCTGGGGGCATGCTCTGCGATAAACCGCGATGAAGGCGGGCCTTGTCCTCGTCGTCAGAAGCTGCGCGGCGCGGGCACGGCCGCCCCTTCCATCTCCGACACATGACCTCGAAAATTTTTCATTTTCTGGCGCGGCTGACGTGCCGGCGTTCGGCAGCCCATCTAGGGCGCTTGTTCAGGCTCGTGTCGTCCGGTCGGCCTGAACGCATCGCGAGGGTCGGCTTGGTGAAGGTGGCGTCTGCGGTTTCGTGCCGGCGATGATCGTACCGGAGCAGCCAGAGAAAGATCCAGAACCGGCTGGCGGGCGCATGGAAGTGGTGAGCGTGAATGGCCGCAGGGTTATCGTCGAGCCCGATGTGGACGTGGAAGCGCTGCTTCGGGTCATGCGCGGCCTGGAAACACTCCGATGATCCCCATCCGACGGCCCATCCGACGGGGGGGTGCGAGTGTGGCTGGCGACGGGTCACACTGACATGCGCTGCGGCTTTCCCAGCCTTGCTCTACGCATGCAGGAGATCTTGAAGAGGGATTTGCTCAGCGGTCATATTTTTTGCTTTCGCGGTAATGCACGGCGCGCCTGATCGAGCAGATGGAACTTCAACTCGAAGACCTCGTGACCGCGGCGAGCGAGGATGAGCTTGCCGCGGCCGCTGCGGCGGCGAAGACCCAGAGCGTGCCCGCCCTTCGCGCGCAGGCGGCCAGTGCCCTGGCCAGAGACTATCGAACGCGAGCGCGCCGTCATCGAGCCGCCTGCGCCTGCTGCGGCGGATCCCGGCTGTCCAAGCTGGGCGAGGACGTGACCGAGACGCTGGAGGAGATCCCGCGCCGCTTCAAGCTGATCGAAACGGTGCGCGAAAAGTTTACCTGCCGACTGCGAGAAGATCACCAGCCGCCGGCGCCGTTCCATGTCACGCCGCGCGGCTTCATCGGTCCCCAGCTAAGGCGACAATCCTGTTCGACAAGTTCGGCATGCATGCTCCACTCAACCGCCAGAGCGCGCGCTTCAAGGCCGAGGGGATCGAGCTGCCGCTGTCGACGCTGGCCGATCAGGTCGGCCACCCTTCGCCGTCATGTCGCTCTTCCAGCTGATCGAGCGCCATGTGCTCGCGGCCGAGCCCCTTCATGGCGACGACACCACCATTCGCATCCTGGCGAAGGGCAAGTGCGCGACGGGCGCATATGGACCTATACCCGCGACGACCGTCCCTTCGCCGGGCCAGCGCCGCCGGCGGCGATCTATTACGCCTCGAGCGACCGGCGCGGCGAGCGTCCTCAGAAGCATTTGGCCGGGTTCGCCGGCATCCGTCAGTGCGACTGTTACAGTGACTTTGAGCCGCTGTTCGACCCGCAGCGGAAGGAGCAGCCAATCACGCCGGCCTTGTGCTACGCCCATGCGCGGCGAGGATTCTTCGAATTGGCCGACATCGCCAAAAAAGCCCCGGGCTCTTGAACTGACCCCATAAAGTTGGACGGTTCATTGAGTTGGTAGGTTTAATGGCTGGTTTCTGTATTGCACAGGGGCCAGCCCTTTCAGTTTCAGTTTGATGCGGCGGTGGTTGTAATAGTCGATGTAGTCCGTGATGGCGTCGTCCAGGCTTTGAACGGTGTCGAAGGTTCCGGGATGGAAGAGCTCGGATTTGAGGATGGCAAAGAAGCTCTCCATTGGGGCGTTGTCGAGGCAATTGCCTTTGCGTGACATGCTCTGTTGGAGGCCTCTGGCTTCCAGCCTGCGTTGGAATGCCGACATCCGATACTGCCATCCCTGATCGGAATGCAGGATCGGCCGCTCGTCCTCATTGAGTCGGGCGAGGGCTTTGGTCAGCATATTGTCCACCATTTTGAAGCGTGGCCGCCGCGCCGTCTCGAACGCGACGATCTCGCCATTGTAGAGATCCATGACCGGGGACAGATAGAGCTTGTCGCCGGCCAGGCTGAACTCCGTCACGTCGGTCACCCATTTGCGGTTGGCGCGGTCGGCGCCGAACTTGCGCTGCAACAGATCGGGAGCGGTCCGCCCAGCCTCGCCCCTGTAGGAGCGATACTTCTTCGGCCTGACCAGCGACTTCAATCCCATCCCGGCCATCAGGCTCTGGACGGTCTTGTGGTTGACGCGCCGGCCCAACCGGTGCAGTTGCGCAGTCACCCGGCGATAGCCGTAGCGACCCTTGTGGCTGTCGAAGATGGCCTTGATCGCCGCCTTCAGCGCCGCATGGCGGTCCGAGCGCTTCGCTGCTTTCTGTCTGTAATAGAACGTGCTGCGCGCAAGCTTCGCCAGCTCGAGCAGCCCCTCAAGCGAATGCAACAGCCTTAACGCCTGGACGGCTTGCGCTTTTTGAGCGCGTGTCCCTGCGTTAAGGCCTCCAGTTTTTTAGGTAGTCGTTCTCCATCCGCAGATGCTTCAGCTCAGCCAGCAGTTCTTCGCGGCTTTTGGCCTCGTCACTGGCTGCAACAGGCACTGCGGGGGACGGCGGCTTTGACATGGGTCGTCCTCTGGGATGTGGGCCGAGCGCCTCTATCCCCTCCGCATGATAGCGCTTCTCCCAGCCCGTCAGGCAACTGGCATTGCGGATATTGAACAATGCAGCCGTCTGCCGATACGACAGACCTTCCTCCCACATTCGCTCAAGCACCGACAGCCTGAACGCCGCGTCGTAACGACCGTACTTACCAGATAGCCCGGCATCGCCATGCGCCTGGTACAACGCAACCCACTTGCGAACAGTGGCCGCATCAACGCCATGCATCGACGCCGCACTCGCGCAGCTCTCATCCCCGCCTAAATAGCTATCGACAACCGAGCGCTTGAAACTCTCGCTGTATTTGGACATGCAAAACCCCCGAAGGTTGTGTCCAACTTTCGGGGGTCAGTTCACTCTTCCGAGGTCCTGAAGCCAATAAATTACATGCTCAGGCGCTGGGCCGACTTCGCCCGCTTCATCGCCGACGGCAGAATCTGCCTCAGCAACAACGCGGCCGAAAGAGCGCTGCGTGGCATTGCTCTGAAGGCGCAACTGGACCTGCGCCGGTTCCCAGCGAGGCGCCGACCGCGCCGCCGTTATGCTTACCCTCATCACCACGGCACGCCTCAACGACGTCGACCCAAAAGCCTGGCTCGCCGATATCCTGGCCCGCATTGCTGATCTTCCCGCTTCGCGTCTGCACGAACTACTGCCTTGGGAATGGAAGCGCCTGCGCGAAGCGACAAGGCCGCCGATCAGCAGGCCGCCTGACCTCCACGCATCGCCATCATAGAGCCCGCCGCGCCCACGCGCGTGTCCAATCATGCGGCCTTCGTCGTATGCCTACATTTTTGCCCGCTTCTTGAACGAATGTGCGTATTTCAGAAGTTCGCGCAGTTCGCGGACGCTTTAGCGGAACGACTGTCCCGTTTTGCGAAATTCGCGAACCAGGGGCGAGCGAGCGACGAAGCTCGCTGGAGCTTTCGACTTTCTTGGACAGTATCTCGGCGAAGGCGCTTATGACGCCTCTCGGAAAACGGCAGTGCAACGTCGGACAGCTCCGGCAGCGCGTTCCGATGCGGTTAGTGAAAAGCCGGCAGAGGGCTGCTCATCGGTTTTTTGGTCCCGCGATCAACGGAAGTTTCCACAGTGCCTCAATATGAAGGAGGTGTGATCGCCCAGATTACGATACATTCCCCATCGCTCATATTCGCATACCGATGCGGAAGGACGCTTTCGAAAGCGAAGCTGTCACCTTCCTTTAGGATGACATGCTTGTCCGATATCCAGAGATGCATTTCTCCGATTACCACAATCCCAGCCTCTTCGCCCTGATGGTTGTAGGGCTCGCTGCCACTTTCTGACCCCGGCGGGAACGTGCACCAGAGGAGTTCCAGTTCTCGAGAGAGATTCGGGGACAGGAGCTCGTCCGTAATTCCCCCCACGAATGTCAGTTTTCTCCGGGCAGATGCCCGCACGACCAAATCGCTGAGGTGATTGTCATTCGATCCCGGCCTGAAGAACCAGCTGATCGTAACGCCGAGCGCCCGGCTGATATTGTGCAATGCCTTTACCGACGGGCTGGAGATTCCCCGCTCGATCTGGCTGAGGTAGCCTTTTGAAAGCCCTGAGGCTTCACTCAGTCCATCAAGGGTTGTGTCGCGTGCTTTCCTAAGATCCCTGATCTCAATGCCCACTCGGGCATCAATATTGACTATATCGCTTACGTTGATGGTCTCGGCGTTGGAGGAGACGAGTCCTTCCAGATTGGAAGGCCGGAGGAGGCGACGGAGCAAGGTCGTCTGAGGCTTCATAGCGTATGACTATAGCCTCTCATTGCTGCCCACAAGGTCCTTCACAGCTTTAAAATCACCAAAGTGTCACTTTGATATTGCTATGTTCACTTTTTTTCGTTCTTCTCGTGCCCTGGCCCACAAAAAGAGAGTCAAGGTATGCTCCCTGCAAGTGCCGAAGTAATCATCATTGGAGGCGGGATCGCGGGTTGCTCGGTCGCATACCACCTCGCCAAGCTCGGCATAACCGACGTGATTCTGCTTGAACGCAAGCAACTAACTTGCGGTACCACCTGGCACGCGGCCGGACTGGTGACTCAACTCCGCTCGACCCGCAACATGACCGAACTGGCCAAATACACCGGCGAGCTTTTCCGTTCCCTGGGCGAGGAGACAGGCCAGGAAACTGGCTACAAACAGAACGGTGCCTTGCGACTAGCGATGCACGAGGCAAGGCTCGAGGAGCTTCTTCGCGGAGCATCAATGGGCCGCAACTTCGGATTGCAAATGGACGCGGTCGCTCTAGAACAAATTGCAGAAAGATGGCCGCTCCTGAACCTCGATGGGGTCGTCGGCGGTATCTGGGCCCCCAATGACGGCCAGGTCAATCCGGCCGACGTGACCCAAGCCTATGCCAAGGGTGCCAGGATGGCAGGAGCCAGAATCGTAGAGGAGACTCCAGTAGAGCAAATCTTAATTGAATTCGGCAAGGTCAAGGGAGTCCGTACGGCTGCAGAAGAAATTCTGGCGAAGAAGGTAGTGATCTGCGGCGGGATGTGGTCGCGCGATTTTGCGGCCAAGGCTGGCGTTTGCCTACCTCTTCATGCTGCCGAACATTTCTATGCGGTTACGCAAACTGTTCCTGACCTTCCCTCGGGCCTGCCCGTACTCTTCGTAGCAGACGAGGAGACCTACTATAAGGAAGACGCGGGTAAGCTGCTAGTAGGGTGTTTCGAGAAAAATGCGAAGCCTTGGGGCCGGAACGGAATCCCGCCCGACTTCTGCTTCGATTCCCTGCCTGAAGACTTCGACCATTTCGAACGCATTCTCGAAAAGGCAGTCAACAGGGTTCCGGTCCTGGCAAACACAGGGATCCAGCTGTTCTTCAACGGTCCGGAGAGTTTCACACCTGACAACCGCTATCTCCTTGGCGAAACGGCTGAGGTCGGGGGCCTTTACACCGCTAGCGGCTTCAATTCGATAGGCATCCTGTCCTCGGGTGGTGTCGGAAAGGCGTTGGCATACTGGATCAAGGAGGGGCATCCAGAGGTCGATCTCGTGGATGTAGATGTCCTCCGGATGATGCCGTTCCAGTCCAACAGGTCCTATCTCCATGACAGGACCAAGGAAGCCCTGGGGCTCCTGTTTGACATGCACTGGCCATATCGCCAGTTCGAAACCGCGCGCTATATCCGAAAAAGCCCCATCCATGACCGCCTCGGGCGCGCAGGGGCGGTCTGGACCGAGATTGCGGGATGGGAGCGTCCGGGCTACTTCACCTCAAACGACGCGAAACGGTTGATCCGATACTCGTACGGAAAGCAGAACTGGTTCGATATTGTAGGAGAGGAATGCCGCAACACTGCCGAGCATGTCACGCTTTTCGACCAGTCCTGTTTCGTCAAGTTCAGTGTTGAGGGCAGGGATGCCTGCTCGTTTCTCAACAGGATCTGTGCGAACGAAATCGATGTGCCTGTCGGCCGGCTCGTTTACACCCAGTGCCTAAACGAACGGGGAGGAATCGAAGCCGACGTCACAGTGACGCGTCTTTCCGAAACCGCCTTCCTATATGTGACAGCAGCGACCTCACAGACAAAGGATATGACATGGTTGCGTCGGAATGCCCCCGATGAAGCACACGTCTTCATAACAGACGTGACCTCTGGACTTCCGATGTTCGGACTTATGGGACCGAAATCCCGTGCGGTTATGTCAGAAATTGCGGGTGAGGATTTTTCCAACTCCTCATTCCCGTTCGGAACGAGCCGGGAGGTAGAGATCGGTTACGCCAAGGTGAGGGCAAGCAGGGTCACCTACGTGGGCGAACTGGGATGGGAACTCTACGTTCCCGCGGAGTTTGCTTGCCATGTCTTCGACCGCTTGGCGGAAATCGGCGTACGCTACGGCTTGAGGCATGGCGGCTATTTCGCGATTGGATCGATGCGGGTCGAAAAAGGCTACCGCCATTGGGGTCACGATATCGGGCCGGATGATACGCCCTATCAAGCGGGACTTGGTTTTGCGATCAACCCGGATAAATCGGATTTCATAGGCCGTGACGCCCTTCTTCGTCAGAAGGACAAAGGGCCCGTTTCCAGACGTCTTGTTCATCTGAAGATAAGCGATCCCGAGGGGCCATTGCTCTATCACCAGGAGCCAGTGTGGGTTGGCGGATCGGTCGTGGGCCATGTGACCTCGGGCGCGTTCGGCCATCGTGTTGGCGCTTCACTGGGGCTGGCGTACCTGACCCGCGAGGGCGGTGTCGACAAAGAGTTTCTCGAAGAAACCAGCTTTGAGGTCGAGGTAGCTGGAAAACGCTATCCAGCCGAAGCCAGCCTTTCGGCCTTCTACGACCCACGGAATGAGAAGATTCGCGACCTCCATCAATCATAACGGACCGGAGTAGCTGAGATGTGAAGACTAGGCGTGATGTTGGAGGTATGATCTCTGACCTCCCGCTGCCGATGATGTCGCGCAAGCCATTGACGTCGAGATAGACGAGGTTTCGCCGCCGCAGGTGAAGGAGATGTATCATTTGAACATTTCGGGTGGTCGGCGCGGTGTGTCTGCTGCTGGACGGTCAGTGCGATCCGGCCGGCATCGCGATGGCGCTCGCAAAGGGAGCACGACAGCTCGGCGCGAAAGTGGTTAAGGTGACGGCGGTGCATGATTGTGATGGACAGGTCACGGGGTGTCATGGTCTGCCGGCCGGGATGAAGCATCGGGCCAGCCGCGTGCCAGGTGCTTCCGGAGGTCAGTCGCCTACGTTCCAGGAGGAACACGTCCGTCCAACCGAGTTTGGCAAGTGATAGGCAACAGAGCAGCCGGAAAAGCCGCCACCGACAATGGCTACGTGCTTTGTCGGGGATATTGTTCATTGGTGCTGCTTCCGTCGTTCGGACCGCTGCCTCGTGCATTCCCGGTCCCTGTGTGGCATTGTTCCGCTACTAAGCGGACGAGTTATCCAACGTCATCCGCGATCGGGGGTAGCAGCTCGAACAGATCACCGGGCCGTGGGGCGTTCGTCGCGCTCACCATTGAAACGTTCAATTAGGACGAACTGGCTCATTTCATTCACAAAGACTTCCACAGCCTGTTTATTGCCAATGGGCACAGGTGCAAAACTCGCCTCGTATGAACTGCACCTCGCCACCTTCACTCAAGCAACGACTCTTCGAGCGGATACATTGACAGGAGTTCGTAACCGTCGTCAGTGATCAGGACCTGTTGTTCAAGCTTCACCCCGTCACGCTCTCCGACGGAGCCTACATAGCTTTCGACGCAAACAACCATTCCAACCTCCAAGGTGCCGTCATAATGCATGGGAGAGCCGAAGGCTGGATTTATACGCGGATACTCATCCGCCATTCCCACGCCGTGCAGCAAACAGGAATATGCGTTCTGATGATATTCTTTGGGCAACAACAATGCATTGTGCCGGAACTCGCGGAGTGAAACCCCGGGCCGCACCAGTTTCAGATTATGCTCAACCTCCTTGACCGCCAATCCATAAAGCTCCTTTTGGCGACGGGTTGGCTTTGCCGGGCCGCAATGGAAGGTGCGAGAAACATCGGCGAAGTAGCCGAAGGGACCAACCATGTCCGTATCAAATCCCACGAGGTCGCCGGATTCGACCTTCCGGTAGGATGCTTCCTGCAGCCAAGGATTGATCCGCGGTCCAGACGCGAGCATTCGACCATCGTGCCAGTCACCATTGTTCGCAAGATTAGTGTAGTTGAGAAGGGCCCAAAGCTGCAATTCGGTGACGCCCAGGCGGAGCGCCTCCTTCATTTTGGTAATTCCTAGTTCAGCGACGGCGACCGCCCATCGGATGCAATTGACCTCGTCGGCCGACTTGATCATACGTGCCTGCTCGGTGATGGTCACGCCGTCGATGACTTCCAGGCCTCTCTGCATCAAAGCCTGGGTAATGCTTGGATTCACACCTTCAACAGCAATCCGTCTGTTGGAGGAGCCGATTTCAGACAGATAGCGTTTGACGTCGTCGGCGAACGCATCGGCGGCCGTCGTCAGCTCGTATCCGCCATCATAAAAGGACAAGGGTCGCGCCACTCTCGCCTCGCCCACCACAGGCGGATTGCCGTAGACGCCGTGGATCACAAGCGGACCTTCTATCGGGATGAAGAGATACGTGGTCGGCACTTGATGCTGGAAGAGACTGTAGGTGCGGTAGTCGACGGCATAACGCAGGCTTCTGGGACCGACAACGACGCACATTGCTGCCTCGGCTCTCCGCAGGGCACTGCGAAGCCGCTCAAGCCTGTAAGCGTACAGGCGGGACATATCGATCTCGGGCATATCCCGATATTTGCGGAGGTCACTCCAGCGATCATCCATGACGAATTCATCGGCAGATGGCATGCGAAAAGCTCCGTCTTCGAAATCAAAGTGGACAAATTGCGCGGCGTGGGATTGAAAATGCTTCGCCAAACGCGCGCGGCTTGGGGTCAGATAAGTGTCACGTTGTCCACGGGTGAGCTGTGTCGAACGTCCGCCGAAATTGCCGGTCCTTTTCGCCGATGATCCTCGGCAAGACGGCGTCATCTGGCGGACGAATGCCCGATGATGACCTGGCGAAAGACGACGTTCATGTCGGCAACGTCGCGACGGTAGCATCCGAATAGCCCGTGCCGATCTCTGGCAGATAGTCTCTTACCCGTCGGTCAAGGTCGGAGACGCCCTCGGAGACGCAGCGGCCGAGCATCAGGTTGAGCGTCGTCTTGGTAGCAGACATCATTGGATGCTGCGTCTTCGGCCCGAAGTTGGGGGCAAAGGCGTCGTAAAGGCTACGATCGCCCCGCACCACGATGAAGGCGGAGAAGTGTGGCATGGCGAGGAACCGTGCGACCTCAAGCCGCTCGCCAATTCTCCAGTCGACGTCCTTCACCAAGGGCAGGAATGAGGGGGCTCGGGAGGAGAGGCTCCAGCGTACGATCCTGTGACAATTGTGGAAGCCGTGGCGGCGGAAGTCAGGGGGGTTCCAGCGAGGCTTGTTGTCGTCAGCTACGGCAAGGTCCAGGTTGGGGACTGATGCTATAGTCACGTAGTGGCTCCTTCAAGCGTTTTGTCACATTGTTAAAGCACGGGCGAGTGGCTGCCTTACTTAGGTGGTATACAAGCGCATAGCGTCGTGGCCGACCTCACTTGGCCGTAGCGGAGCTGCGAGGGATGCGCGAGAGGGGAACAAGAATTGAACGGAATCCCGGAGTGAGCCGACCGTTTGAACTCTTGCCGTGTTCGCCATTTGTCATCAGCTATCCTTCGTGCTGTGTGTTTGGGGCCAACGAGACCGTTAGTTTGGCTCAACTGACAAGGGCGGTCGCTGCTGGCACCCCAGCCCGATTTCGCGCTGCAGCGGAAAGTGACATTTAAAACTGTGCTTCGCGTCCTCGCGGCTATCTACTGGCTCAGGAATCACCCTGCTACAGACGTTCTGCGCATAGCGACAGCGCGTGTGAAACTCGCAGCCGGACGGCCGCCTCAGCAAGCTCGGCACCTCACCCTTGAGCTCGATCCTGTTGTGTACGGCATCCGGGTCAGGCTCCAGATTGGCCGCAAGCAGCGCCTCGGTGTAGGGATGACGCGGGTGCTCAAAGACACGTTCGGTAGAGCCGACCTCAATAAAGCGGCCGAGATACATGATCGCCATGCGATCGGTCATGTGGCGCACAACGTTAAGATTGTGCGTGATAATCAGGATCGCCATGCCGAGTTCGTCCTGAAGCCGCGCGAGAACATTGAGCACCTCGCCCTGCACTGAGACGTCGAGCCCTGCGGTTGGCTCATCGGCAATGATCAAGTCCGGATTCAGCGCAAGAGCACGCGCGATACCCACGCGCCTGGCCTGACCTCCGGAAAGCTGATGGGGATAGCGGCGAGCAAAATCCGCCGGCAAGCCGACCATCCGAAGCAGGCGCTCCGCTTCGCCTCCGGCGTCGCGATCCTTCAGTCCGTGGATCCGAAAGGGCTCCGTCAGGAGCGATCGGACAGTCAGCCTCGGCGAGAGTGAGCCGATCGGATCCTGGAACATCATTGCCATGCGTCGCAAGTAGGGCTTGCGTTCAGCCCCGTTGAGCTCCTCGATGTCGTGTCCGTCGAAGCTGATGTTGCCGCTCACAGCCCGCTGGAGGCCAATTATCGTGCGGGCGATGGTGGATTTGCCCGAGCCGCTTTCCCCGACAAGGGCGAATGTCTCGCCCTCGCGGATTTCAAAGGACACACCACATACCGCGTCAACAAACGGGGCTTTCGTCCCCGTCGCGAACGCCTTCAGCGGACCCATGGTGCGGAATCGGACACGCAGGTTCTCAACCCGAAGCAGCGCGCTCATGCCGAAACCAGCCGCTCTTTGTCGAGGAGATGGCATCGGGCGACTTGGCCCATGCCAATGCGGTACTCGACCGGGCTCTCTTGCACACAGCGGTTGTGTGCATGTTGGCAACGTGTGCGAAAGATGCATCCTACGTTTCTGCCAAGGAGACTGGGCACCTCACCGGGGATGGTTGGCAAAGCGCGCGTGCTCTGTCTGATCCGCCCCGGGTCGCACTCAAGCAGCGCGCGCGTGTAGGGGTGAGCAGGATTGTGGAAGATGTCTCGAACGGCGCCCTCCTCCACCACTTCGCCCGCATACATGACGGCGACCCGGTCGCACAACTCAGCCACCGCTCCGAGGTGGTGGGAGACGAAGAGAATCGAGCAACCAATTTCTTTTTGCAGATCCTTGAGCAAATGAATGATCTGGACTTCCAGTGTTGCATCGAGCGCAGTGGTTGGCTCGTCGGCGACGAGAAGCGCGGGTTTCACAAGCAGTGCCATGGCGATACAAACGCGCTGGCGCATGCCACCGGAGAACTGATGCGGATAGGCACCTAGCCGATTTTTCGGATCGGGAAGACCGACGCGGTGAAGCATGTCGACGGCACGAGCGCGCTTTTCGCGGCGGCTTCCTTGTTCGTGGTGCTGGATATCGATCATCTGGCTCTCAATAGTCCGCACGGGATTGAGTGCGGTCATTGGGTCCTGAAAGATCATGGATAAACGATCGCCGAACAGGTTCCGACGCCCCTGAGTGGGCATTTTGAGCAAGTCTCTCCCTTCGAACAGGATGCTGCCGGCTGTGACATCCGCGTTTTCTGGAAGGAGACCCATCACTGTATAGGCGAGCGTCGATTTTCCGGATCCGCTTTCCCCGACCATGCCAACCACCTGTCCAGCTGGCACAGCGAGCGACACATTGCGCAGGGCATGGACGCGCCCACGCGGTGTGCCGAAATCAAGATTTAGGTCACGGATCTCAAGAAGCGGCGGGGCAGTCGTTTGCACTGTCAGATCCTCGCGTCTCATGAGTCTTTCCGCAATTTTGGATCGAATATGTCGCGGAGCGCCTCGCCCAAGAACGTGAAGCCAAGCGTTGCCAGGACAATGGGAATGCCGCCGGAGATGACGAGCCAGGGCGTCTGATTGATGTAGCTATAGCCATCATTGAGGATCGCTCCCCAATCAGGCGTTGGCGGGCGCACGCCCATGCCGAGAAAGCTGAGGCCTGCCTCAACCGCAATCACGGCCGGGACGTCCATGCTCACCAGAATGAGAAGCGGCCCTAAGACATTAGGCAGTATGTGCACGGCCAGGATACGCGTCATGCCGGCACCCATACTACGCTCTGCGGCGATGTACTCACTGCTGCGCAGCGCCTCTGTCTGGGTGCGCACGACACGCGCGTAGATGGGCATGGACGTTATTGCGATGACGAGGATGACACTCGCCAGGCTTGGTCCCAGTAGCGCGATCATGGCTAGCGCAAAAATGATACTTGGAAACGACCTGATCGTATCGAAGAAAAGCAGGAGCAAATTGTCGAGCCAACGCGGTCCGAAGCCCGCGATTAAACCAAGGACCAGGCCAACTGCCAGTGAACTGCCGAGCGAGGCGAAAGCAACGACGAGCGGGATGCGCCCGCCCATGATGGTGCGAGAAAACGTGTCGCGGCCCAGTTGGTCCGTGCCCAGCAGAAAATCCAGTGAAGGTGCGGCTAGCCGCGGCCCGACCATGATCCGGGTCGGATCGTGCGTGAGAATCAGCGGAGCGAAGATCGCGCTCGCAAACACGAGCACGACGAGCACGGCTCCAAGCACGCCCAAGCGGTTCTTGCGCAATTGCCACAAAAAGCTGCCGGTACCCTTGGCATTCTTTGCTTCCGGACGCATGAGTTCCAGACTTGGCATGTCAGAGCTTTTCCCGGGTTCGCGGATCGAGGAACGCATTGACCAGATCCGAGAGCGTCGTAGCGGCAACGATAAGGAATGTGGTGACGAGCACGACGCCCATCACAATCGGATAGTTGCGCGTATTGACCGCGTTCACTATCAACGCGCCGATGCCAGGTCTCGCAAAGACCACTTCGATAAAGACAGCAGACGAAAGCAGCCACGCTACGCCAACGCCGAGTATGGTCACGGTCGGCAGGATCGCGAGCGGCAGCGCGTAGCGCGCAACGATGCGCCATTCCGAGATCCCGAAGGAGCGAGCCATGCGTATGTGGTTTTCACCTAGAATCTCGAGCATGGATGCGCGCACCAATCGGGAGATGTAGCCGACCCAGCCAATCCCTATGGCGAATGCTGGAAGGATGAGATGGATAAGTCCATCCCAGAATCCATTGCCGGCTCCGATCGCTGGCAACCAGCGCAGGGTTACGGCAAAAATCAGCAGCGCGTAGACCGCCACAACGAAGGAAGGAATGGCGATCGTCGCCACAGCCACTACGCCAACTAATTGATCGAGCGCGGAGTTGCGCCGTATGGCCGAGTAACAGCCGAGTGGCACAGCAATCGCAACCGCCCATAGCATCGAGATCAAAATGAGTTCGATCGTATAGGGCATCTGCTCGAACACAATGTCCGCAACAGGCATCTGGCTAAATACGTCGAAGCCGAGATTGCCATGGAGCAACCCGCCAATGAACGTGACGATTTGCACGACAAGCGGTTTGTCGAGTCCCATCTGCTGATGCAGCAGCACCTTCATTTCGGGAGTCGCCCTTGGTCCGAGCAGAACCGCGGCAGGATCGCCGGGCACTGCTCTGATCATTAGGAACAGAAGCGTCACCGCGACCGCAATGATTGCGACCGCGAGGACGATCCGTCTCAGGAGGTAGTGCCACATATTCGCGTCCGTCCAGGCTAAACCGGCTTGAAACCGAGGAACAGCGGATAACCGTCCGGACGAATTGCAGTCTGCATATGCGTGCTGCGGTACATGACTGGATTGCCTCCATAGGTCAGGAAACGGAAAGCACCGGATGCCTCCAAGAGATCCTCCATCTCTTCATAGACCTTCGCCCGCTCGTTCACGTCGGTGATGGTGGCCCCTCTAGCGCTGAGCTCGTCGTAACGATCACTTCTAAAGCGCTGCCAGTTCCACACGCCCACTTGATCTTTCAAGAACCAGGAAGTCGCGTAATGCGGATCAGGCAAACTAGTGAAGTACATTACGCTAAGCTGCAGCTCCTTCCAGCGGTCGCCCTCCGATTCCATGCCGAGCGTCCAGAACGAGCCTTGATCCTGGACATTGATCTCGACTGTAATGCCGATCTGAGACAATTGCGCCTGCACAGTCTGGGCTATGGTCGAAGACCGGCTCTCGTTCAGACAATCGATGGTCACGGTGAGGTCGCTCACACCGGCCTTGTCCAAGAACGCCTTGGCCTTCGCGAGATCGCCCTCTGGCGGGACGAGCGCTTTCTCGCGATGCCCCACAATACCTGGAGGAATGGTGCCTGTCGCAACCTCCGCCTGTCCCGCAAACGCCGCATCCAGAATCTGCGGTATGTTGATCGCCCACTGGATTGCCTTGCGGACATTGATGTCCTTCAGCTTCGGATGATCCATATTCATACCGATCCAATGGTAATAGAGCGAGGGATGTCCCTCGACTTTGGTCTCGGCGGGCGGATTGTTCTTGAACGTCGCAAGCGAATCTAGACTGATACGAGTGAAATCGATGTCGCCCGCCTGATAAGCGCGTTCCGCCGTCTTGTCGTCGTTGATCGGAACGATGCGGATTTCGTCGAAGCCCGGCTTCGGGCCCGCCCAGTCCGAATTGCGTGTCAAGATCACATGCTGGTCTTTCTTAAATTCGCCGAGCACATATGGCCCGGAAAAAGCCGGCGGCTTCATGCCGAAATTACCCCCATCAGCGGTTGCCTTCATCACCGCATCCTCCGAGACGATATGGCCGACCCCATAGGGAAATGCGACGTTCCAGACCGGCACGAATGGCGTCTTGAATACGATCACGCCTGTATAGTCATCCTCGATGTCGACATGATCAAGTGGCCCCCAATCGGGCTTTACCAACGAATTGTGCTTGATCACGCGCTCGAAGGAGAATTTGACGTCCTTGGCGGTCATCTCGCCATGGCTGCCAGTAAATTTGATGCCCTTCTTAAGATGGAAGCGGATATGCGTGGGATCGACCTGTTCCAGGTTTTCCGCCGCCTCCAATTCCCAGGCCCATTCGGAGCCCGCCTTGAAGTGCGTGAGCTTCGAATATATGCAGCTCATAACGTCGATTTCGTTGCTACCAATGTAGAAGCCGGGATCGAGCGTGCCGAGGTCCAGAGTGCCGCGAGCCTTGAGGACCTTGCCCTCGGCTGCCCATATGGCCTGCGACAATGGCATACCGGCTGCGAAGATGCCCCCGCCGAGAGCGGTGCCCATTTTGAGGAAAGCCCGGCGGCTCACATTGGCTACGATATTATTCATGTCTATTCCTCCCTTTCTGTTTTACGCGCAGCGACAGCTCCGCACTTGGTCGATAAATTACTTAATTGCCGAAAATTGCCGGCGGCGGCCAAAACAGGGCCCGGCCTGGTTTGCATGCGCGGTCCGGCAATAACCCTGCCGAAGCGGGTTCCCGACCAGCTCTCATCGCGCTGCTAGCTCGGCCATCATCTTCACCAGAGGGCCAGTGAAGTCGCCGTCCATCGCGCTACTGTGCTCTAGCACACTGAAGTAAACCACAACGGTGCCGGTGTCGGGGTTCACGAGCAAGTATTGGCCGCCGTAGCCTCCATGGCCGAGCCACGTACCGTCGGTATTCGTCTGGCGGCTGTAGTGCGTCCAGTCGCGTGGCTTCAGGAGGGGTGGACCAGGATTTTTGCGCGTATCGTCGATGAAAGCGGCATCGCCCACGCAGCGGCCGTCGACACCCTCGCCTTTGCGCGCGAAGAGCAGGCCGTAACGCGCAAGGTCGCGGGCGGAGAGGCAAGCGCCGCCGTCGACGAGCGGCACACCCTCGCGGTCGCAGGTGATATGGAAGCATCCCTCGAGGCCCGCCGCCTCGACTATCTCGATCAGCCAGTCGCGTAGCGGCCGGCCGCTGGCGCGCTCGACGATCCAGCCGATGACGTCGCTGTTGGTCGACTTGTAGAGTATATGACCGGAGCGGTTCACGAGATCGTCGCTAGCTATCCGGCACAGGAAGGAGCGAGTTGTCCCCTCCTTCTCGTCCCCCGGGGGCAGGCGCCATCCTATGTCGCGCTCCATGACAAACCACGTCGCGTAGGTGTCGCTAAGATTTTCGAGATCCTCGGAGTAGTCATTAGCAACGTTCATGTCGGCGACATCGCGCACAGTAGCATCTGCATAGCCTGTGCCGATCTCGGGCAGGTAGTCCCTCACCCGACGGTCGATATCCACGATACCCTCAGCGACGCAACGGCCGAGCATCAGGTTAAGTGTTGTTTTCGTTATCGATTGGATGCTATGCGGCCTGTCGGGTCCGAAATCCGGCGCATAGGTCTCGTAAAGGATGCGCTCGCCGCGAACCACGACGAAGGCCGAGAAATGCGCCATGGCGAGGAATCGTACGACCTCGGGTCGGTCACCAATGGTCCAGTCAATCTCTTTCCTGAGCGGCAAGATGCGTGGGGCACGCAGCGACATGGCGTAGCGCGCCGTGGTGTGGAGGTTGTGGAAACTACTGCGCCGGTAGTCGGGCAGGTTCCAACGCGGCTTGTTGTCAGACAGGGTGGCAAGGTCGGGATTTGCGATCGCAGACGATGTCATGCGCTGCTCCTTTGCAAGTTGTATGTAAAATTGTTAAACCTGGTGAGCCCAGCCAGCACTGAAATCTGCTCATGGGTTTTTCTTCCAAGACTAGACAGAGGGCGTTTGCCGCTGCGCAAATGATCTGCATTGGGCCGTCGAGTGCTTTGTCTCGCCTCGAGGGGTGCCGACAATGCGGCCTTGGGAGTTGACGAGCGACGTACCTGCTTGCGCGGGCGTCGATCTGGGACTGGCACTGCATCATGTTCAGCCACCTCCGACCCCAATGCCGTTCAGAGCCCAGCTTGTAATTCGCTAGCTCAGAACGGATGCAGTTCATAACGTTGTCGTCGATTGGACCTAGTAAAAGCCTGGATCCAAGTTGGGATTGTTCTCGTAGGCGCGCAGGACGAGCAGCTTGCCCTCAGAGCCCCAGATGACTTGCCACATTGGCATGTCGGCAGCGACCGTCTTGCAAGGCCGCGTTAACAAAAAGACGGCTGGTCGCGCCCGCGTACGATATCATTCATCTGTTCCTCCCCTTGCGTGAGCAATTCGATTCTACCGGGAACGCATTCGTCGTATTGGCTCTATCGTGTTTGCTTCGCCGGGCTCATTAACGCAGGATGCGGTACGATCGTTCGCTAGTCAACAAGAAACGCATCATATGTTCGTTTTTCTCGGGCGGCCCAGGCTGACGTTGCACATGAAACCGCGGACACTCACCTTGGGCGAAACACTCCCGTTCTGTACGCCAGCCACCCCGCTAGTTTAGGCCGCCTTGCCCATAAGGGTGCAGGAAACACTTTTGATGCCCCGGTGCAGGTGGAACACCGCAGCCTAATTTGATCCCCGGCTCACATGACGCCTTATCGGTCTTGGCACGACGCCGCTGGCGCGGCCAATTGCGTCGGCGTCCACGACATGGCTTTCGATCCCATCGGCCTCCAGGATCGATGGATCCACGAGCCGTCGAAACCCGCTTCCTGAATGACCACAAGCGCAAAGTGCGGCCGGTGCGCCCCTGTTCCTTGCCAGTTGGGCAAAGCGTGCCAGCAGTCCTGTGATATCGCGGCGCATACCGCATATTTCGACATCTTCTCCTCACTGCCTGGCGACAGCGAAGTGTCAAGCAGGCCGATTCACTGAGTTCCACAGAAAGGAGATCGCGCCACGCGGCGCGGATAGCGGCAGGCGCCGCAGGTCGACCGGCTACAAGAGGCATGACTGGACTCCACAGAGTTGTTGGTCAGCTTCAGTCGCGCGGCGAGCAACGCCTCAATGATGTCGCGCAAATTCCGGAACGTCGCCGGAAGGTCCCGGATCCGATCCGCGAATTTGCCAGCTCCGACAATACCAACCTTGAGTCCGAAGCTGCGATGGGGTGATCGCGGTGCATCCAGCTCCCAGCTAAACTGCTGGCATCTGACCTCGACCATGTGGAGAAAATGAATGACAACCACTTAGAGCTCTGGGACGGCGCATTCTCAAGTTTGCCAAATCCGTGTCGGCGGTTGACGACGGTGCCGGGAATTGGTGCTCTGCGCTCATCTAGAGCGTGTTGCCGTTGATTTGAATCGGTTGGGATTCACGACGCGGTGATTTGTGTTTCAAGATGCTGCCTGCGCGGAGGCCAGCATCGGATGCCAAGACCAAATTCAAACGATCTCCGTGAGCGCGTTGCGGCGGCGGTTGCCGCAGGCCGGAGATGCCGGGAAACGGCTGCACTGTTCGGGGTGAGCGTGGCGAGTGTTGTGAAGTGATCGCAACGCCAGCGATCGAGCGGGAGCGCGTCGGCGTTGCGCATGGGGCGCAAATCCGGCCGGGATTTGGAAGCACATCGCGCGTGGCTGCTCGAGCGGGTAGCCTCACAGTCGCATGTGAGCGTGCGCGCGCTGTCGGCGGAGCTTGCCGAGCGCGGCACCGTGGCAGCCTCGGTATCGGTGTGGCGGGTGCTGAAGGAGGCCGGGTTCAGCTTCAAAAAAAACGCAGTTCGCCAGCGAGCAGGACAGGCCGGCGATTGTGCGGCGCCGGGCGCAATGGAGGAAGTAACAAGGCAGGCTTGATCCACTGGCGCGCCGGGCGATCTCGCGGTCGAGCACGGCCACCCTCTCATCCAGCGAGCGCAACTGTTCCACGAACAGACCCAGGATCGGGGGGCCTCTGGGATGGCGGTGCCATGATCCTCGATCGCCGTTACAAGCTGGACCACATGGAAAAGGCCCTGAGCGGCCACCAGCCCGAATTCGGCAAGATGGCCACGAATCGCATTGATGGTCTGGGTCCGCTGGCGCACCAGAAGATCGCGAGCGCGAAACCCCATCGCCGCAGCCTGTTGTTCCTCACGCTTGGCTGCCACAAACGCATCGGCGGCCATTGCGCAGCTTCGCAGATTGCCTCCGCATCGCCGGCATCGTTCTTCTGCCTCTTCACGAAAGGCTTGACGTAGCCCGGAGCGATCAGCCGGACGTTATGTCCCAGCTTCGTGATCTCCCGCGCCACAGTAATGGCTGCTGCCGCAGGCCTCCATGGCCGTGCAAGCCGGCTGCGCATCAAAGAATTTAAGCATCTGATCGCGGCGAAGCTTCTTTCTAAACAGGATAGCCGACGCATCTCCACCGTGCACCTGGAACACGTTCTTCGCTAGATCCAACCCGATCATGCCAACTTCCGACAAGGACGCCTCCGTTCAAATGATGATCAACGGCACCACTTTGGCACAGCGATGCCGTCAGGGGCGTCCACCCCATCTCAGAGGGGCAAGCCATCCGTCGCGCCATTCGCGCGGCAGGAGCCAAGCTCTTCTACCTGCCACCCTACAGCCCAGACCTCAACCCGATCGAGCAGGTCTTCGCCAAGCTCAAGCACCTCATGCGAAAAGCCGCTGAACGGACCGTCGAGGCCACATGGCGGCGTATCGGAACGGCCTCGAAAGCTTTCAGCCCGCCGAGTGCGCCAACTACCTCGTCAACGCCGGATATGCTTCAATCTAAGTGAAACACGCTCTAGTGTTGGCGCTTACTTCGGGCTCACGCCGAGAAGATATCAGTCCGGAGAAGTTTGATCATGACGGATCGGTGTCGAAATGCGATTATGCCCTCACACGCATCTGCCTCTTTGAGGCCGCTGGCGCGCTATTGTCGAGGGTCGCCAGATGGTCAGCACTGAAAGCGTGGGGTACGCGCCTGGCTCGACGGCGGCGAATTCCGCTAGTCGAATAAGGAGGCGATCGCTTGATCAGCAGCCAACCCCAATGTTACCACTCGCCGCCCAGCGGCGCGTGATGTCCCTGTGGGGACGACGGCGTCGGTGACCTCGTAGATGGTGAGGTAGCCCTTTAGCAGGCTGCTGCAAAAGTCTGATCGTTGCTGATCTCGATATTTTGACGGAAGTTTTTCTGTTGTCTGCGCGATTTTCGCGGCGGGTTGCAGCTGAGATTGCTGCGCGAGTTGCGGTCCTTTCTGTTGACGGTTATGCGATCTGCCGCTTTCAGGAGCTTTGGGATGCGAACCAGATTGTAGGCGATGACCGCAAAAGGTGAAGACGGCCTCCACTCTTGGCTGCCCTCACAATTTGGTTTTGGCCAATCCGCCCGGCTTCTTCACCCAGCCGAATATCTCCTCGATGCGTTTGCGGATGCGCTGGCTGATCACATAGCCGGCATGGCGCGTGGTGCGCCCGTCGATAGCGGTCTTGCGCACCGTGCCCGCGCTTGAGACCGTGCCTTGTATGGCGATGTGCGGAGTGACTTGGCGCTGGCGCAGGTCGCCAACGAAATCCATGATGTCATAGGCCTAGTCGGCGCCCAGCGTGATGCGATGTTTGCCTTGCCGCCGGTCGAGCATGACAAGCGTGGCTTCCCGCTCGGCCTTGCCGGTGGCGTGCGTCAACGTCGCATCGACCGCCAGCCCGTTGCGGTTCTCCATCAGCACATGGCCCATGAAGCACAGGCGGCTCGGATGGCCGTCCGCCTTGCGGTAGAGCCGGGCGTCGGGATCGGTCGTGGAGGCATGTGTCTGGTTCGAGCGCTTCTCCTTGCGGAAGTTGCGCTCGCCATTGCGCCTTGGCCATGGCGGATCGCCCGAACCATCCTTCGGGCGGAAGCTCTTCATCGAAGCCCAGGCATCGATCAGCGTGCCGTCGACCGAAAAATGCTCGCTCGACAGAAGCTTGCTCACCCGCTTGAGGCCCATCAGTTCACCCAAAAACTCTCGCGCCACATCGGCTTCAAGCAGTCGGTCGCGATTGTGGGTAAAAACCGTCGCATGCCACGCCGGCGCGTCAAGCGGCAGGCCAACGAACCAGCGGAACAGCAGATTGTAATCAATCTGCTCCATCAGTTGCCGTTCCGAACGAACCGAGAAGAACGCTTGCAGCAGTGTCGCCCGCAGCAACATCTCCGGTGGGATCGACGGCCGGCCCATGCCCGAATAGAGCGCCTCGAAGCGACCATCCAGACGACCAAGCACTTCATCGCACAACTGCCGGATCCCCCGCAGAGGATGATCCAACGGAATGCGCTTCTCTAACGGAACATAGCTAAAAAGGCTTCCCGGTCCTTCACTACGACCCCGCATCGCAAATCACTCCCGTTGTCAGACGAAAGTGAATCATAGAACAAAGCCAAATGCGACTTTTGCAGCAGCCTGCTAAAGTACTGCGTCGAATACATTGAGGCGCCCACGTCCTGGACGCTAACATGCGGCCTTGTGTTAACCGCTAAGAGAACCACAGATGCGCCGGAACATTACGTCGAGAAGGAGCTTGCAATTAGCCCCGCCATCAGAGAACACCGATTGGCCGAGAGAGGTCATCAAGGTGACCCGGTCCAAGCAGCGCAAGACGCTACCACCTCTGGTGACCCCAGTCGGCGAACGCTGTTGTGCATTTTCAGCTGACGCGCGAAACGACTATCGCTATTGAGACGCGTGGCCTCGAGCTGCGCACCCCGAAGCTGCGGAATGACTCCTACTTTGGCTTCATCAAGCCGACCCGCATAGCTACGGAGCGCTCGCTCGATATCAAGGCGATGGGCATGAGCGGCATCTCCAACGGCCAAGTGTCTTGGTGTGCGAGGAAGATCCAAGGCAAGGTGCTCGTTGTACAAGTCCCGATGGTGAGGTCGGAAATGACGACGATCCACTTAAGCGCGTCGCAGACTGCTGGGTGCTTCACCGAAATGATCACGAAAACATTTTGAAAAATGCGATGATGAGACGAAACCGCAAGCGATTGCCACCTGCAGCACGGACATATCTGTTAACTCGAGTAGTTGGCGCGCCCGCGCCAATCTTAGCAAAAGATAGTATCGCATCGGCGTCGTTTTGAGATGGTGATGAAAGAGGCGCTGAATTTGCCGGCAAGAAAGGCCCTGCTGTTGACCAATACCGCGAATGGTCCACGGGTCATCTACAGAAGTTTCCATAATTCGAATGATGTGAATTAGCTTTTCGCTCGCGCCGCTAAAGCGAAGCCCAAGGGGAGCAGATTGGCAGTTTTCCCCCTCGCGCCATCGATCAGCTGTGAGGAAACGGCAGACTGATCGCGCCACATCGACACCACAACGGCCTTCTACTGAGCTAATCGCAAGATCAAAGGCAGCAAATTCGCCGGCGCAAGTGACTATTCCTTTTTGTTCAACGAAAAGAGCGTCCGTCAGCTTGAGGCCTTCAAATGTCTCCGAGAGCGCTGCCATCGTGTCCCAATGGATGGTACAGCGCGTGCCTGACAACAGACCGGCCGCAGCAAAGACCCATGCGCCGGTGCCAAGTCCGTAAAGCCTCACATTGCGACGCGCACACTGGCGTAGAAGCGACACCAATGGTGCTGATCGATAGTGCTCGATTCCTTCCCCTGTGCAAATCACGATGCCATCGGGTAAACGTTTCGATTTCAGAAGCTTGGCTTCCTCATTGAGACTTGCATCCACACACACTCGGATGCCACTCGCACACCTAACAGGGTTGCCGTCGTCGCTTATCAACTTCCATCGAAACCGCTCGCGCCCGCACAATCTGTTTGCGTACCGGAATGGATCGATGAACGACGACATACACAGTTGTGAAAATCCCGGAACAAGGACTATCAAAAATTCCGTCGTTTCATCCGCCGAAGACATGAAAGGGACGACATCTAAATTTACGCCATCCGACCTCCCCTCAATGGAAAGTGGTTTGTTTATTAAGTTCATGTTGCATCTTTCTCGCTTCAGCCACTTGAGAGCGCCTTCCGCAGTTCCGGCAGGATGACGAACAGGTCACCGACGAGGCCGTAGTCGGCAACCTGGAAGATCGGCGCCTCCTCGTCCTTGTTGATGGCGACGATGACCTTCGAGTCCTTCATGCCGGCAAGGTGCTGGATGGCACCGGAGATGCCGACGGCGATGTAGAGGTCGGGGGCGACGACCTTGCCGGTCTGGCCGACCTGCCAGTCGTTCGGAGCATAGCCGGCATCGACAGCGGCGCGCGATGCACCGACGGCGGCGCCGAGCTTGTCGGCGACCGGCAGGATGACTTCCTGGAACTTTTCCGAGGAACCGAGTGCGCGGCCGCCCGAAATGATGATCTTGGCCGAAGTCAGCTCCGGACGGTCGGTATCGGAAAGCTTATTCTCGACAAAGGACGATACACCGGGGTCGGCTGCCGCCGAGATGTTCTCGACGACAGCCGAATTGCCTTGGGAGGGCAACTGGAAGGAAGCGGTGCGCACAGTGATGACCTTCTTGGCGTCGCTAGACTGCACCGTCTGGATGGCGTTGCCGGCATAGATCGGCCGCTTGAAGGTATCGGGCGAAATCACTTCGATGATTTCCGACACCTGCGCGACATCGAGCAGAGCCGCGACGCGCGGCGCGACGTTCTTGCCCGACGAGGTCGCCGGCGCAATTATGGTGTCGTAGGCGCCGGCCAGCGAGACAACGAGGACGGCGAGCGGTTCGGCGAGGCGCTCGGCCAGTTCGTCGGCCTCGGCCAGCAGCACCTTGCTCACGCCCTTGAGCTTGGCGGCGGCGTCGGCAGCGCCTTTGGCGCCTTTGCCGGCAACCAGAACATGCACGTCCGAACCGATCTGCAGCGCCGCCGAGAGCGCTTTGGCGGTCTGGTCGGAAAGAGTTGCGTGGTCGTGTTCTGCAATCAAAAGAATAGCCATTGATGTTATTCCTGACTTTCGTTTTCGAGGCACCCTGAAATCCGGTCAGGCTGAGTCGAAAACGGTTGGTTTCGAGAACCGGAGCGGAGCGTACTCCTGTACGTGAGCGGAGAAACCGGCCGCTTGCAGGCCGGCCTCATCGGATTTCTTTACAAGACGCCGGCTTCGTTCTTCAGCTTGTCGACCAGTTCGGCGACACTCTTGACCTTCACACCCGCCTTGCGGCCGCTGGGCTCCTCGGTCTTGAGCACCTTCAGGCGCGGCTTGACGTCGGCGCCGTAATCGGCCGGGCTCTTTTCGTCGAGCGGCTTCTTCTTGGCCTTCATGATGTTGGGCAGCGAGGCGTAGCGCGGCTGGTTGAGGCGAAGATCGGCGGTGATGATCGCCGGCATCTTCAGTTCCACCGTCTGCAGGCCGCCATCGACTTCGCGCGTCACCTTGGCCTTGTCGCCGTCGAGCACGACCTTGGAGGCGAAGGTGCCCTGTGCCCAGCCGAGCAGGGCGGCCAGCATCTGGCCGGTCTGGTTCGAGTCATCATCGATCGCCTGCTTGCCGAGGATCACGAGGCCGGGCTGCTCGGCCTCGACCACGCCCTTCAGCACCTTGGCGACGCCGAGCGGCTCGGTCTGTTCATCTGTCTTGACCAGGATGGCGCGGTCGGCGCCCATGGCGAGCGCGGTGCGGAGCGTTTCCTGCGCCTGCTGCGGGCCGATCGAAACGACGATGATCTCTTCGGCCTTGCCGGCTTCCTTCAGCCGGAGTGCCTCTTCCACCGCGATCTCGTCGAACGGGTTCATCGCCATCTTGACATTGGCGAGTTCAACCGCCGAACCATCAGCCTTGACGCGAACCTTGACGTTCGCATCCACAACCCGCTTCACGGGCACAAGCACTTTCATCGATTTTTCCTTTATTCATCCAGACGGCGCGGCGGCTGTACGAACGTACTGCATGAGGTTGAAGTCAGGTTTTAGAAACAGTTCACGCTGGAGCTCGACACGAGCTCCGAAGAGTCGGCGCGCGGCCATATGCGTTTTTGCGTCATTCATCGTGTCGACGGCCACGGCCAAGCCGTCGCGAAAGTACCAAAACGCCAAAGAGCCCGGTTCCACGGACACCGGGAGGATATCATCGTAGTCAAGCGCCAGACCAGCCGTTTGCAACTTGGTGTCGTATTGATCGCTCCAAAACCAAGGGACAGGCTCATATGCCACTGGCCTTCCCAAAATGGTATTGGCGACCGCGACGCCCTGCTCGATTGCATTTTGTACCGATTCGAGACGGATTAGCCGGTCGCCAAAAGGAAAAGCGGCACAATCACCAGCCGCATAGATGTCGGGGTCGGATGTCTGTCCGAATCTATCAACGACGATGCCATTCTCGATTATCAGGCCGCCTTGCGCGGCGAGCTCGACATTCGCCATGCCACCAATGGCGATCAGAACTAGATCAGCAGCGAGCATGGTGCCGCTTCGCAAAGAAACCCCAGAAACTTTACCGCTGTGGCCGGAAAATCCGGACAGCTGCTCATTGGTTAGGATGGTCGCGCCGTGGCGCACATGGAGTTCTTCGATCGCTTGAGCTGTTGGAGCGCCCGCGACGCGCTTGAGAACCCGGTCAGTCATTTCGACAATGGTGACCACATTACCCATTCGAGCAGCAACCGAAGCAACTTCCAGCCCCACATAACCGCCGCCAACGACGATGATGCGTTTTGCGCTTGCTAACGCGCTCCGAAGGCGATTGGCATCCGCGATGGTCCTCAGGGTCAGGATCCCGTCCAGGCCGTCCGTCATCGAGCCCGGAAGTGTCCGTGCCCGAGAGCCTGTGGTCAAAACGAGCTTGCTATAAGAATAACTTCTGCCGTCAGATGTCCTAACGCTTCGGCCCTTGCGATCGACGGTAGTAACGGACCTCCCCCTCTCGACCATAATTCCGGCTTTAGCGTAGAACTCCTGAGGACGAAATTCCAATCGCTCCGCTGTTGTCTCACCCTTCAGGTAGGCTTTGGACAGCGGTGGCCTTTGATAAGGCAGCCATGGCTCATCACCAAGCATGGTAACGGCGCCCTCGTAGCCGGAGTCGCGTAACTTTACGGCACACGAGAGCGCAGCCTGCCCCGTGCCGACAATGACAACATTGTCCTGCATATGTTCCTCAGGGAGTGCTTTCTGCTCTATGCTGCCACTAGTCTAGTCGCAGCGTGATCGATTGCTTCTTTTGTCCAGGCCAGATCACTGTCGGTCAGGGCAAGGGATGGGTAGATCTTACCCGGAGACTTGAAGATCCCCTTCTCACGCAGGGCGGTGTTGAATCTACCGGCCGCCGCGGAATTGCCTTTTGCGACGTCTTGATACGATTTCACGGTTTGCTCGGTGAAGACCACGTCAAACAGCACTGGATCGCCAACGATCTGGTAAGCGGTGGCGGTTTGGTCGAGCGCGTTGCTGAGCATGCCCATGACCGCTACGCCGTATCCGCGCAGTCGGTCGTAGCTACCGGGTCGACGCAGGATCTCCAAGGTTTTGAGTCCGGCCACAGCGGCAAGTGGATTACCGCTCAGCGTCCCGATCTGAAGCGTGAACCCGTCCTTCCCAACAGCTGCTTTGTCGAAGTGGGACATGATCTCCGTCTTCCCCGCAACCGCTGCAAGCGGAAGGCCGCCTCCGATGATCTTGCCCAAGGTGCATAAATCGGGCACCACGCCATATCGCTCCTGAGCGCCACCGTAGGCCAGGCGGAATCCGGTGACAACTTCGTCGAAGATTAGAACGATGCCTCGCTTCGACGATTCCTCGCGCAATGTCTCCAGGAAGCCTGGCGCCGGCGGGATCAAGCGCTGGAGCGGCTCTACGATGATCCCGGCAATCTTCGAGCCATGCTCGGTCACTAATTGACGCAGGAATTCAACGTCATTGAAGGGCGCGACGAAGACGCCGTCCCGGACTTGCTCCGGAATCCCGGCCGAGTCTGGAACGCCGTTGGGATAGTTCTCAATTCGGTCCGGAAAAACACTGATCAACGCTTCAGACGACATCCCGTGATAGCCCCCCTCAAACTTTAGTATTTTATCGCGGCCAGTATGCGCTCGTGCGAGACGCATAGCGTACATGTCCGCCTCGCCGCCTGTCGAAACATATCGTAGCTGTTCTGCACACGGCACCGCCTCGCAGATGACTTCCGCAAGTTCGATCCCATGCCTGTTGCTGGCGAAAAAGGTGAGACCCCTTGTCGTTTGCGCGCGAATGGCCTCAATGACCTCTGCATTGTCATGACCCAGGATCATAGGTCCCGAGCCTATCAAAAAGTCGATATACTCCTTGCCATTCTCGTCCCATACATGAGCGCCATGGCCTTCTCGTATGACGATGGAAGGATCAAAATTTCCAAATCCACCGCCGGGTAAGACCGCCTTCGCCCGGCTCACCCAATCGCTTTGTATGGCGCTAGCATTCACGAGGGTGTCAAGCATGTGCCGCAACCTTCTTTGTCGGGCTTGAGCTTTCAGCATCAACCCGTGGATGTTCGTTGTTGGGATCGAAGACGGCGTCGCCCAGAACCGTCGCCGCCCGCGGCACGCCGAGCACCATGACCTGCAAATTCGTTCCGACCTGCGCAACTTCGGGAGCGACATAGGCGAAGGCCAGGATTTTCCCGACTGTCGAGGAATAAGCAATGGAACTGACGGAGCCGACCTGCCGATCACCAAGCAAGACCGCTTCGCCGCCATTTCCATCGGACACGCCGTCGGCTTCGATGGCAAGATAGGCGCAGATCCAGCTCGGCCCTCTCTGCATTGCTTCCAACGTCGCCTGCTTTCCGGCAAATTGTGGTTTGTCCAACTTAACGAAACGCATGACGTCGGCCTCTGGCAGCGTCACTTCATTGGTCAGTTCCCCAGCTCCCTTGAACATCTTTTCCAAGCGCATGACGTTCATTGCGAATGAGCCGTAGTCGACTAAGCCGAAGGCGCTGCCAGTGGCATGCAGGGCGTCATAGATAGCCGGCAGGCTTTCTCTAGAGGCATGAAATTCCCAGCCCAGCTCGCCCGCATACGACATGCGAAACGCCCAAACCTTCTGCCCGGCGACTTCGATTTTCTGAGCCGTCAGCCAGGGAAAAACCGCGTTTGTAAGATCAGCCTCGGTATTCGGTCCCAGAATGTCACGTGACCGTGGCCCGTTAAGCGCAAGCGCCCCCCACCTATCCGAAAGATTAGTCATGGTCACGGATTCATTCGCCGTGCGTGCTAACGTCAGATGGTCCAGGAGGCGTTGTTCGAAGAAGGCAGCGCAGGTAAAGTAGAAGCTGTCATCCGCCAAGCGAACGATCGTCGTTTCCAGTTCGATGCGCCCTCTATCGTTCAGCAAATGCGTAAGAGCAATGCGACCGGTTTTCGACGGGAGCCGGTTCGGTATCAGTCGATTAACGAACCCGGCAGCATCCGGGCCCGACACCTGAACCTTCGAGAAGGCGGAGATATCCATCAGGCCCGCACATTCGCGCACCGCATTGACTTCCTTCTGAACGAGCGGAAACCAGGCGGGCCGTCGAAACGAGTAATAGTCTTTCTGCTCAAGACCGTCCCTCGCGAACCAGCGAGGGCGCTCCCAACCATATACCTCTTCGAACACAGCACCGCGCTTCTGCAGGCGGTCGTAAAGTGCGCTTGGCTTGACCGGCCGCCCGTCATGACGGTTGAGGTGCGGGAAGGGTATTTCATGGCGCAGAAGGTAATCTTCTTTTGCCTTGGTGACCTGATAGGCTGGATCGGCAAACTTGCCAAAACGCCGTGGGTCGTAGTCGCGCATGTTGATGTCGGCGGCGCCGTGAACCATCCAACGGGCCAGTTCACGCGTCAGCCCTGGCCCCCAACCGATGCCAATCTGACAGCCGCAATTGAGCCAAAAGTTCTTAAGTCCAGGCGCTGGGCCGATCAGTGGGTTCCCGTCCGGGGGGTGAGAAATGGCACCATGCACAGCACGCTTGATGCCGAGCTGGGAAAGCACGGGCATCCGACCCATCGCATTTTCAAGCCAAGGCATGATGCGATCGTAATCAGGCTCGAACAGCTCATGTTCGGCTTCCCATGGACAGCCATCGATCCAAACAGCATTGGGCTTCGCCTTCTCGTAGATGCCGATCAGGCCAGATTTCTGCTCCATCCGGATGTAGCCGGATACCAACCGATCATCCCGAACGACAGGAAGCTCCTTTTCTAGCGCCATGAATTCCGGAACAGTGTCCGTTATCAGGTAATGGTGGGTCATGGAGGCGGTGGGGACGTCTAGCCCAACCCATTTGCCAACTTGTCGCGCGTAAGTGCCACCCGCGTTAACGACATGCTCGCAAACGATCTCGCCCTGCTCCGTAAAGACGCGCCATTCGCCATTGGGCTCTGGCTTTACGTCCAACACCCGACATTGGCGAACGATCTTAGCCCCGAGCTGCCGTGCACCTTGCGCAAGTGCGAATGTGGCACCGGAAGGGTCAACATGGCCGTCATCGGGCGTGTACAGCGCCGCCTGCACGCCTTCAAGATTATAAAAGGGATGAAGCTGTCTGATGCGCTCCAGGTCTACTAATTCCATGGTGAAGCCCAGCGCTTTTCCGACGCTCAGGGTCTGACGGAGCCAGTCGAGTTCGTCATCCGTGTAGGCCAGCCGCAAAGACCCACAGCCATGCCAGGTTACAGACTGTCCGGTCTCCTTTTCGAGCACCTTGGAATAGAGATCGATGTTGTAGCCGACGCATTTGCCGAGTGAAAAACTCGACGTCGAATGTGTGATCTGCCCAGCGGCATGCCATGTCGATCCAGAAGTTAACTCGGCCTTCTCCAACAACACGATGTCAATCCAGCCTTCATGCGCGAGGTGGTATGCAAGGCCGCACCCCATGATGCCCCCGCCTATGATTACTACCCGCGCGTGAGATATGCTCATTGTCGTCTCCCGAGAAAACTGCCTGTAGACAGGGCTATCGAACAAGTGTACGATTGTCAAGGATGAAACACATGACTGTACCAAAAGTAAAAACGGCCACAATGGTTCTCGACGCTCTGACGAGCCGGCTATCTACGTTCACTCCCGAGTTACAGAAGGCAGCTGCCCACGTGCTCGAGAATTCGAACATGATCAGCATCACTTCGATTAGAAGCATGGCGCAAGGCGCGGACGTAAAGCCCAATACGTTGGTGCGAATGGCGCGCGCGCTTGGTTTTGAGGGCTACGAGGATTTTCGAAAACCCTTTCGCGAGCAAGTGATGCGCGGGCGCGAGGATTTTCCTGACCGGGCCCGCTGGCTGCAGTCGCTATCCAAAGGCGGAAAACTGGCCAGCCTCTACAGCCAGATGGCATCGACGTCGATCGAGAATATCGAAGGTCTATTTTCGGGAACGAGCGCCACCGAGATCAAGCAACTCGCGGATGCCATTGTAAAGGCGCGCACCACCTACGTCTTGGGCTTGGGCTTTGCCAGTTCGGTTGCCCGAAATTTCGCCTATCTGGCAAGCATGGCAGTGGACAGCGTCGTTGCCATTCCACGCGAGGGATCCCTCCCTGTGGACGGGTTGGTCCGCGCCGAGAAGGGCGATCTCCTGATAGCGATGACGTTCAAGCCGTACCGGCGCGAGGTTGTCGAGGCCGTGGAATTGGCCCGCGCCTATGGCATCAAGGTCGTTGGCATCTCGGACAGTCCGGCATCGCCTATCCTGGCCCGCGCCGACCAACGTTTCGTCATCCCGACCGACACACCACAGTTTTTCCCGTCGACCGTGGCCTTGACGGCGCTTTTTGAAACGATCGTTGCTTTCGTGGTGGCTGAAGCGGCGGCCGATGCAGTCAATAATATCGAGCGGTTTCATAAGCGCCGCTACGAGCTTGGTGTCTATTGGAAAGAGGAACCACGATGAACGTTTCGTCCGAGCCGCCGAAACCCCTGCGATCGCTGGAAGCGCGCTACTATACCGACCCAACCATCTTTGCCAAGGAAGAAGACGGACTGCTGAGCCGGACGTGGCAATTCGCAGGCCACTCCTCTTTGGTGGAGAAACCTGGCGACTACTTCACCTTTGAGCTCGCAGGGCAGAGCCTGTTTTGCATTCGCGACAGAGATAGCCAGGTCCGCGCATTTTACAATGTATGCCAGCATCGCGCGCACGAACTGGTACGGGGAAGCGGGAACGCTCGGCTTCTGGTATGCCCCTACCATGCTTGGACCTATGAACTCACGGGCAAGCTGCGAGGCGGGCCTAACGTCAATGCCGTCCCAGGGTTTGATCGCAACGACATCTGTCTGACGAGCCTGAAAGTCGAACTGTTTTGCGGATTCGTTTTTGTCAATCTCGACCCGCACGCCAAACCGATAGATGAATGGTTCCCAAAAGTTCGCGAGGAGCTGACGGAATTTGTCCCTCACATTGACCAGTTGAAGCCTCTGGAATGGGTCGAGATTCCGGAAAGCTGCAACTGGAAGGTATCGATCGAGAATTATTCCGAATGCTACCACTGTGCTCTGAACCATAAGACATTTGCCACCGGTGTTATAAAGCCCGAAACATATGACATCCAGCCTCAGGGCTATTGTCTGCGTCATACTACCGAATGCCAGAATCTCGACCGGATGAGTTATCCCATTGACCTCACCGCCAATGCGCGTGCTGGAGAATATTCTTCCTGGTTTCTCTGGCCGACATTTTCCTTTCAGGTTTATCCCGGCAATATTCTCAACACCTATCACTGGCGCATCAAGAATGTCGACGAAGTCGTCGTCTGGCGTGGTTGGTACACGATCGACGGAGCCGAGTCCGACATCATCCGAAAATTGGCGATCCAGGACAGGGCGACAACCGTCGAAGAGGATATCCATATCGTCGAGGCCGTCCAGCGCGGCTTGCACAGTCGCGGGTACAGACCGGGTCCGCTCGTTGTCGATCCGAAGTGCGGTGTGAACTCCGAGCACTCGGTACGAATCTTGCAGCAGTGGATGCGTGAAGGCGTCGATGTCTGAGATCAAGGCCTATTGGAAGAACTACGTAGATGGTGAGTGGGTCGACGGCGGTGCGGGCAATCTCACCGTTGATGATCCTGCAACTGGAGAGGCGCTTGCGCAGCAAGCCATGGCGAGCGCGCAAGACGTTGATCGCGCCGTAAAGGCCGCCAAGGCCTGTCATGAGTCCGGCGCGCTGACAGAAATGCGCCCCGTCAAGCGGGGGCGAATGGTGCGGGCGATGGGCACCTATCTGCTCGATCATATCGATGAGATTGCCTATGTCCTATGCCGCGAAGCGGGCAAACCGCTTTGGGAGGCCCACATGGAGGTGGAAGGAGCGGCTCGATATTTCGAGTACTATGGCAATCAGTGCGAAACGATCGAAGGTCGTTCCATACCCCTCGGAGACAGCTACTACGATTTCACGGTCTACGAACCGTTCGGCGTATCCGCGCATGTGGTCCCCTGGAACTATCCACTCGAGATGACCGCACGTTCGTTGTCGGCGGCTCTGACAGCAGGCAACGCGTGCGTCGTAAAGACGCCTGAACTCGACCCTCTGACCAATTCGTTCATCGCAAGCGCCGCCGAGTACGCGGGGCTGCCGCGGGGGGCGGTGAACATTCTATGCGGCTTGGGCCGCGAGGCGGGCGAGTCTCTCGTTAGCCATCCCGACGTAAATCAGATCGTTTTCACCGGCTCGGTTCCGACAGGGATCAGTATCGCGTCGGCCGCCGCAAAAAATGTGGTTCCATGTGTGCTTGAACTGGGCGGCAAATCCGCCGCGATCGCTTGGCCGGACGCGAACCTGGACAACCTTGTGTCGAATGTTCGTTGGGGGATCTTCTTCAACGCGGGCCAGGTGTGTTCAGCTATGTCTCGCCTGATCGTGCATGAGGACGTGCACCACGAAGTGGTTGAGCGAGTTGCGAACATGGCGCGCTCCATTTCAGCAGGTCCTGGCGCCGATAGGCCCGAATTCGGTCCCAACATGGGCGCCATGATTTCGGACTCGCAGCGCAATCGAGCTGAATCCATGTGCCAGCAAGCCGGGCGGCAGGGGGGGCGTGCGGTTGTCGGTGGCAGGCGCCTCAACCGTCCAGGATTTTTCTTGGAGCCGACCGTGTTTGACAACATAACGCCGGATATGTCGATCGCACGGGAGGAAGTCTTTGGGCCTGTTCTCTCGGTTTTGAAGTTCGGCACTGACGACGAGGCGGTGCGCTTGGCGAACGGTACCGATTATGGCTTGGTCTCAGGCATCTTTACGTCAGATGTCGATCGCGCAATGAAGACCGCCCGGCGCTTAAGAGCTGGACAGGTGTTCGTCAATGAGTGGTATGCCGGCGGCGTCGAGACACCCTTTGGCGGCTACGGCAAATCGGGCTACGGCCGTGAAAAAGGCCGAGAGGCACTTTGGAACTACCTTCAAACCAAAAACATCGCGATTGCCATCCGGTAAAGGAGAACTCCATTGCAACAGGATTTGTTTGACGTCGGCCTTGCCAAGCGCAAGGCGACGTTAGGAGCGAAGTACGTCGATGCCAATCTTGCTGCGGCTGATGATTTCACCCGGCCCTTTCAAGAAGCGATGACCGCTTGGTGCTGGGGTTTCGGTTGGGGAGATGAATCGATCGATGCGAAAACGCGATCGCTGATGAACCTCGCCATGATCGGCGCTTTGGGCAAAATGCATGAATGGGAAACCCATTGCCGCGGCGCCATTACCAATGGCGTATCAATGAACGAAATCCGAGCTGTTATCCACGTTGTCGGCATCTATTGCGGCGTTCCCCAAGCGCTCGAGTGCTTTCGCGTTGCCCGCAAAGTGTTGCAGGAGCAAGGGATGCTATGAAGATCACCAGTATAACGGTCTGGCAGGTAGACCTGCCTCTTTCTAAGCCATATTGGCTATCGGGAGGACGGCTTCGGTTCGATAAGCTCGACAGCACGTTCGTCCGGATCGATACCGATGAGGGCATCTCGGGGTGGGGTGAAGGATGCCCCTGGGGCAATACCTATCTACCCGCCCATGGGCCCGGTATTCGCGCTGGAATTGGAACGCTGGCGCCCTCTCTATTGGGGCAGAATCCTTGCGCTCTCGACGCCATCAATCGAACGATGGACGTTGCCTTGCCTGGCCACCTCTACGTAAAATCGGCACTCGACATGGCGTGCTGGGACATACTGGGGCGCGTTTCTGGAATGCCTCTTTGGCGGTTGCTTGGAGGCGACAAAGCCGATCCGGTTGCCGTCAACTCGTCTATTTCCACCGGATCGAACGATGAGATGATCGCGCTTATCCGTCAGGCCTACGAGCATGGCTATCGGACGCATTCGGCGAAGGTTGGTGGCAGTGACCCTGTCGTTGACATCTCAAGAATCGAGGCAATCGAAGCGGCTTTGCGTCCAGACGAAACTGTCACATATGACGTAAACCGCGCGTGGCTTCCTGCCGTCGCCGTTCAAGTCTTGAACAATGTCGCCTTGCGTGGATGGGTTGAGCAGCCTTGCGAAACCCTTGCGCAATGCGCGCAAGTGGCAAGCCGGGTCAAGCAGCCTATTATGCTTGATGAGTGCCTGCATACCTTCCAGGATCATCTTGATGCGTGGAAGCTCGGTGCGTGCGAGGGCGTGAAGGTGAAGCCTAATCGCGTCGGCGGCCTGACGAAGGCAAGGCAAATTCGCGACTTCGGCGTGTCTGTCGGCTGGCAGATGCATTTGGAGGATCTTGGGGGATCCGCCCTGGCCGACACGGCAGCCATACACCTTGCGTCATCCACCCCGCGCGAAAACAGGCTCGCGAGCTGGCTTTGTCATCACCACCTGGCCGTCGATCCTGTTCCAGGTCAAGGGGCGCGGAACGTCAAAGGCTATGCCACGCCCCCCTCGGCGCCTGGCTTGGGAGTGAGCCCCGACGCCGACCGGCTTGGGACACCAGTGTCGACGTTCCATTAATTCGGGAAATCCGCATGAGCTCAAAATCCGTAATGCGTGCCGTTGTACTTACTGGCCACGGCGGGCTGGATAAACTCGACTATCGTGAAGATTGGCCCATTCCGGTGCCGGCCGATGGGCAGGTTCTGATCAGAGTCGGTGCCTGTGGTTTGAACAACACGGACATCAACACTCGCACGGCCTGGTACTCCAAATCGGTGACAGACGGAATTACGCCATCGACCGGCAGCGATGGCTTTGCCGATGCTCGATCGGAGGAAGGAAGCTGGGGTGGTGCGCCGGTTCGGTTCCCTTTGATCCAGGGCGCTGACGTCGCTGGCACCATCGTTGGTGTCGGTGAGGGGGTGGATCCCGCGCGTGTTGGTGAGCGGGTTATTGTGGATCCCTGGTTGCTTGGCACCGGTGATTGGATGGACCTTGCCAATGCGATCTATTTTGGATCGGAGTGCGATGGCGGTTTTGCCGAATATACGGTGATACGCTCCGGCAATGCGCTGCGTATCAACACCGACCTTTCCGATGCCGAGCTTGCAACATTCCCCTGCGCGTACACGACGGCCGAGAACCTGGTGGCGCGAACGGATCTTCGTCCCGGTGAGACAGTGGTGATCGCGGGAGCTTCGGGCGGAGTCGGGTCGGCCGCGGTGCAGCTGAGTCGGCTGCGCGGAGCGCGGGTTGTTGCTATAGCGAGCCCGTCGAAGGTGGCCCGCCTTAGAGAACTTGGCGCATATGCGATAGTCGATCGAAACACACCTGCTCTGTCTGAGGCAATCCGATCGGCGGTAGGCGGCCAGGTCGATGTCGCGATTGACGTCGTCGGAGGCAAGATTTTCAGTCATCTCATTGAGGCTTTACGCCAAGGAGGACGGTATTCCAGCTCCGGCGCCATTTCAGGGCCTACCGTCGAGTTCGATTTGCGACAGCTCATCTACAAGGATCTGCAGCTCACTGGCGCAACCATCGTGCCACCTGGCACGGCTAGGCGTCTCGTAGGCCTCATCGAGCAGGGACTGCTGAAGCCACTTCTGGCAGCGCAGTACCCTCTGCGAGAGCTCCCCCAAGCACAGCAGGCGTTTATGAATAAACAGCACGTCGGGAACATCGTGGTCACCACGCACTAGCCGCGAGTCTCCAACGGGCTATCGGCCCCTGTAACTTAAGCCGCCGCCTGAAGCCTGTCAGGCTAGGCTGATCGTTCTGGCTAGCGCTGCACGGGTCTCTTGGATCGAGTCCAACCATTCCGGGTCCATCTGCGGAACCGAGGTTAGCAGGAGCTGCGTGTAAGGATGATGTGGAGGGGCGAAGAACTCATCCTTCGGGCCTTGCTCAACGATGAGCCCTTGATTCATCACAACGACTTCGTCTGCGATAGCTCTAACGGTCTGCAAGTCGTGCGTGATGAACAGATATGAAACTCCGAGATTCTTTTGCAGGTCCATCAGCAGCCTAAGGATGCCCTGCGCCACCGATTGGTCGAGGGCCGATGTTACCTCATCACAAATTATCAGATCGGGCTTCGCGGATAACGCCCGCGCGATGCACAGACGCTGTTTCTGGCCACCTGAGAGCTCTTCAGGAAAGCGATCCAGAAAAGTGGGATCGAGCTCGATCTGCTCAAGCAGCTGAATCATGCGTGCCGTGCGAAGCCGGCCTGTGAGCCCGTGATAGAAGGCCAATGGCCGCCCAAGTACCTCCCGCACGCGGTGGCGCGGATTCAACGATGTGTCGGGCGTTTGGTGAACAAGCTGGATGCGCCGCCGCAAATCTAGGCTGCGGCGTTTGAGCGAGGAATTAATCGCTTTGCCATCGAACAAAAGGGTACCTTTGCTGCACGGCAGCAGGCCGGTGACGACGCGAGCGAGCGTTGATTTTCCCGAGCCCGATTCACCCACCACCGCTACCGTGGTGCCCTCCCCTACGGAGAGGCTGACGTCATGGAGTACCTTTATCGAGCCGTAAGCGGCATCCACGGAGGAGACGGTTAGGATCTTTCGACTTGCGGTCGTTGTGTCGCTTTTTGGAGGATCACGCCTCAGTAGCTGGCGCGTATAGTCGGCCGAAGGCTGCTCCAAGATCTGGCGGGTGTTGCCTTCTTCTACCAGCTCGCCGTGCCGGAGCACCATGATGCGATCGGCGAGCTGGGCGACAACCGCAAGATCATGGGTGATATAGATCGCCGCGGTGTGGAAGTCGCGGACAACATCCTTGATCGCTGCCAGCACCTCGATTTGGGTGGTCACGTCAAGGGCGGTTGTGGGCTCGTCGAAGACGGTGATATCCGGCTTGCAAGCCAACGCCATCGCCACCATCGCCCTTTGCAACTGGCCACCGGAGACCTGGTGCGGGAAGCGCTCGCCGAAAGTGCCCGGATCAGGCAGATGCAGCTTCCGATAAAGCTCGACCGCCTGAGCGCGCGCCGACGCAGCATCGCTAACACCGTGAACGACGGCTACTTCGGTGTATTGATCGATAAGCCTATGCGCTGGATTGAAGGCTGCTGCCGCCGACTGAGCGACGTAAGCGATCCTAACGCCTCGGAGACGCCGCAACTCTGCCTCGGAAAGCTCACTTAAATCTCCTCCAGCGAATAGGATGGTCCCATCCGTGATCCGGCAACCAGGTTTAACATATCCGAGTGCTGCAAGCCCTATCGTCGACTTGCCGGCGCCGGATTCGCCGATAAGACCAAGTATCTCACCGCGTCGCAGCGTGAGATCAATCCCTTTGACGATCTCGGCCCAACCGGCTTTGCTTTTGGCACCGATTCGAAGGCCTCTCACATCCAGTATGACGTCGCCTTTGGTGCCGCGGACGCCATCAAGTTTTGTCATCTAAACCGCTCGATTCGTGCAGAAACCAATCCACCAGAAAATTTACCCCGACCGTCAGAAGGGCAATGGCGGCGGCGGGCATCAGTGGGGTGATATCACCGTAGGTGATGAGAATTGCGTTGTCCCTCACCATGGAGCCCCAGTCTGCAGTGGGTGGCTGCAGGCCGATGCCCAAAAACGAAAGGGAGCTGATCAGGAGAAAAACGAAGCAAAAGCGCAAACCGAACTCGGCCACGAGCGGAGGCAAAATGTTCGGTAACACCTCACGCCAGAGTATCCAGATCAGTCCCTCCCCCCGCAGGCGCGCTACCTCGACATAATCCATCACCGCGATGTTCATTCCAGCCGCGCGCGCCAGGCGAAAGACCCGCGTCGCGTCGAGCACGGCAATAATCGAGACCAACGAAGTTATCGACGCACCGAAAATCGTAAGCAGCAGCAAGGCGAAAATCAGCTGTGGGACTGCCATGAGGATGTCTACCAGTCGCGCAAGAACCTGGTCGACCCATCCGCCGACGACAGCCGCGACAAGCCCCGCGCTGCCGCCAATGAGAAAGGCAAGCGATGTCGTCAAAAAAGCGATGCCGACGGTGTTTCGTGCGCCGTATATTAGTCGCGACAGCGTGTCCCGACCTAGATTGTCAGTGCCCAGTAGATGCTGGACGGTCCACGAATCGAACTGTGAACCGACCACCTGGCCTTCCCCGTATGGGGCGATCACGGACGCAAATATCGCCACCACCACATAGATGGTCACGATGACGAGACCGAACCAGGCGCTTAGAGGCGCCTGGCAAAGGCCTTCGAGCAACGCTCTAAAGCGCCCGGAATCCTGATGATGAGGTCCGTCGGTCGGGGCTATTCCCGGGCGCGGGGAAAGATCAGCTGGAGTGCTCATTTGGGATACATAAGCCTCGGATTCGTCGCACTCGCCAACACATCGGCGAACATGTTCAGCAAGATGTAGGTGGATGCAAATATTAGGCTGCAGGCTTGAACGACCGTAATATCGCGGCGTTGAACGGAGTCGATCATCAGCTGCCCGAGCCCAGGATAGACGAACACGACTTCGACCACGACAACGCCTACGATCAGGTAGGCGAGATCGATCACCACGACGTTGATAATCGGTGCTAGGGCATTGGGCAGCGCATGCCACACAATGACTCGCCGCTGGCCAATGCCCTTCAGCTTTGCCATCTCTATAAACGGGCTGCCCAGAACGCTGATAATTGCCGCACGCGTCATGCGCATCATATGGGCGGTGACGACTAGAGTGAGCGTCAGTGCTGGCAACGTCACCAAGTAGAGGGAATGGGTAAAGCTGTCGCTGTCTCTCATCGTTGACAGGCTGGGAAACCAGCCCGCCTGGACGGAGAAGAACATGATCAGGATGTAGGCCACGAAAAACTCGGGAAACGAGATCCAGGTGAGTGTAATCGCGTTCGTCAAGCGGTCGAAGACCGACCCGCGATAAAGCGCGGTGAGCAACCCTAAAAGCAACGACACCGGAACGGAGAAGCAGGCCGCAACGCCGGCCAGAAACAAGGTATTGCCCAGCCGCTCACCTATCAACTGTGAGACGGCACGCCCGTTTGCGAGGGAGTGTCCGAGATCCCCGGTAACCAATCCGCCGAGCCAGTGCACATATCTAATGTGAAGGGGCAGATCGAGCCCCAGTTCGTGTCGAAAGGCGGCAACCGTTTCAGGGAGGGCTGATTGGCCCAGGATTTCGGTCGCCACATCTCCGGGAAGCAGCGACACCCCGAGGAAGATAAAAAGCGACACCACCCATAGGACAAAAATTCCCAGGGCGAAGCGCTTGATGATCAGCTTTGGAATGTTTCCCAATGGTCCCTCCGCCCACAGTCATGGCACAAATGTTTTTGTATGGACAGCTTAATAAAACAATCGTACCTTCGTCAATCAGCGGACGGTCGGAGAAAACGAATAAGTCGGGAAGGACCTCCGTTGGAATGCACATCAAAGCGCTGCTGTTCTTCGCCCCCATAACAGCGGTGAGACAGGGTGGGGTATAAACGGGAGATTTTCCATGAATGGTCACCTGTCTTGGCGTCCAACACGGCGGACCTTGCTAGTCGCCGGCGCCGCGGCGGTTGCAGGCGTCAGCTTGCGCGGCGGCCCGGCTTTAGCCTCGACCCCCAAGCGGGGAGGGACTTTACGCATAGGCTATTCCCAAGGCGGGACCACCGACAGCCTTGACCCCATGTCCTACTTTTCCGATCCTCACTATGCCTGTGGGTGGCTTTTCGGAAACAATCTAGTCGAGCTCGCGCCGGACAAGAGCCCAGTTCCGGAGTTAGCTGAGAGCTGGGAGTCCAGCAAAGACGCCAAGACGTGGAGGTTCAAGCTGCGCAAGGGCGTGGAATTCACGAACGGCAAGAAGCTGACTTCAGCCGATGTGGTCTACTCTCTGAAAAGGCATACCGCAGCTGACTCCAAGTCGGCGGCAAAGGGCCTCCTTGAGGATTTTGCAGACATCCGCGCCGACGGGGACAACGTCGTTGTCATTGAACACAAAACCGGTGACGTTGACGTCCCTGTTATTCTCGGCGATTTCCACCTTCAGATCGTACCCGAGGGGTTCAAAGACTGGACCACGTTTATTGGGACGGGACCCTATATCCTCAACAAATTCCAGCCGGGTGTAACGCTTAGCGCCCATCGCAATCCGAACTACTGGAAAGCCGATCGCGCCTGGTTCGATGGCGTGGAATTCACCTATATCAATGACGCTACAGCTCGGGCTAACGCCCTAACGACAGGCGCTGTCGACGCGGTTGATCGGATCGAGCCGAAGATCGTTCAGTTGGTAAAGCGAAACAAGCAGCTGAAAATCGTGGAGATGGTGGGCGGCACCTACGTCGGTAGCGCCATGGACATCAGCAACAAGCCGTATTCGGACAACAATGTCCGCGAGGCGATTAAATACGCAATTGACCGCGAAAAGCTGGTGGCCAGCATCTTCTCGGGCTTCGCGGAAGTCGGCAACGACCAGCCGATCGCGAGCAACGACCCGTTTTTCAACAAGTCCTTGCCGCAACGCAAGTACGATCCGGACAAGGCGAAGTGGCATTTGAAGCGGGCCGGGCTCTCGTCGATCAATGTGGAACTTAGTGCTGCGGACGCCGCCTTTGGGGGCGCTGTCGATTCAGCTGTTCTTATGACCGAGCAAGCGCGAGCCGCAGGTATCAACCTCGCCGTCAAGCGAGAACCAGACGATGGATATTGGTCCAACATCTGGATGAAGCGGCCGTACTTCACGACTTATTGGGGTACACGGCCCACGCCCGGAATAATGTTCTCGCTTGCGTTCAAGTGCAATGCTCCCTGGAATGAAACGAGGTGGTGCAACGACCGCTTCAGCCAAATGCTGCAAAGCGCCCGCACGGAGCTCGACGTGGACAAGCGTCGATCGATGTATGAGGAAATGCAGGCGATCTGCAGCCAGGACGGCGGCAATTGCATCTTCGCGTTTCCTGCTACGTTGGACGGCTACAGCACGAAGGTCGATGGCGTCGGTTCTGATCTCGTTCGCTCAATGGCGGGCTCCCGTTTGGCCGAGCGGGCTTGGTTCACGGAGTAAGAGACGGGCTAGCGACCAGTCACCTCGGGGAATGTATTCCGGAAAACCTGAGATACTGTGACATCGGTATTGGCTGCTGGCGAGCGCCGGAAAATCGGCAGCGCGGTGCTCGCGCAGCACGCAGTCCCCACGTAGTGCTTATGGCAACCGCAGGACGGCCGCATCTTCAGCGTTTTCACCGGTCCGGCCCAACCGGCGTGGCGACCTAGTGGCCTCTGGCCGGCCATTCCGACCAGGCTCAATTTGCATGTGGCGGTCTCTGTAAGGCCTATGACAGAGACAGAACGCCAAAGCAGCGTCCGGGAGAGTTCGCCGGGTCGGCACATGCCGACACTTCTCTGCCTTGTCCGCCACGATCATCATCCTCGATCTGACGGCCGGTCTGGCGAGCCGCAGTTGGATCGGCTTCGTCATGAACAACTCCCATGGACCAGCGTCGCCCGGGCCACGGCTTTCTGACCGAAACGCGTGATGTTTGTCCAAAACCTGACAAGGGGCCTAAATGTCGGCTTCAATACAACCGGCCATCTTCGCATTCGAGGCTTTCTAGCGATTCGTGCGCTTACTGCCCGCTGAGCGCGCTGGCACGGCGTTTGCGGATTGTGATGCGGCAACACTGCTAGCCCGACTTCAACGTCACGAGAAAACAGCGCCGTGCGAACTTGTCATCGGAGATCTCGATCCGGACGTGCTGTGGAGGTTCGACATGTTTGCAGCGCCGTAGGGCCTGCGATCGAGGAGCGCTCCGGCCTGATGACTGCCGATCATGAGGATGCAACCCATGTCGCTTCCGGGCGTGGTGGGTCGCTCTGTCGAGACATCCACCGGTTCGGCTTCGAGACGTTCAGGAAGCTCGCGCAGGCCGTACGAAGCGGGCGAGGATGCGACTGCACTCCTTGAAGCCTATCCCGACGTGGCACGGGCGTGAAGAAACCGATATCCTGGAAGAATCTATGTCAAAGCTAGATGGGATAGGCAAGAAAGTCCGAAAGCTTCAGCTGAACGCGGCAGTTTCCAAGATAAATTTGCGCGACCTTGCAGAAGCTCCGGACGGGAGGCAGAGGAACTTGCAAGGAAACGTCGCCCTTTTTGCCGAGTTGGATGGCGCCAAGAGAGAGCTCGCTGCAATGAAGAAGTTACGATGACGAGCACATCCACCACCCGCGACGGCTCCGGATGGATGCCGGAATATCTCACCGCTATTGACGGCACGACCTGCATCGGTTGCGGCCGCTGTTTCAAAGTCTGCTCTCGGGAGGTCATGCATCTTTACGGCGTTGATGACGCCGGTGAAATCCTTGGCGTCTGCGATGGCGAAGAGGACGACTTCGACGGCGAGCTCAATCGGATGATCATGGTGGTCGACCATGCCGGCCGCTGCATTGGCTGCGGAGCCTGCGCCCGCGTCTGCGCGAAAAACTGCCAGACCCATGTTGCGGCCGACCAGCTCGCAGCATGATCTGAGAGGCAAAAAACAGGAGAACGGCGTTGCCCTTCAAAATCTTTTGTCGCGTTCTGGGGCTGGTGTTGTGTAGCACCGCACTGACTGTCTACTTCGCTTCTCATTCAATCGCCACAATAGTCGTCACGACGCTGACTTGTTCGCTCTTCCTTCAGCTGGCCTATTTCGCAAGTGTGCTCATTCTAATCTGGCGGCCTAGCTGCGTTAGCCGAAGGGCTGAGCATTTTGGCAGTTGCAAGGAAGTTGGATCCGAGCCGCCAAAACCTCATGAGGCGACGAATGAATCTGCAGATTTGCCCCAGTGCGATCAAATCCTGGCTATGTCGCTGCTGCTGCCTTGATGTGCCATGACAAGGTCAGCGCTCGTAGCACCGCTTGAACAAAGCTCAAACACTGAGCAGCTGTCAGTAGTGACTGCAATCCGGCTGTTTTGGTTAGTCCATGAGGTGCAGTACTTGAATTCCATAGGGCATTGATAGCCTATGGCAGCACGACGGCGTGGGGTCGGAATATAGATGACGAACGTAGGCGCTGGAAATAGCAATGGGGCTCTTCCGAGCGTGATAGAGCTTTGACCATGCCGGCCTAGCGATAACGACCCGCAGAACCGGGGCCGATGGCCGGCAGCTTTGTGCATCAGTACTAACACCAGGCGCAAAGGCTGCGGAGCAGAGATCATGGAACGCGCACCGATGACTGCGGTCTCTCAACTGCGAAGGCCTGCGACAAGAGCGTCGGACCAGTTTTCGTTGGTCCCGTCGAGGCATTTACCGAGCGTGGCCGGGGGGTCGTTTGCCGTCGAGTTCGGCCGATTTCTGGATCAGACTGATGATATTGCTCAATCCAAGCAGTTGTTCGATCTGTTATCAGCCTTTGCTCTAAATTTTGATTGCCTGTGGATCGCCTATAACTCTCTTACATCCTTTCCAAAATCTCTAAACCCGCTCCGAAGCGATCCGGCGATCATGCTGAATTATCCTGATAAGTGGCAGCAGCGCTATCTCGAAATGGGCTATCATAGTATAGATCCTATCATTAAGTCGGGTCGAAAGCGGGCGGGCGCCTTTCGATGGAGTGAGGTCTACAACGACGCGAGCACCACCAAAGACGAACGTCGCGTACTCGATGAGGCCGCGACGTTCGGGTTGAGATCAGGCATTAGCGTTCCTTTGCACGGGCCCCAAGGCAGCGTTGCGATCATGAGCTTTGCTCAACCTTGGAACCGCGAATTCCAAAATAGCACACTCACTTACTTGCAACTTGCGGCGCTTCATTTCCACTTGAGGGTCGCTAAGTCCGAGAGTTCGAGTGGCCCCGGAGAAGTTCCTAAGCTTTCTATAAGAGAGAGAGAGTGCATTTTCTGGGTAGCGAAAGGTAAATCGTCGTGGGAGATAGGAAAAATTTTAGGCATATCGGCGAATACCGTGGACTACCATGTAAAAAATGTGAAGCAAAAATTGAATGTTGGTAGCAGAACGGTTGCTGCCATTATAGCTGCAGATTTCGGGGTTATTGATTTGTAGGACGGCCGCCAAATACGTCGTGCCTAGCAGGCTTCTCTGATTGGGTTGGTGAGGTCAAGCTTTTTCTACCTTTTCGGGACGATGTCGCCCAGTGGGGTCACTCGCTTCTTCGCGGTCGGCGCCGGGCCGCCGCATGATGGGATCAGGAGAGTGAGGCGTCTCAATCTGTTGAGAACGTGGGAAAGTCTCCCAGTACTTGCCTGCGGACCACCTTGCCCATCGTCCTCATGGGGAGGATCCAAATCACCCTTTCGGGGGCGAACCACCGTGTTCCGTCTTCGTTTGTCAGTGTCGGGCCGGCTTCCTTCGCCAAAGCGGAACTCAGTCGCATCGCTCCACATGCGATGCACGATGTCGGCAAGCTTGCGGGCAACAGCAACCAGGGCTCGCGCGCCGCCATGCCGTGCCGCTTGGCCACGTTCATGCCCCATGCTCTCAGGCTCGACCACCATTTGTACTGAGCACGAGCAGCAAATGAGCTGACTCAAGCCGTCCGCCCTTCCTTCACTATCCGGCAGCTCTCGTAGTAGCAGGCCCCGGCCCGCGTGCCGACGGCTCATCGTCGCGCCCCCGCAAATGGTCGGCGTATTCGAGTCAGAAATCCCCCATCTGGTTGATCAAGCATGTCCTCGACGCCGATCATCTTGTCACAATCCCGTACAGCGCTTGAAAATCACGCTGATCATTTTCCCTTCACGCTGATGAAGCGCATTGTCGGCGGTGTGGTAGTCTCCGCGATCGCCTCAGCGTCGATGATATCGTTGTTGTTCGACTTCACGATCCCATTGTGCCAGCCTTTCCCATGGACGGTTCTCACTCATGTGACTTTCGACAGCCACACTTTGGCACATTGCGATGCCGGGAGCGGAGGCCGTCCACCTCATCAGATCACTGTGTTCCGCCTGTTCGGCCATGCCGAAACTTTTATGGCCGCTTGCCACGAAAATTGGTCAGGGTTTCCTCAAGATACGGCGCAAAGAATCGGGAGACAACCAACGGATGATCGGGGGGCAGCTTAGAGAAGCCTCCGGCTGCGCCTCGGCAATTTGCCGTAGAACAGAGACAGACTGAGATCCCGATGCAATTGAACTCCGAGGTGGCGTAGTCCCAGGTCACTTCGACAGCAGCATGAATTTCCCGGATGGCGATAAAATCGTAGGCTCCGAACCGATTAGGCACGATCGCTAGATTGGGGTCACAAGAATGATTCACAATTACGGCCGGCTTCTCAAAAAGAGCATGGTTATTCCAATCCAGTTGAATCGAGTTTATCGTCCGAGTTCCTTCCAGGCGTTCAAGAAGCCCAATGATGACAACCTCGCCCGGCATAAAGTCGCGAGCAGCGAATACGCCGCGGCCCCTATCATCCCCGGTATCGAGGACAGTTACGTTGCGAGCATTGAGTCGCCTTGCGAGGTCGACATCGTCCGTCAAGATCGACTCGCCTTCATCTGTGTGTAACGTCGACATGGCCAAATTCCTTCATAACTAGCTGAGGGGACGTGATACTTGATTTTTGAGGCGATACACTGAAGCTATCCACCGTCGCTTCGGCCTCATTCTGACGACTAATCCAGGTATCCATGATGAGCCAAAAGCAGGCTGCCTGTTTTCCTATTGCCCGAGAGGTTTCACCGTTCAATCCGCACACGCCAAGCCAATTTTGGTGGACTTGCAGACGCGCTTCCCGCTGAATGCGATGTAAGGCAGGCCACTCTGAGGTATTCTTGCCTTCACGCCGCGGGAGCTCTCGCCGCTTCCCTCAAGTCATCAAAATTCGTGCCGACTCAAGCGCAGAAGGATCTTTGCTTGCCATTTAACTATGACTAAACAGCGCGCGCGGCTTACCGAACAGACTCGACTCCTGGGGCGGACCGACGAACTCGAGCTTTCGGCAGGAGTTCAGCTTCCAGCCGATGGGAGCCGGAAACGATGCGCCGCATCTAGAGAGCCGCCTCAGAAACACGCAGTTTCTGAAGGCGAGCACGCTTCCTCGTCCAGCGCTAGCTAAACGGTATGATGGCAATGACCATTCAGGCGAATGCCGGTGGCCAGGTTCACCGTACTATGGACCTTTCAAGAACTAAGATGTCGTGATGCTTTCCACTATGAGAAAATACCTCTGGAAGGCAGCCGGCAACGGAAAAACCACATTTCCGTACTGCGAACGATGTAAGGTCGGGCATATCCTTAAACACCATTGCGAAAATGCAGTGCAGGTCAAGGATAGTTGCTCGAGCCAAAAGAGTTTGCGCAAGAGCCAACCCAATTCCCTTGCGACGAAATGGCTCCTCAATATAGAGCGACATCTCGGCTGTGTGCTTAGCATCTTCCTTAACGCGGAACGGGGTAAACGCTGTCCAGCCTACCACGGCGCCTTTGTCCACGCACGTGTAGGAATCAAGTGACGGACGTGATTTCAACAGAAATTCTCCCATTTCATTGGTGCTCCATGAACGCGTTCCCTCTGTTGATTCTCGGGCGCGACATGCGGCATTAAAGATCTTTGTGACGCTTGGAAGGTCACCTGTTCGCAATGGGCGCACTTGGAATGACATCAGATGTCCTTTCGATCCTGTTTGCATGCGGGCTGGGACCATCATAGCGGCGAGATTGACGTTCTCCGGAACGCGCAGCAACCTACCAGAGCTGGTAGGTGGGCTAGACAGATCAGCTATGGTTAGTCTCCCGTGCAAGCTGTGGGCAGGTGACTTCGCCTCTTTTCGTACAACTTCGGAATTCTTTCTCGGAGAGACATTCCTGCCGCCAGAACCATACTCCTGTGAGCGTGCCAAAGACCTGCACGCCCAATCCGACTGGAGCACTATTAGGCATACTTGCTCATCACAAAACGGAAGCAACTTAAGGCGAGCCGTTAAACACGAACATACGAGCTAACTAATGTTTCGACGCGCAAATATCGCCGATGCTGGCGACATGGCAAGGATCTACAATCAGGCGCTGAAGCCCGGCGTCTTTGCTACAAGTCAACTCGCTCCCGACACTCGCAGCGAACGCGCCGCCTGGTTGGAGGACCATCAAGATGCATATCCTGCATTTGTCTATGAAATCGACCATACAGTGATCGGATGGTGCGCACTGAGCAAATTCTCCGTACGTACTGACTATAACGACGTCGCGGAGACATCGAGGTACATTGATGAGAATTATAGAGCGAGAGGAATTGGAAAAAGTATGCATGAAAAACTGATCGGAACAGCCGAAGAACTTGGATTTCGGATACTTGTGTCGCGAGTCGGGCAAAGAAACCAGATGAGTTTGAAAAGCGCTAAGCATTTCTTTCGTGAGGCCGTCGTGCTTCATCAAGCGGTCCGCATCCACGGTGAATGGCACAACGACGTATGGCTGTGGAAGAAACTAAGATAATCCCCATCTTGGCAGTCGCGAACAAGAGCGGACCAGCGATTATCCGCGACATTCTCGCCGATTTGTGTCGGAGGCCGAGGAAGTGGCGACCAATGGTGGCCCGCGCCACGAACAGTGTGGACTCGTGGGGTTTATTGGCGTCGCAACTCAGTCGACCGTGTGAACAATCCGGGTCCTAAGCGGCGACCGGCTTGGGCCGAGTTGAATGAGCGATCAAGAGCGAGATGGCGTTCACTGCGTCGCCCCGCTGGCCGGCGAGGTAGATGCGCCATCCGGCGCTCGGCCTCGATGTGGCCGATCACCAGTTCGATCGCGGAGCGGCGCGCATTTGGCGCTTGATGTCCCTGGGTGACCCGGCGCTTCTGCCCGCTGGTGAAGACTCTGAACGTGTGGCTCTGCGCCGTTATAGTCGGCGTCGGCGAGGATGCGACTGATCTCGTGCCGATGGCATTTTGTGTCGGGGATGACGCTTGCGAGCGTGTGACCTGATGCGTGGACGCCTCCGCCCCCGGCATCGCAATGTGACGGCCTCTCCACTCAAGCTCCTATCAGGAGCACCTACCTGACTGATGCGCCTACGGCGGCTGCCAGTATGTCGACGAGGTTGAAGACCTAGCACGCCGCGATCGACGCCAAGGCGCTGTTCAACTGTTCCTATGCCAACGTCCAGCCCAATTCCGGCAGCCAGGCGAACCAGTCGGTGTTCATGGCCCTGATGCAGCCGGGCGACACCTTCATGGGGCTCAATCTCGCCGCGGGCGGGCACCTGAGGCGTTCCTCCCGCAGCGTCTCGCCATGCACGGCCAGCCCCATTCCGCCATCGGCCAGAGCTGGGGCTTATCGCAGTTGGCAATATCGACGTCATAGCATCGCCACGTGGCTCTCAGCAGTTTGTGAATCTCCCTGGATGTTTTTTTCCCAACTGGCCGGCTCCTGTGAAAATCTCTCAATTTGCCTGTACCGTTTTTCCAGTCTGGCAATGGCCTGTGCGCGTTGCGTAGACCACCAGGGGATGCCATCGCCTAGCAGCGGCGGCGACATAATGAGCGGCGGAGGCGACACCAGCACGGACAATGTGCGCTGACTTCGGCGCACAAGCTTGCAGCTGTTCTGACGTCCTGATCGAAGTGGTCAGCACCCGCTACAATGAGTATTTTCTTGAAGGCCATCTGACTGCTTCCCCCTGAGATGTCGCGCCCGTTGCGCGTTTCGAACCGCAAGACTTGCCTGCCAACGAAGATGGAGAGTGGCACACCATCCGTTCGCGATTCAGTCGTCCAGCTTCTCTAGCGAGTAGCCCGCAGACCTGACAGTATGAATGACGCTACCTGGCGAGGCCGCCTTCAGCGCCTTTCTGATCCGGCTGATATGGACGTCGACAGTGCGTTCACCGACATGGATATTGTCCGGCCAGGCCGCGTCGATCAGCTCGTCTCGGCTGAAGACCTTGCCGGGAGCCTCAAGAAATTGCCGCAGCAGGTTGAATTCGAGAGGTCCTAGATGAATGTCGTGGCCATTACCTCGAACCCGGTAAGCATCGAGCTTCATCTCAAGGCTGCCGCAACAGAGCCAGCTGCCGTTTTTTATCCCGTTTGAACCCGGCTGTGGCAGCGCCAGCTTCGTGCGTAGACAGTCAAGCAGCTTGGCCGGCGCGAAGGGCCGCACAAAGCTCTCGTCAATACCTGCCTTCAAGAGATCGAGGTGCTGGTTCTCGGCGCCGGGCGCGATCAACGCAATGACGGGCAGGCGGCCGGTCCGGGGATCCCCCTTGAACCGGGCGCAGATTGTGGAGCCCGTCGCGCTTGCTGGCCCGCAGTCCAGCACTACGGCCTGGAGCTCCCGTTGATCGGCCAATGCAAGTGCTTCTTTCACGCCCCCTGCCGGCTCACTCGTGAAGCCGTCCACCCCCAGAATGTGGCTGAGGAACAAATACAACTCCGCATCTTGCGAACAGATCAGTACCACTGGCTTCATCAGCGCTACCCCAAGAACGACATCGGCCTCGACCGCCTCGATTGAGAGGGCTGGCCATCGCATGTCCTCAAGGCCTGACATGATCCCCTCGATCGAAAATCGGTTCCATCACGCCCGCGCCACCTCAGGATAAGCCTCAATGGCTGCGGTGGCATCGCCGGCCAGTTGAGTACCGGCCGCGGCGAGTTTCCAGAACGTCTCGAAACCGAACCGGTGGACGTCGCGCAGGGTTTTCGACAGAACGACCAACCGCCCGGCCGTGAAAAGCACGCGCCCGAAGCCCTCATGGCTTATCTCCATCATCGGGGATGCCATCAGGCCGCAGCGTTCCTCAATCGCAAGCCCGACGGCGGTGTAGAACTTATCGAGCCTCCACAGCACGTCCGGATCGGGATCGCCGATGATTGGAATTGCACGGCGCTGTTCCCTGGTGATGATGAAGGCGCCCAGCAGCTCGGCATCCGATTTGCCTTCCCATGACCCGTGGGAATCATTGGCACGGATCAGCCGCACGAGGCATTTGACGAACGGGGTGGCAAGGGCCGCCTCGTCCTCGGTGGCGGCAGGGCTAACAGCGGCTTCAAACATTTCGCCCACTCCTCATTTCAGCTTTCGTCCTCGAAGGAGGGTTTCTGTCCGGCGGCACCTGCCTGCGCCAGCACCTTGCGCAGCCAAGGGGGAGGACACGTCCTGAGCATCATCTGCGTGCGCAACAACACCTCTTGGATGGTCTGGGGCTGCGGCACTTTGATCGGATGGATCTTTGCGGAAACAAGTTTGGCTGCCGAAGGTCCGCCGATTGCCAGACAAAACAGCAAATGGCAGCCCTTTAGCGCCTCCACCTTCGGGGTGATGCGGTCATCGCCCTCGGTTCGGTGCTTCCCGCTCTCGTCGGAAACTTCGTCAAAGGCCACGGCTTCCACGAGATTCCACTCCTCGCGCATCACGTCGTAGACAGCAAAGCGCCTGGCCGATCCGAAATGGGCGTTGAGGTTCTTCATGTCCTGCGTGGCGATGGCCACGCGCAATGCGCCGGCTTGGCGTTCCGGCTTCGGTGCGTGAACCTCGTCAGTGACGAGCGAGAGGCGACGAACGGAGCGCATCTGGCATTTCTCGCTTACGGAGTGGATCAAGCGCCTCAGGCGTCGGCGCGTGCCCGTTGGCTTCGAAAATGTTGGCAATCTCGAAGATCAGGTCGCGGGTCCCTTGGTAGAGGATTGTGAGCTTGTGCTGAGCCCCGAGCCGGTCGAAGATCGGGAAGCCGACCCGCATGAGCGGAATGCCGAGGCGCTGCGCCGCCTGGCGGCCGTGGGAATGAGTAACGAGAAGATCAGCGCCGGCGCTAAGCGCTTCCAAATCGCCGAGATCGCCGATTTGAACCGACTGCGCCGGCACTTCCTCCAGAATTTTCGACATAGCGGCCGTTGTGACCGCCGCCGCGATTTCGGAGCCCATGGCGATGAAGAAGCTCGCGAGTTGGTGGAGTTGGTCTGGTTCAGCAGCGATCGCAATTTTCTTACCTCCAAAGTGGAAATGTCCGTCGAGCAAGGCGTCCTGCAACTGCGCCCGGCGACGGCGTACCCCAGCCGGCGCCGCCGCGCCCGAAACCGCCGATAGGTGCGAGACGAACCGGTCTGCGTCCTTCAATCCAGTCAGCGACCGAAACAGCACGTAAGGTACGCCGGTTAACCTCTGCAGCAGCTCGGCCGGGCGGCGCATATGCTCACCGATGGCGACGCATTGCACAGCCGTGCCAAGCTCGCGGATATCCTCGACGCTGGTGCCGCCATAGGTGGTCGTGATCCAGCGGTCGGGCACCGTACCGTCGAGCGAGCCGGAGATGTCCGGCAGAATCACCGGCTTCAGTCCAAAGCTTTCAACCATCTCACGCAAATGCTCGATGTCAGCCACAGTCAGGTTCCAGCCAGGCAGGATCACGATCTTCTTCGACTGCCGCGCCTGCTCGCCGGGCCGCGTAATCCTTTCGATCATAGCGGTGACAGCCTTGGTCCAGCCCTCTTCGATCGCGCCCTCGAAATCCGGTGTGTTGGCTAGCACCACCTCCGTACCTGCGAGTTCTTCCATGCGCTTCAGCCTGATATTGGCGACATCCCCTGCGCAGTCTTCGCCCCGGGTTTCCACCAGCGCGGTCGTGCAAACCCCGATCAGCGTTGGCTTTGTGCGGGCCTTGAGGTTGAGGATCGCCTGTTCCAGATGGTCCGCCCCGCCAAGGATCGTCGCCACCTCATCCATCGCCGTTGTCTGCAAGGGAATGGCTTCCTTGAAATGTCGCACCAAGAGCACGAGCGCGAAGCTGGTGCACCCCTGGCTGCCGTGGAACAACGGCATCGCGCCGTCGACGCCAAGAAAGGCCAAGGCGGCACCCAATGGCTGCGATGACTTCAGCGGATTGACCGCCGCCGCTTTGGTCTGGGGAAGGATCCGGCCCATTGGCTTCCTCAACACTCGCCGAAATCACCGGCCGTCGTGCCGGAGAATTCCTGGACAGCATGCAAGGTCACGGTATCGCTTCTCGTGCGCGGCCGTTCCTCCCTCACCGTAGGCTGACAATCCCATGCTGCCGGCTCCCGCACCTGCGCCCAGATCGGATTGTGAATGGCGATGTCGATCTGGCGTACGAGTTCCACCATGCCGTCATAGCCGGCGTAAGGGTGTTGGCGCTCCTGGTTGATATCGAGCCAGGGTGTCTTGGCCTTCAGCGCGATGAATTGCGTGCGCCCGCCCGACAGCAGGATATCCGCCTTGCGTTCTGAGAGCATGGCGTAGAGCTCGCGCGGCGCCATCTGCTCAAATATGTGGTTGTCGTCCTTGAGGATCTGCTTGATGCGCGCCTTGTCTTCGACGGTCGACTTCTTGACAGAGGTTCCGACGATCTCGATGCCGATCTCCATCAGCGCATGGACGACCGACCAGGACTTCACGCCGCCGGTGTTGAGCAGCACGCGCTTGCCTGCGAGCCTCGGCCGGTAGGCCGCTAGCCTCTTCCAAGCGATCGCCTCTTCCTCTGCAATCAATACCTCGGTACGGCCGAGGATCTCCGGATCGGCACCCTTCTTCACGAGCAGCTGAGATATTTGTCGGAGCGCTTCAGACGTGGCGCTGATGCCGTAGAAGGAGCCCTCGAAAAACGGGATCTCCCAGCGCTGCTCCATCTTGCGGGCCAGATTGATGAGCGCGGTCGAGCACACGATCATAGCCGCCCGGGCACGGTGCGCGCAGGCAATGTCGAAGTAACGCGCGTCACCCGGAATGCAGGCGCGCACCCGGATGCCCAGCCGGTCAAGGAGCGGCTTCACCAGCCAGAATTCGCCCGAGAGGTTGAATTCGCCAAGGATGTTGATGTCGTAAGGGCCGACATCGTCGGGCTCGGCCGTGCCGATGACATGCTCGAGCAACGCCTCGCCGGCAAGCTTGTTGCCGAGATTCTTGGAGCCGACGAAGCCCGGCGCATTGACCGGCACAACGGCCAAGCCGAACTTTTCCGCCGCGCGTTTGCACACGGCCTCAATGTCGTCGCCGATCAGCGCCGTCACGCAGGTCGGATAGACGAAGATCGCCGGCGGCCCATACGCTTCCTTGATCTCGCGGATCGCTTTGAAAAGCTTCCGCTCGCCCCGCCCCATCAGAACATCGAGTTCGGTGAGGTCGGTCGTGAAGCTCGTGCGCCACAGCGTTGGCCCGGACGAAGCCGCACCGCGGTTGTCACAGGAATTGCCCTCGCAGGCGAGAGGCCCATGGACCAGGTGTGCGGCGTCGGTGATCGGCTGCAGCACGATCTTCGCGCCATCGAAGGCACAGCCACCGGCCGCCGCTCCGGGGGTCAGTGGCTTCGAACAGCCCTTTTTGCGCGCCTTGGCATCCTTGCCGCGGTTCTTTTCGCAGCCAGGCTCGTTGAAGACATCCTGGATTTTGGCTCTGAGCAAGGACATTACGTCGGTCTCCAAAGTCCCTCGGGAAGACGACCGGCCAAAGCCGACCGTCAAGCTTAGCGGGTGAGGTCATACGAATAGTCCGTCACGCCCGTCTCGCTGGTCTCGCGATCGAGCTTGTCGAAGATCTTGTCGAGGATCGTCGTCAGCACGCGCAACCCGCCTTGGTAGCCCATCAGCGCAAACCGATGGTGATGGTGGCGATCGAAGATCGGAAACGTCAGCCGGATCAACGGCGTGCCGGTGTCGCGCTCCAGATACTTGCCATAGGAGTTGCCGATCAGCAGGTCCACCGGCTCGGTGAAGAGCAGCGAGCGCATCGCCCAGAGGTCCTTGCCCGCCCAGACTTGAGCATCCTTGCCGAAGGGCGATGATGCAAGCAGTTCCTTCAACTCCGCTTCCCATGCCGAGGTGCCGTTGGTGGCGAGGCAATGGGTCGGCTCGCCGCCCGTCTCCATGATGAAGCGGGCCATGGCGTAGACAAAGTCCGGATCACCGTAAATGGCGTATTTCTTACCGTGCAGCCAGGATTGGCTGTCGGCCATGGCGTCAACAAGTCGGCCGCGCTCCAGGCGGATTGCCTCGGGGATTTGCTTGCCGGAAATCGCGGAGACCTCCATCAGGAAGTCGTCGGTCGCCTGAACTCCGAGCGGGTAATGGAACGAGGCCGTCGCCTGCCCCACCCCCTCGCAATACTCCAGTGTTTTTCGGGTGTTGTAATGCTGTAGCGAAAGTGTCGCCTCGGCGTTGAGTGCCTTCCTCACGTCTTCGATCTTCGTGCCGCCGTCATACATGCGGTATTCGCCGTCGGACGGCGTGTCGAACTGGTCAGAGGCGTCTTGGATGAAGGTATAGGATACGCCCAGCAGATCGAGCAGGCGCTTGAGTTCCCGGTTGTTGCCAACACAGAAGCCGTCGAAACCCGGAATGATGTTAATGGTTCCCTCGGCTTCCGTGCGCTCCTCGCCTTTCCAGAAATGCTCCAAAATGCCCTTGACCGCAACGTCATAGCCGTCGACATGGCTGCCGACAAAGGCCGGCGTGTGGGCGAAGGGCACGTCGAAGTCGCGCGGGACCGAGCCTTCGTCCTTGGCGTTCTCGATGAAGCTGTGCAGGTCGTCGCCAATGACCTCCGCCATACAAGTGGTCGAGACGGCGATCATCTTCGGGTCGTAAAGTTGGTACGTGTTGGCGAGCCCATCGACCATGTTCTTCAGGCCGCCGAACACTGCCGCGTCCTCGGTCATCGAGGAGGAAACCGCCGAAGCAGGCTCCTTGAAATGGCGCGACAGGTGCGAGCGGTAGTAGGCCACGCAGCCCTGGCTGCCGTGGACGAAGGACATGGTTCGCTCGAAGCCTGCGGCCGCGAACACCGCGCCGAGCGGCTGGCAGGCCTTGGCGGGGTTCACGACAAGCGCTTCGCGAGCAAGGTTCTTTTCGCGGTATTCCCACGTCTTGGTGAATTCGCCTTGGTCGGTAACGGTCTGGTCCGGGTGAGGACATTCGAAATTCAGCCTCTTCTCGGCAAGCATCTGCCTGTATTCCGGCTCGCGGAACAGGGGCGCGTGGTCGAGAACTTTTTCAGCCGACTGCGGCATGGGTGGTTACCTCTTTCCATCTGGCCCGCCATACGGCGGCACAGGGACGTCGAAACGTTTTTCAGGTCTCCCGCGGACAAGCGGCCACAGGCGTTCGCGGCCTCCCGGCTTCCGGGAGGCCAGGGTTTCATTCGGCTGCGATCGCCGCCGACGGCTCGGCTTTTTTCTTCCAGGGGGCGTCGTAGAGGTTCCAGACCGGGTTGTTGATGGCCAGGTCCATATCGCGAGCGAAGATGGCGAACCCGTCGTAGCCATGATACGGGCCGGAATAATCCCAGGAATGCATTTGACGGAACGGTATGCCCATCTTCTGGACCGGGTACTTTTCTTTGATGCCGGAGCCCACGAGATCAGGACGGATCCCCTCGATGAACTTCTCCAGCTCGTAACCAGTTACGTCGTCATAGATCAGCGTGCCCTTTTTCACGTAGTGGCCGGTGCGCTGATAGTCGTCGTTATGGCCAAATTCATAGCCAGTGCCGACGATCACCATGCCTAGGTCCTCATATGCGGTGACGACGTGACGGGGGCGCAGCCCGCCGACATAGAGCATCACCGTCCTGCCTTCGAGGCGCGGCCGGTACTTGGCGATTATGGCATCGACCAAGGGCCGGTATTTGGCGATGACCGCCTCGGCCTTGGCCTCGATTTCCGGCCCGAAGTGCTTGGCTATCTTGCGCAGAGAGGCTTCAGTCTGGGAGGGGCCGAAGAAATTGTACTCCATCCAGGCGATGCCATACTCTTCCTCCATGTGCCGGCAAATGTAGTTCATCGACCTGTAGCAATGGATGAGATTGAGCTTCGCCTTTGGCGCTCGCTCTATTTCGGCCAGCGTAGCGTCGCCCGACCAGTTGCCGACCACGCGCAGGCCCATCTCCTCGAGCAGGATGCGCGAAGCCCAGGCGTCGCCGCCGATGTTGTAGTCGCCGACCACATTGACATCGTACGGGCCGGCCTCGAACTCCACTTCCTTCTTCTCGAAAACCCAGTCTCGGATCGCGTCGTTGGCGATGTGGTGGCCGAGGGATTGCGAGACGCCGCGGAAGCCCTCGCAGCGCACCGGCACGATTGTCTTTTCGTGCTGCTTGGCCTTGTTGCGGGACACAGCTTCGGTGTCGTCGCCAATCAGGCCGATCGGGCATTCGGATTGCACAGTCATGCCCTTGTTCAGCGGAAACAGTTCCTCGATCTCGTCGATGATCCGTTCGAGCTTCTTGTCGCCGCCGAAAACAATGTCCTTCTCCTGGAAATCGGAGGTGAACTGCATGGTGACGAACGTGTCGATGCCGGTCGTGCCGACGTAGTAGTTTCGGCGTTGAGACCAGGAATATTGCCCGCAGCCGACCGGGCCGTGCGAGATATGGACCATATCCTTGACTGGACCCCACACCACGCCTTTCGAGCCGGCATAGGCGCAGCCGCGAATCGTCATCACGCCGGGGATGGACTTGATGTTCGATTTGACCTCGCATTCGGAAAGGACCTCGCTTTCCTCGCCAGCCTCGTCGCCGCTTTTTGCGACGCTGAGGTGCTTTCTGCGCCGCTTCGCCGACTTGTCAGGATATTGCGACAGCACTTCCTCGATAAGCCTCGCATGGAGGCCACCGTCATTCTCGTATTCCAGGCTCATGGGACCCCTTTCAAGGTTCAGGGTGACGCCTCCACCGACGAGGCGCCGTTCTTTAAAAGGCGCACCAGGTAAGGCGGCGCCTCATGTCGGCAGCAGTCGCTACTGTGCGGCAGTCTTGGCCGCTTCCTTGACCTGAAGCTCGGCAAGCATCTGCTCGTCGGTCTTCATGATGCCGAAGTCGAGCAGCATGTCCTCGAGCTCCTCCATGGTGATCGGGGTCGGGATGGTGCCCTGGCCCGAATTCCCGTGAATCTTCTCGGCCAGCGCCCTGTATTCCCCGGCCTGCTTGGAGTCCGGCGCATACTGAATGACAGACATCTTCCTGAGTTCGGCGTGCTGGACGATGTTGTCGCGCGGCACGAAGTGGATAAGCTTGGAATTGAGCCTGGAAGCCAGCGCTTCGGCGAGGTCGAGCTCGCGATCGGTTTGGCGCTCGTTGCAGATCAGGCCGCCGAGCCGCACGCCGCCCGAATGGGCGTATTTCAGGATGCCCTTGGCGATGTTGTTGGCGGCATAGAGCGCCATCATCTCGCCGGACATGACGATATAGATTTCCTGGGCCTTGTTCTCGCGGATCGGCATCGCGAAACCGCCACACACCACATCCCCGAGAACGTCGTAGGAGACATAGTCGACATCGTCGTAGGCGCCGTTCTCCTCGAGGAAGTTGATCGAGGTGATCACGCCGCGGCCGGCGCAGCCGACACCTGGCTCGGGTCCGCCCGACTCCACGCATTTGATGCCTTTGTAGCCGACCTTGAGTACGTCCGCGAGTTCCAGGTCTTCCACCGAACCTTCCTCTGCCGCGAGATGCAGGACGGTATCCTGCGCCTTCGCGTTCAAGATCAGGCGGGTGGAGTCGGCTTTGGGGTCGCAGCCGACGATGAGGATTCTCTGCCCGAGGTCGACCAGGGCGGCGAGCGTATTTTGGGAGGTGGTGGACTTGCCGATGCCGCCCTTGCCGTAAAAGGCGATCTGACGCAAACCTGACATGTAGCTTTCCTTCCTTCGTTCCATTCATCGCGGCTGCCGCGACATGAATGCCGGTCGGGCAGCTGTAGCCGCCTCGCACCTAAGGATCTCAAGACTCATGCCAATTTGGCTGATCCAACCGAAGAATAATTTAATGGTTGCTTTTCAGGGGTTTAGCCTGAGGGCCCAGAAAGGATCGTCGCAACAGACCGTGTAGCGGACCCGACAATGGCGACACAAAGCGTCGGATCGCGATCCTCAGTCACCGAATTCGTTTGAACCGCGTCGTTATGTTGAAGTGGACGAACAGCAGCTCGATCCTGTTGGGTGAATTGCGGGATACTGTCTGTTCCGGCGAGCTGACGTGCTTGCTCACGCGTGTAGGACACTCCGCGGAATCTCGCGCCACGCTGGCATACCTTCGATCCACGGCCATCCATAGGGCCGCGGGCGGAAAGTTCCGCTATATCAGCAACCCGAGGGGACTCGGCTCACTTATCGGCGCAGGAGTTCAGTATCGGCGTCATCGCCTTCACATGTTCGTCCATCCGCTCGAGCACTTTCGCTGCGACAACGTCGCGCTCAGGCAGATCCCACCAGTACTCGTTGACGAGTTCGACCGTCTCGACCACTGCCTTTAGGACTGCCGGCTCCGGAAGCCTTGCGCGGTTCGCAAATGCTTTCCATCGCGGTGCTGCTAGCGCCTTGAACGAGCGCTCTCCTCCAAGCGACAGCGCCATGGCGTCGGCGGGAATATATGGCACGGTGGACAGGACGTCGTAGATTGGTGCAAGCGCCGGCTTGTCGCCGTTTCCGGGATAGAGCAAAGACCAATTCTTCAGGTGCATGTCGCCATTGCCGGTGATGACGCTCAGTGCCAGGCGGCGGACGAAATCGAGAGCCGCCGTAGGCGAGACGGCCACGCCAAGAGCCAAGGCTATGTCGTGATAAGCGGCCCCCTCATATTTGCGCGAGGGGTAGACACCGAAGACCTGAGCGAAATCCTCGATGTGTATCCTCTCGCCACCGGCGCCGCGATCGAAGCGTTTGACGAGAAGGACCTTGCCCTCCGACAGCGTATTGAATTCTTCGGGAACGCCCTCAAAATCGGACTTCTCGACCAGTTCGCATTCAGGAACCTCCATGCCGATTGCTGCTGCCAGCGCCAGGTTGGCGAATTCGTTCTCGGAAACGCCCGGAAACGCCGTCGAAGGGAACTTGGCAATGTACCGGCCCTGCTCGTCGTCCATCGGCAAGGTAAAGCCGCCGCCTTTTCCAATGTTCTTCATGACCGACAGCTTCATCTGCACGCCGGCAAGCGAGAACCGTGCCTTGGGGTGATCCTTTGAGCCATCCTTCGAAACCGCTATCGCGCCGTCACTGGGCAACGCCCGTACGGCTCCCGGCAGATCGGCGCCCAGTGCCGCTAAAAGATCGAAATCATTGCCTGGCCGCACGTTGCCTTCGTGATGACTTTCCATCGCCTCCCGCAATTTCTCCTCCGGCAGGAGGTTCGCGAAGAAAGCGGGCAAGGCGCTTGCCAGAGGCTTTGGATCTTTCCGCAATCCTCCCGTCGCTGCCCGGAACGACAGGCTGAGAACCGGAAAGCCGCCCGTCGCGCGGTAGGCGTCATCGAAGTTGAACGCATTGAAATCGCCCGGCGTCCTGACGATTGTGCCGATCTTCACTGCATTCAAGAGCACGTCCAGCGATGGGATCGTCTTAGGTGCGCGAAAGACTGGAGCCATGATCGTCATCGTCAGGTTGAGAAACAAAGGCGGGTCGATCGTCATCATCATGCGGACGCAATAGAGCCTGGACAGCCGGCACCATGGCTTGCGGAACCAGCATCATTTCCAGACCGAGCGCGCGAGCGATATTCATGAGCGTCGTCGCACGCGCGGCTGCGGCTCCCTTTTCGATGTCGCGATATCGGGGACGGGATATACCCGCCAAATCAGCGACCTGCTCCTGCGTCATAGCAGCAGCCAACCTCGCCTGCCTGAAAAGCCCACCAATTTCCCGTAGAATTTCCGATTCAGAGTCCATAATGCTACCTATACGATCTATTCCAATGCGCGATGGTACGCGAAGGTATCTCATCCGTGCTTATGTGATCTGTTTGCGTATCATATATGAAGAAAATGATATGGAAAGAGATCAATCGTCCTCTCTCCCTTTAGCTCCGCGCGGCAACGTCGTCCCTCCGAGAACTGAACCGCACCGGGTTTTCCGGAGGCCGTTTCGTTTGAGTCACGCGGCCATGGCTGGGTCATCCAGCATGGCGTAGTAGCGTTCCTCGGCTTCGGCCAGCGGGATGTTGCTGATGGGCTCCAGCAGCTGGCGATTGTTGAACCAATCCACCCAATCGAGCTAGCGAACCGGCTTCGAAATTGCGCCAGGGTCCGCGTCGATGGTTCACCTCGGCCTTGTAAAGACCGTTGATCGTTTCGGCGAGAGCATTGTCGTACCTGTCGCCGACGCTGCCTACCGAAGGCTCGACGCCGGCCTCCGCCAGGCGCTCGGTGTATTGGGCGGCCTCTATCGCTGTGATGGATGAGCCTGCCCCCCTGCGCGGGCCGCCGATCATGGAGAGCCTGTTCCAGAGCGTCCAGAACGAATCTGGCATGCGCCGTCCGGCTCACCCGCCAGCCGACGATCCTTCGCGCATAGGTGTCGATGACAAAGGCGACATAGACGGAGCCCGTCCAGGTCGCGACGTAGGTGAAGTCGGAGACCCACAGCATGTTCGGCGCCGGGGCATGGAACTGGCGATTAACTTGATCGAGAGGGCAAGGTGCGGCCTTGTCGCTCACTGTGGTGCGGATCGGCTTGCCGCGGATGATGCCCTCAAGACCCATGGCCTCATCAGGCGGGCAACCGTGCAGCGGGCGACGTCGAAGCGCTCGCGCTGCCGCCAGACCTTGCGAACGCCGTAGACGCGGAAGTTGGCCTCGAACACGCGTCGGACCTCATCCTTCAAGGCCTCATCCCGCTTCGCCCGAGCCGACAGCCGGGAAGGATCGATGCCCTTGGCGACATGGTCGTGGTAGGTCGACGGGGCGATCGGCAGCACCTTGCAGATCGGCTCGACCCATGCGCCTGGCGGTGATCGTCGATGAACGCGATCGTGGCCTGAACCGGCGGTCGAGCTCCGCCTGGGCAAAATGCGCGGAAGCCTTTGCGAAGGATCTCGTTGGCCTAGCGAAGCTCGCGGCTCTCGCGCTCCAAGGCCTTGAGTTTCGTTGCCACGTCCGTAGGCTCGCCGGCGAGCACGCCACTGTCGCGCTCGGCCTTCTTCACCCACTCATGCAGCGTCTGCGCCGTGCAGCCGATCTTGGCGGCGATCGATGAAACCGCCGCCCACCGCGAGGCATGCTCGCCTTCGTGATCCAGAACCAGCCGCACCGCGCGGGTCCGGACTTCGGGAGAGAACTTGTTGGTCGTCTTGCTTGTCATGGCTCCACCTTCTCAGGAGTTGGAGCCTCCGATCAACCCAGGGCGGTTCATACAGCTGCTGTGGCCACCGTCCACCGGCTTTCTTCGTAATAGGCCTAGTGCATGCGTCGCTGCAGACGGCCAACTGAAAGAACATTCAGCCAACGGCTATTTGACCTCGGCGCCGATGCGCTACAGTGGTCCTATGAAAGAGACGGGCGGCTTCAGATGCCGGACGGCCTTCATTTAGCTGAGTGGAGTGATTTCGGAGCGCTGATTGGGTTTGTTTCGGACGGGGTCCACCCTTTCGCCCGCGTTCGCGGGCTGCCTGTAACCGGGGCACCGTGGGCATTTTTAGAATAATACCCGCTAAGGTGTCATTCCAAGTTGTTTGGATTGACCAGTTAGCTCGGATCGGCCTGGAGCGTTCCCGGGGTCGGTCAATTTCGTTCCAGAGATAGTCTTTGGTGAATGCGATATGAGCCAAGGAGCGGTGCGACCTGGGAAAGCAATTCGACGGGATATCGATGCTCTGGCCGCGGACACTGAGATGACGCTAAGCGCGTAGGCTAGGCCCCGTGTCAGCATCACCAAAGCTGACAACCCTTGGACGGCTCGCAGCGTCGGGGACGACTATGGGGTGGCGACAAGGCGCAGCTTGAGGTGCCCAGACCGGCGCTTGAGAAGGCTCTAACTCAGGCTGGCTAGACCTCCGACCCGACAAGCTAACACAAAGACGCAACGCACCGTTCGAGTTTATTGCTGGCAACAAGCCGGCTCCCCAATTAGAGGATTTCCCGGCTTAATTTCCAGCGTCGACTTGACTGCAAAAGACTTTCGCTGGAAGTGTCGACCTAGATTCGGGGGGCTCCATAAAATGGCAAGCAAGGCAAAATCGCGGAAGCGCGTTGGAACTCTAGAAGACCGGTTTATGGACGCCGTTAGAGAATTGTCGGGGGGCGGAAAAGTGAGCGTTAAGAACGCAGCCCTTTTCAATAAACTGGGTTGGATAGAAGAACGTTACACGACAACTAAGGACCGCCTGAGGAAGAATGGACAGATAAGAGGAGGTCCCGGTGGGACTATGTCCCTCCCCCAAAATGCGGCTAGCCCCAGTCCCAAGCCTCTCAAGGCGTTTATCTCCTACTCGCATGCAGATGCGGCTATCAAGGTTGACCTTCTAAAGCACCTTACGCCGCTGAGCCGACTTGGTCTTGTCGAGGCTTGGCACGATGGCGAAATCGAGACTGGCGACAAATGGGCGGACGCCATCAAGGGCAATCTAGAGAGCGCCGACATTATCATCCTCCTGATAAGCGTTGACTTTATCAACTCGCGTTATTGCAACCAGATTGAGCTAACTCACGCGATGGAGAGAGAGGCCAACAACACGACGGTTGTTATTCCAGTGATCGCGAGAAATTGCCTGTGGCAGGAAGAGCTCTTCGGGTCTTTTCAGGCGACCCTCAAGGGTACATCGATCGCAAGTTTCAAGGATCGCGACGAAGCTCTGACTTTGGTCGCGGCAGATATCAAGGAAAAAGCCCTTTCCATGCTTGCCAAAAAGAACGGGGTTGCTCCTTCCTAGATGTGCAATCTGCACAACATCACCACGTCGCAAGAAGCCTTACGCCAGTGCACCAGGGCTCTGCGCGACCATCTCAGGCAACCTGAACCGTCCATCGACATCAACCCCAACCAGCCCGGTCCGGTGGTCCGCAATGCGGCAGACGGGCAACGTGAAGTCGCCAACCTGCTTTGGGGAATGCCGACACCGCTCGAACGGGTCAAGGGCAAGGCCGACTACGGCACGACCAATATCCGCAACCCACAATACGGCCATTGGCAGCAGTATGTTGGGGTTGAGCATCGCTGTGTGGTGCCTGTGACGAGTTTCTCGGAGCCCAGCCCAACACCCGGCGATAAGGACCCTGAGACAGGTATTCAGCGGATTGGTTCGCGCTCAATGAGGACCGGCCGCTTTTCTTCTTCGCTGGCCTCTGGACGCCATGGCATGGGGTGCGCAAGGTCAAGGACGGCGCCGGCGATTTCGAGCTTTACGGCTTCATGACGACCGCGCCCAACGCCCTGATCAAGCCGATCCAAGCGCCTCTAATGGGCGTTGGGCACCTTGCCGGGAAGTGCTGTGGATAGCCGGAGGCACCTCACGACCGACCGCGCATGACTCGGGGGCAATGTGGATCGGTGCCTAATTTGCATAACACCAAGCAAACACAAGGGATTGAGGCTGGCTTACCTTCTCCGTCGCTTGCAGGAATACTCCTTCATTGCAATGGATTTGCACCATCTGCTCCTGCCGGTCTCCCGCCGCACCTGGTGTTCCGGCCCTTTCAGGGGCTCGGCTCGATCGGCGTGACCACCCTGATCAAGCATCGACATAGCCGTCGAATACCGCTTTACTCTCGGCTGTCCGTTCGGGGCATGGCGGGGTGCCTCCCCGATCACGAAGCAGCACCCGAACAAGCCCGTGACCAGCGCGTCCCCGCTTCCGAGACTTTCTCACTCAGTAAGGCTATGCGCCCGCCGCCACCTGCGGGCTACGCCGGCATCAACCGGCGGGCAGATGGGCCGAGGGCAATAAGCGGGCCTGGCGCAACGCCGCCAGATCAGCCGAGCCGGTGCAGAAGCAGGCGACGGCCAACTGGCGGATGACGATCTCGAAATGCGCGACAACGGCCTCGGTGGATACCGTAGCCGCGCGCAGCACGCCGGCTGCCTGCCCGGCGATGTCCGCGCCGAGGCGGATAGCCTTGGCCACGTCGACGCCGTCGCTGACCCCGCCCGACGCGATCAGCTTCACCGCTGGCAGCGCCCGACGTACCGCCTGCACGCTGGCCGGGGTCGGGATCCCCCAATCGGCGAACGCCATCGCAACTGTACGGTCGGCGGCATCGGGGGCCCGCTCGCCCTCCACTGCGGCCCAACTGGTGCCGCCGGCGCCGGCGACATCGATCACCGCCACGCCCGCCTGAACGAGCGCACAAGCCACCGAGGCAGAGAGGCCAGACCCCACTTCCTTGGCCACGATCGGCACGCCGACGCTACGTGCGGCGCGAGCGATCTGGGCCAGGACGCCGCGCCAGTCGCGGTCGCCCTCCGGCTGTACCGCTTCCTGCAGCGGATTGAGATGGACAATGAGTCCATCGGCCTCTAGTGCATCCACCGCCCGGCGCGCGAGGTCCAGGCCGTCGGCCTCGCGCAGTTGCGCGGCGCCGATATTGGCCAGCAAGGGAACGTCTGGGGCCAGGCGGCGCAACGCGCGCGTCAGCCCCTGGGAGTTGCGGGATTGCAGGCTCACGCGCTGCGAACCGACGCACATGGCGATCCCCAAGGCTTGCGCTGCCTCGCTCAGATGCCGGTTGATGGCCTCGGCGCGTGGCATGCCCCCAGTCATGGAGCTGATCAGCAGAGGCGCGCGCATGGTCTTGCCCAGCAGCGAGGCGCTGAGGTCGATCTGCGTCAGGTCCAACTCGGGCAATGCGCAGTGTTCGAAACGGATGTACTCCCAGCCGGCGGCCTTGGCCCGTGCCGTTCGCCGATTCAGCACTATGTCCAGATGGTCGTCCTTGCGCCGGCTCAACTTGGTGTCGCTGATGCTCGCTCCATCCGCGTCATCGGGCGACGGCGTTGCGTCGGGTCGGACCGACGGCAGCGCGCGCACGCCGCCGTTTTCCGCTCGTTCAGGCCGGCGCACGCTGGGCTGCCCCCGCAGGGTCGCTGCGGTAGCGACTGTTTGAGGTCTGGTAGTACTGCACGCGGATGGCCGCCATGGCTTCGATCAGCGGTCCCCACGGCCGGGGAAAGCGTTCTTGCGCCATCACCCGGTGCAGCATGCGTGTGTGGCCGGCCAGCTCGTCCTTGAGGAACTCCACGACAGGCATGGCCGGATAGCGCTGCAGCAGCAGGATCGCCGCGTTGTTGGCCTCGCCGGCCGACCTATCCTTTTCTTGTCCATGCAGATCGTTCTGCAAGCGCCCTATCGCGGAGATGAGCCGCAGGACCTGGCGAAACGCCGGATGCGCGCGCAAGGTCGCCATGTCCAGCCCCCACAGCAACGACAGGCAACAGAACACGTTCGTGTAGGCGATCGAATCCACGCCGTTCTGCAAGTACTCGGCGTAGGACCAGCGCTCTGCCCCTGCCGCCTGCGCGTGTCCGGCACGCAGCGCCGCGCAGTAGCACCGGGTATCCTCGAGAAGCTGGGCATAGTCGCGACGATCGTAGGCGAGCGCGGCGAGCGAAGCGCGCAGCACAGCACAGCCCTCGAATCCTGGTAGCGCGCACGGCACGCCCTGCCCCAGCGCCTGCTCCACCGCGGCGAGCTGCTCCGGTGCGATCAGGTCAAGGTCGTTGCAATCGTCCAGCCAGAACAGCAGCGCCAGTTCGCGATAGAAGGCCACGATCAGCGTTTCGTCCAGCGGATCGCGGCCGGTGCGGGCGCTGGTGTCGCGCAGGCTCGGATGGATGCGCTGTAGGATATACTGGCCGCCCCTGACTGCTTCCAGGCCATGCTCGTCGGCGAACCCGGTCAGGGAACGCCCCCATTCCAGCACCTGCTGCAGCGCGCGGTCGGTCGGGATCATGGCCCGGCTCCTGTTCCCTCGGCCAAAACACGCCGCCCCCAACGAAGCGCCAGCCACAACCCGGCGAGTTCGGCCACGCGCACCACCCGGGTCGGGCAATACAGTTCCTTGCCGATCCACAGCGGCGTCTGGGGCAGTGAATGCGCCACGTGGCAGGCGAGCATCCACTTCAGCGCCCGCGCCACCGCCTGCGCTATGCCCCGGCGCCCTGCCGGCTCTTCGGTCCCGTCCATCACGTGCAACGCGAACAGCGCATAGGCGGTTTCCTCGAATGTGGACGCGCGACCGGCGCCCCAGCCGCCGTCGTCGCGCTGCGCCTGCAGCAGCGCTGCCAGCGCGCGCTCGTCGCGCCACTGCGGGTTGCCTTGCGCCAGCGCAGCGACCGCATGCGCGGTTGGATACAGCCACGAAACGTGCCATTTTTCGTTGTCCCATATACCGTGCGGGTTGCGATTGACCTCGACGTAGGCGCTGGTGCCGGCGGCGGGTTTTCCCAACATTCGCAACGCATGCAGGGCATGGATGTTGGTCGACACCGAGGCATTGCGCTCACCGGGGAAGGTGACGAAGAGCTCGCCGGTTTCGAACTGGCGCAACGCGTCGGCCGCCGGGTCGCGGCCTGCAAGGCGAAGGACGCACAACGCAACGGCGGTGTCGTCCGCATCGGCCGCGAAGTGCAAGGCAGGGCCCAGACCGCGCACGCCGAGCCGGGCGTCGAGCTGCGCGATGATCACTTGCACCGCCTCGGCGAGCGCGGGATGCGCGAACAGACCGCCCAGATGCAGGGTGTACAGCGACCAGCATGGCTCGAACACATTGATTGGCCAGACGTTGGGAACGACACCTTCGATGCCGGTGCGAGTCGCCCGCGATGCCGCCTGCAGATACCCGCCCGTGCGCCCGACGTGCGGCGTTCTTCTTTGTGTCACGGCGTGCGCACGCCACGCGGCGGTGGCCGCCGGACTGATGCCGATGCTGCCGTCGTCGTCCGGGCATGCCGTGGCCGAAGACGTCCCCCAGGCTTCCCAGGAGTGCAGCAACGGATGGCCGCTCGGCAACGTCGCCACAGCCCCCAGCTTGACCAGGCGTGCTTGCCGCAACGGCAACAGCGCCGGGTGGCGCGAAAACGACAAGCCGCCCAGCAAGGATGCGGCCTCGTCGCACAACTGCGGCAGGATCAGCTCCGCGCCGATGGGCGCGTCTTCCGGCACCGCATGCGCGTAGGGGTCGGACTGGCGCTCGATGAACCGGGTTGCAGCCTGGACTGCGTCGGCAGCCCCGGGAAGAGGATCGGCACGCTGCAATGCCAGCAGCGCCGCCCAGGTAGGCGCATGGCGAAACAGCGGGAAGTCCGTACTTCCCCATCCGCCATCGGCCTGTTGCTGCGCGATGAGCCACGCATATGCCTCGTGCCGACCGGTGACTTTGCCGTCGAACTGCAGAGCTCGCGCCGTGTCGTATACGGACGGACCGACGCTGCCGCCGTCGCTCATCTCGCTCAGCAGGTGGCGCAATTCGGAAAGGATCTGTTCGGACAGCGCGTTCACGCGGGATGTTCCTTCTGCAGAGGGCTAATGAGAACAGAAACGTGCAGACGCCGCGCACGTCGCCGCCGACACGGACACAGTGCAGCATGCAGCGCCCGCCGGCCGATCGCACCAGCACAGGGGCGAGTCCTTACGGATAATGGGCCGCTCATGCGTATGGCGCGGACAGATACTGGTCGGCCCGCTGCAGCATCTGCGCCAACCCTTCCGCACGCGGCCCCAGAGGGGCGATGGCCTCCCCGGCGTCGTGCAACAAGGACAGCGCGAACAGGCGCGCTGCCTGCAACCCCATGATCGACGCGCAGGTCGGCTTCTGCGCCGCCGCGTCCTTGCCGGGGGTCTTGCCAAGAGTCGCGGTATCCGCCGTCGCGTCGAGAATGTCGTCGGCCACCTGCAACGCCAGGCCATAACAGGCGGTGTAGCGATCGAGCGCACTGTACAGCGCAGCGTGCGCGGCATCCTCCGCGATGGAGTATAGCGCGCCCATGCGAACCGACGCGCGCACTAGCGCTCCGGTTTTCATCCGGTGCATCGCCAGGATCCTGTCCAGCCCGGCGTGCTTTCCGACCAGCGACAGATCCATGGCCTGCCCGCCTGCGGCACCCTCGGCGGACACCGCCTGCGCCAGTTCGCGCACGAGCGCAATACGATTGTCGCCCGGCGCATCCAGGCTCGCCAGCGTCAGGAAGGCGTGGGCCTGCAGCGCATCGCCGACCAGGATCGCAGTGGCTTCGCCGAACTTTACGTGCACGGTCGGAAGGCCGCGGCGAAGCACGTCGTCGTCCATCGCGGGCAGATCGTCGTGGACCAGGGTACAGGCGTGCATCATCTCGATGGCGGCACCGACGTCGTCGAGCATGTGCGCCGGCGTGCCCGCCAGTGCGCCGGCAGCCAGACAGAGCAAGGCGCGGGTGCGCTTCCCGCCATGCAAGGTGGCGTAGCGCATGGCCGCCATCAGCTCCGTCTTACCGTCGTCTTCGGCGCAGAGCAGACGCCCCAGAGCCTGTTCGACCCGCTTTGCGCCGTCCTGCATCCAGATCTCCGGGAGCAGCCCGCCGGAGGCGCCGCGCGCCTGCGCGCCCAATCCGCCGAATGCGGAAACGCCGATTCGGTCGCGTGGAGTGGAACCGGTCTGCATGTTGTTGATGTCCTTGTAGCTGAGACGGCCACGGCGAGCGCAAGTCGTCACACGAGTGCGAGCGCCGAGTGCAGCAATGCCGCGCCTCGCCGGCGCGGCTGCCTTCCACACGGGGCATGCGATGCCAGCTCATGAGAAGCCTATGCGGATTGCCATGGACGGATGTGCGGTCGGGTAATAGCGCCGGCCTTTTTCGACGTCGCTCAGCAATTGCGGCCGCACCCCGGCCTTGTGCATGGTCAGCGCCAATGCGATGCAGAACTGCACCATTTCCAGCCATACGAGGTGGTAGCCGATACAGACGTGTGGGCCGGTACCGAACTGCAGCATGTCCACGGGCCGGATCGGCTCTGTGCGTAGCAGCCACCGCGCCAGGCGGAACTGATCTGGCGCCTCGTGCAGCAGCGCCGAGGTCGAGAAATGCAGCAGCGGGATGCATAGGTGGGTGCCCGCGGGAATGCGCCGTTGGCCGAGTTGCAATTCCTGCAGCGCGCGACGCGGCAGGAGCGTGGTCGCCGGATGCAGGCGCAGTGTCTCGCGGAACAGCGCCTCGGCGACCGGACACTGCGCCAGGTCCGCGTGCCGGGTCGGCACCGCGCCCACGCGTTGCGCCTCCTCGACCAGGGCGTCCCACAGCACAGGCTGCCGCGCCAGCTGGATCACGATCCAGGCCATCGTCGAGGCAGTGGTGTCGTGACCGGCAAGCAGCAGCAAGCGAATATTCGCGACCAGGACGTCATCGGAGAGCGGACCGTCGCTGCTGTCAAAAGCGCTCACCATGTCGTTGATGAACCCGGTGCGCGCGGCATGCGCGCGCGCATCGCGGACGAACCGGCGCAACTGCGCGTCGATCCAGTCGCGGGCGGAGCGGCCGCGCCGCAAAGGCAATCCGGGCAGGTCGACCGGTGGCGCGATGATCAACTGCAGCAATTGCCGGTACTTGCGATGCCATCCCGGCAGGTCCTGCGCGGGGATTCCCATGAGGCTGAAGATGAGCTTCAGCATCAGGTCGCCGGTCTCGCGCAGGATAGTTACCTCGCCGCGGGCGAGCCACGCCTGCACCCGCGCCTGGATGACGGGCGCGAACAGGTCGCCGATCCCGGCCTGGGTCAGTCCCTTGGGCAAGAACGCTGCCTTGATGGCATCGCGCGCCTGCCGGTGCGCGCCGCCGTCCAGGGCAACCAACGTTCCGCCAAGCAATTCGGGCGCGATCTCTTCGATCAGCGCCGAGGACACGTCCTTGTGCTTGAGCAGTGAGAAAGCGTCCGGATCCACACAGGTCATCAGATGTCCGGCAGGGCCGAAATCCAGCCAGAAGTGGCTGCCCAGCGTCCGTTCTGCGCGTTGCAGCAGGCGCGGCAGGTCGCAGACAATGGCGGGAAGATGCCCGACCAGGGGGAAAGCGCCGGGCATGACCGGGATGTCGGATCGCAACCGGTGCCGACGGTTGAGTGGGTTGAGCAGCATGTCCATCAGCAGCGCGCCGCCGTCGCCGATTCGGTGTCGCCGGCAGGGCGCGCGGCGCAGCTGTTGCCACCGTCCGCGTATGTTGGCACATGCGCCAGCATGCCGCCATCGATGCACACGACCTGGCCGGTGATGAACGCAGCATCGGCGGAGAGCAGGAACGCCACGAGCGCGGCCACGTCCTCGGGGCGGCCGACGCGCTGCAGGAGCTGGTGCCGGCGCAGATGCCGTTGCATGCACTCGTCCAGCTTGGCGAGGAGACGCTCGGTCATGATAAGACCCGGCGCAACCGCGTTGCAGCGAATCTGCGCATGACCGTACTGGGTGGCGAGCGAAGCCGAGAGCATGTTCATCGCCGCCTTCGACGCGCCATAGGACGTCTGCGCCGTGTCACCGCTGAGCCCTTGGCACGACGACATGTTGACGATCGCGCCACCGCCGCGGGCGATCATCCGTGGGATGGCCTGCCGGCAGCAGAGCAGCGTGCCGCGCAGATTGGTCGCCATGGTCTGATCCCAGACTGCCAGGTCCAGGTCGAGGATCGCGCAGTCGCGCGGGGTCAGATGCATGGCGCTCGCATTGTTAACCAGCAGGTCGACCCCCCCGAAGTGCCGCTCCGCCGTCTCGAACAGCGCTGCCACCGCCTGATCATCGGCGATATCCATGGCTATGGGCAGCGCGTGGCCTGCATCGGCCGCGATCTGCGCGGTGCAGGCGATGGCCGCCGAGCCATCAATGTCGGCCACCACCACTCTGCCGCCCCCGCGCGCGATGGCGAGAGCGCATGCCTTGCCGATGCCGGCGCCGGCGCCGGTCACCACGGCCACCTTGCCTTCAAACCGTCCCATCGTGCCTCCTGATTGCATTGTTCTTCGGGGGCATGCCGCTCGGCCTGCGCCGGAGAAGGCGCAGGGTCGGCGCTGGCGCGCTCGTCATGGCCGGCGTCGCTTTCGATCACCCGAATGGCGGCGACCGGGCACTGGTTGGCCGCAAGCCGCACGGCGTCATGCAGCGCCTGCGGGACCGTCGCCACGCACACTTCGGCCACGCCGTCCGGTTCGCGCTGGCGAAAGGTGCCCGGCAGCGTCAGCACGCACTGTCCGGTAGTTCCGCACAGATCCTGATCGACCACGACGCGCATCTCAGCCCTCCTGCCCATGCAGCCGCACCGGCAGCGCGCGGAACGTCCTAAGGAACGCGGAGGGCTCCCGGGTCGGCTGCTCGGCCAATGCCAGCGTGGGGAAGCGCGCCTGGATCCGCGGCAGGCTTTCGGCCAACTGCACCCGGGCCAGTTGCGCACCAAGGCAGAAGTGGATGCCGTGGCCGAAGGTCAGCATGATCTTCCCGTCGATCGACATGCCAGGACTGGTGCCGCAGAACCGCACGGGATCGAAGCTATCGGGATCTGCGAAGGCGTCCGGGTCGCGATTGCCGGCCGCGATCAGCACGCGCACGTCCGCGTTCTTCGGGATCACGACGCCGCCCATTTCGATGTCGCGCTGGGCGATACGCGGAATGGAGCTGAACATGGCGGGCGCGTCGTAGCGCAGGGCTTCTTCGACGAATGCCTTCACCCCCACGGCATCTCCCTTCAGCCAGTGCCGCTGTTCGGGATACGCCAGCATCGCCAGGACAGCATGGCCGATGGCCGCAGCAGTGGTGGCGAAGCCGCCCAGCAGCATGCCCCAGAGCATGCTGATCAATTCCGCATCCGACAGCGTCTCGGCATCGTCGTCGCGTGCGCCGACCAGCATTGACACGATGTCGTGGCGGGAATCGGTGCGCTTGCGCTGTATGAGGTCGCCGAAGTAGGCCTGCACCCTGGCGCTGGCCTCGTCCCCCGCGGCGAGCTGCGGATCGCTGGCGAGCGGGCTCAGGCCTTCCAGAATGGCGCTGATGCCGGTGACGAGCGCGAGAATGTCGTCCGGGGGCATGCCGAACAGTTCGCCGAAAACCAGCATGGGCAAGGCCAGCGCGAATTCCTGATGCAGGTCCACTGCCTCCCCGCGCTCCAGTGCGGGCGCCATGCCATCCAGGCGCGCTGCGACAATGCGAGCGATGGTCGGCCTCAGCTTGTCGATCTGGCCGATGGTGAAATCGCGCGAGATCAGCCGGCGCAGACGCGTATGCGTTGGAGGTTCCTTCATCGCTAAAGTAGACGCCAACAAACTTAGCGACAGGCTGGTCGCCGCACGCGGGAAATAGCGCGCCAGTTCGCCTGGTGCCGGCCCCCGAAAAGCATCGCCAGTGGCTTTTAGCGCCCAGTAGATGTCGGCGTGGCGGCTCAACAGAAAGAGGCCCGACGCCGCGCGATGTACCGGATCGTGCTCGCGCAACCACCGCATGAATGGGTACGGGTCCTGAATGCACGCTGGCGACGCCAGTTCGGCGAAGGCGTCCCGGCATGCTGCCGTGGTTTCTTGCACGTCCATCTTGGTCACCTGTTGGCTGGCTTCTGATCGGCGCGCGGCAGGCGCGCCGGCAATTCGAGAACATCGGGATTCCTGGTGGCGTCCGCGCATCACCAGAGCACCGGGAACTCCTCGAACCCGCCAGTGATGATCTCCTTGCGCAACTTCAGTTCTTCGGGCGGCACGGCCAGGCGCAGCGGGGGAAAGCGCTGGAAGATCGAACCGAACACCGCCTTGAGTTCCAGCCTGGCCAGCGCCAAGCCGACGCAGTTGTGGGGCCCGTAGGAGAACGCCAGGTGCGGGTTTTCGTCACGTCCGATGTCAAAGATTTCCGGGTCGTCGAAATGGCGCGGATCGAACGACGTCGCCGGCAGGCCGACCAGCACCTTGCTCTCCGCGGGAACATGCATGCCCGCGATGATCACGTCGGTCCTCGGATAGCGCATGATGCCGTCCCAGCCGGCGCCCGGCGGGTACATGCGCAGGATTTCCTCCACCGCCTTGTCCACCAGGGATGGATCGCCGACCAGGCGTTCGCGCTGTTGTGGATGGCGGAACATGGCCAGCAGGCCGAATTCGATCTGCGCGACGGTGCTCTCGTGACCCGCCACGAGCATGCCCGCGGCCAGGCCGATCGCCTCTTCCTCGGTCGCCTTGCCCTGGTCGACCGCCGTGAGCAGGTCCGTCAGCAGGTTGTCGCCCGGATCCTGGCGCTTGTCCCGCATCTTGCCGCGAATGTAGGCGCGGAGTTCTTCCCAGGCCAAGCGCGACGCGCTTCGCGGGCCGCTTTCATGCTGGTGCGTCATCACCTCGTCGGACAGCCCGGCGAAAAAGGCGTGATCCTCGTAGAGCACGCCCATCAGCGCGCTGATGACCATGGCCGGAAGCGGAAAGGAGAGGTGGCGCCGCAGATCGGCGGGCTGGGGCTGGGCCGCCAGCGTCTCGAACAACTGCGCGGCGATCGCCTCCACTTGCTGCGTGAGCTGCTTCACCCTGCCATTGCTGAAGGCCGGGGCCACGATCGTGCGTAACCGCGTATGCTCGCCCCCCTTGTGCGAGACCAGCCATCCTGGCGAACCGAGAATCACCGAATCCGGGGTGAATGCCGCCGGCGGCATTCCGGCGGGCCGGAACGCCGCGTCGGTCAACACCGCCTTGGCCTCGTCATAGCCTGTGATCCACCAGCCTTCGTGCCCGGACGGGAAGCGCACGCGGTGGATCGGACCGTTGGCCCGTAGCGCCAACATCTCGGGCGAGGGCTCAATGTGATCGACCCGCCACATCGGCAGCGTCGGCAAAGGTTGTTCGGACATGGTGGCACTTCACTCTATAGCGATGGAAGGGCGGAAGGTGACCGGCGGGCGCTGCGGCAGCGAAGACCTAAGACGGCATGTAGAGGACGTCGTCCGAAGGCAGACCGATTATCAACATCGGCCAACGTGTAACTGTCTAGGCACACCGCGCGGCGAGTTGCAGAACTTTATCCTGCACCATCGATTTCAGGATAAGGTCGGTGTGGTGGGCCTTTGAGCCGCCGCCAGCCAAGATTTCCTGCGCAAGGGTCGACAAGAGCGGCGAGCTGTTGGGTAAGGGCGGTTTCGCCGAGGACCCCATGCCCATAGACGCTATCCGACGCGGATTTGACATTTTGCTTTTCTTTCTTCGTTCCATTCGTGCCATCCACGAAATGAAAGTCGGTCGGCGGCTCCCGGCCCGCAACGAAGAGGCTTCAAACCTCGTGCCAATTTGGCCGACCGAAGAAAAAAATCTGTGATGCTTTTAGGGGCTTAGCCTGAGGCCAGAGAAGAGCTAGGCGAAATAGGCCGGTGTCGCCGGCCAACAAAGGCGACGGAACAGTGTCGGACAGAACGCCTCGGCGACCTTTAGGTCGGGCTTGCGACATTCTGGTCCAGTTTCGAACATAAGAGGGCGGCAAACAGACACGATTGTGGAATTCGATCCTCACGGAATCACGGCGCTTGCCGAAGAACGCGCGCTCATGGTTGCTGCGACAGGCGCGTGTTCGCGATAGCCGTGCCTCCGCACGCAAGAACACGCTAGTGGCACACGCTACACAATCGCTGCAGTGCCCGCCGGTGTGAGGTAGTGCATCGGCTCGGCTTCCGGTTCGTCTTTGCCCAGCCGGGGCGCCGAATACCCGCACCATACAGCACCGTTGTTGCGTGTGGTGACGAGGCGGTTATAGCGCGCGCCCGATCTTCCAAGACACGGCCTCCGAGAAGAAAGGGGCGGTCCAACGGCACCTCTATTCCAAATGGCACGCCGCTTGCTGCTCCTGGTTAGAGCACCATCAAATCACGATGAAAGCGACTTGTGCCATGCCCGATACGCGAAGCTCCAGACCGTGGCCTGAGGAGACGGTGCCCCTTCCAGCTGAACAGGGCATCGTCTCCTCCGGAAGTCCGTTCTGGGTGGCCGCTTTGCGCATGGCTGGTCCGATGCCGGCGCGCCAACGCGGGCCGCGCGCGCAAATGCGGTTTGCCGGTTCTGTTCAGCATGTGAGTGCCGAAAAGCATTGTCAAAGGGTCGTCACCCAAACCAAGGCCGGCGGGTCACTGCCACATATCGACAACATGCTGAACCAGTCCAGTGACGCGGAATCCAGTGACGCGGGTCTGTTGCGTGAAGTGACATTTCAGGCCCCCACATGCTTTGCGATATTGGCTCCTTCCGGCCGCTATCCCTTTTCCAAACGCACTATCGCTAGTGACCGATCCCGCTTCCGGCGCCATAGCCGTGGAAAGCAACCGGCTCGACGGTGTCCAGCTCGCTCAGATCGATTGCGTTCGGGTGGCCAAGACCAACCGCCAAGACGTTCCCATACGTCGGGAGGGAAAAAGGAGGTTGCGAGCCGCGAGGCCCTCATTCCGTGCCGGGGATACGAGCCTTTGCCCGGTATTGCGCCAGCCTCTGCCAGAATTCAGCGCAGTCTTCTTCAGGAGCAACTTGATGACAGTTCGAAAGAAAGTTCCCTTCGTCACCTTTCTCACGCGTGTTCACGATAAGTCAGTCCAGGGGCCGAATCCATATCGCTGGCAAGAAAAAACATCTGACGACTACTTTGCCGGCAAGCGGGTCATCCTGTTCTCGCTGCCTGGCGCCTTCACCCCGACCTGCTCGACCTACCAATTGCCCAAGTTCGAAGAGCTCTATGATGAGTTTGCGAAGCAGGGAATTGACGCGATTTACTGCCTCTCAGTCAACGATGCCTTTGTCATGAATGCGTGGGGGAAGTCCTTGGGCCTGAAGCAGGTCCAGCTCATCCCCGATGGCTCAGGCGAGTTCACACGCAAGATGGGCATGCTGGTTGCCAAGGACAATCTCGGATTCGGGATGCGCTCATGGCGCTACGCCGCCCTGATCAACAATGGCGTGGTGGAGCACTGGTTCGAGGAGGAAGGTTTCTCCGACAACTGCGAGGCCGACCCGTATGGCGTCTCATCCCCGCAAAACGTTCTCGAAACGCTGAGAGCCGCCGCATGACCTAGAAAACGTCTCACTGGCGCCATTGCAGGCCCCAAGAGGCTCCTCGACAGGATTATCGCACTCACCATGCAATCTTCAGCAAGCCTGTTTCAGCGCCAGAAGCAATCCATCGTCGCATCGCCTCAACTCATTGAGTCGATTCGCTTGCTGCAACTGGCGCATACCGAACTGCATCAGTTCGTGGAGGGGGAAATCGAGAAGAACCCGCTCTTGGAATCTGCGTCAAACGATGGCGGGCCTTTTGACGATGCTTCGATTTCGGGAGCGGATCAGCCTGTCGGCTTTGGGGCAAACCCCGTTGAAGGTCCGACCGGGGCAGGGTCGCCTGAACGGCTCGGGCAATGGAAATCACTTCGCAACACGACCAACAACCCGCCGGGCAATGGCCCTTCCCTCGACGAGTTTGCCACCCTCGCCGAAACATTGCACGACCATGTCGCTCGTCAGATCGCCCTCACTGCGTTCACACCACAGGAGCGGCTGATCGCTGGCCAGCTTGCCGCCGATCTGGAAGACACTGGCTATCTTCGGGCAAACCTTTTGGAGCTGGCCGAGAGCCTAAATGTCCATGAGGCTGTTGTGGAACGGGTTCTCGGAACCTTGCAGCAATTTGATCCACCGGGAGTTTTTGCGCGAAGTCTCAGAGAATGCCTCGAGATTCAGTTGCGCCAGCGAAACCGGCTCGACCCGGCAATGGCAGCTTTGGTTGCCCATCTTGAAATGCTTGCGCGACGCGATTTTGAGGCGCTGAAGCAGCATTGCGGCGTCGATGAAGAAGACCTTCTCGACATGATGCATGAGGTTCGTGCGCTCGATCCAAAGCCTGGGAACAGATTCGAATCCGGTGCGTCTGAATCAATCATACCCGACGTCTGGGTCACGCCCTCGCCGCAAGGCGGGTGGCAGATCGAACTTGATCCCGCCACGCTGCCGAAGCTGCTGATCAACCAAACCTACTACGCCGAAGTCACGCGTCAGACTGCCCAAAATTCGAAAGATCAAGCATTTCTCGACGAATGCTTGCAAAACGCGAACTGGCTAATCCGCAGCCTCGATCAGCGCGCCAAGACGATTGTTAAGGTTGCGGCTGAAATCGTGCGTCAGCAGGATGCCTTTTTGGAACATGGCGTCGCCCACCTGCGGCCTCTCAATCTCAGAACCGTCGCTGACGCGATCGGCGTGCACGAGTCGACGGTAAGCCGGGTGACCTCGAACAAGTACATGCTTACCCCGCGCGGCGTCTTTGAACTGAAGTATTTTTTCACCGTCGCGATCGCGTCCTGCCAAGGCGGCGATGCGCACTCCGCCGAAGCTGTCCGGCATCGGATCAAAGCGATCATTGCCGCAGAATCTCCCGGCGACGTGCTTTCCGACGAGGACATCGCTGTCCGGCTGAAGGAAACCGGCATTGATGTTGCGCGCCGCACCGTCACAAAGTATCGCGAAGCAATGAACATCCCCTCCTCCGTGCAACGCCGCCGGGAAATGCGCTTGTGTTTTTAGATTTGGGTCAAAGCAGCCAACATCACGTTGCATTGCATCAAAGTGGAGACTTCGTTCATGGCCCGATCCGCAGCAGGCGTCATGAACGCTGTTCTGCACGACCCAGAAAAACCCGTCCCACCGTCTGGTCCAGCATGGGGTGCCATCATTTCGCTTTCCTTGGGCACCTTCGGGCTGGTCACGGCAGAGTTTCTGCCTGTCAGCCTGCTCACGCCCCTCGCGCATGATCTCGGTATCAGCGAGGGAGCGGCTGGACAGGCGATGACGGCGACAGCTATCGTCGGGGCAATCTCGGCGCCGACGGTGGCCATCATCACAAAGCGCCTGGACCGCAGGACCGTCATGTGGACCATGACGCTGCTGCTGATCCTGTCGGACGTTCTGGCGGCCGGCGCGTGGTCGCTGGCGGTTCTCCTGACTGCACGCGTCGTGCTCGGCATAGCGCTCGGAGGATTCTGGTCGATGTCGGCAGCACTGGCGATGCGGCTCGTTCCAAGCCACCTCCTGCCTCGCGCTATGTCGATCATCCTCACCGGCGTTTCCGTAGCTACCGTCTGCGCAGCTCCAATCGGCGCTTATGTCGGCGATATCTGGGGATGGCGAAGCGCCTTCATGCTCGCCGCAGCCGGCGGCGTCGCTACACTGCTCGTGCAGCTCATGACCATTCCGAGACTGCCTCCGATTGGAGTGACTAGCGTCCGCAGCCTGCTGGATGTGGCAAAGATTCCGATGGTCAAGGTTGCGCTTTTTGTCATCCTGCTGGTCGCTTCCGGCCACTTCGCCGGAATCACCTATATCCGCGCCTTCCTCGAAAAGATTCCCGCGCTTGACGTTGAGACGATCTCGCTTGTGTTGCTTGCTTTTGGCATCGGCGGATTCTTCGGCAATTTGGCCGGCGGGCTTCTGGCCGAGTACAGTCTCAAGGCAGTCGCGGCCCTTGCACCGCTGCTCATAGGGATAGCGGCTGTTTCGCTACTGACGGCGGGAGCATCGGCCTTCGCCTCGGGGATTGCGGTTGGCGCGTGGGGCTTTGCCTTCGGCGCGGTGCCGGTGGGATTACAGACGTGGATGGTGCGGCGGGCCGTTCCCGAGCAGGCCGAAAGCGCCGGTGTGCTGATGGTCGTAGCATTCCAAGTGGCAATCGCAGCCGGCGCGATTTTCGGCGGGCTGTTGGTGGAGAATGCGGGGATCGCCAGCGCCATTGCCTACAGTGCTGTTGCCACGTTCATCGCTGCCCTCATAGTGTTCCTGCTCGGCCCGAAGCGCTAAACCTGGACCGCTTGACAGGAGAGATCTCAGCAGCGCAGCGGGACGAGAGATGCGATGCACGGCGCGGCGCGATCCTCCGCTTGCATGGACCAGCGGAAGCGCCTCGCCGGCTTCACCTCCGGGCCATGGCGACCTTCCCCGCCAGACACGTGGATCTCGCCGGCACCGGTTTCCATTTGGCGACGGTGAGCGCTGCCGGCGCGATGGAACGCTTGCTGGCGGTCATATCCGCATCCTGGGCAAGCGACAGCTACGCGCCGGCCATGCCCGTCAGAACGCCGGTGACGATGCCGCTCGGTAGCGCAGACAGGCAGCGAATTGCCAGTCGTATCAACGGCGGCCGAATTACCGTCGACCGCGCGTACCTTGTTTCGGCCGCAGACTAACCTAGATTCCGAACGTGTCGCTGGATTGCGCGATTGTTGCGCCAGTGCAGGCGGGCATTGGCGACGGTGTCGAGCCAGTCCTGCAACTGGTCGTTCAGGTCGTTGAGATTGCGGAACGAGCGGGCCAGGAAGAAGTCCTCGTGGACGTAGCGAAACGGTCGCTCGACCTGGCCCTTGGTTTTTAGGCGATACGCGCAGCAGAATCTGCAGGTCCTGGTGCATGCATGACGATAGGCGGCGAAGATGTAGCGCGCGTGGCCAAGCGGCGACGAATCGCTTCACGGCGGTGTAGCCGCCTTCATAACCGCGTTCGCGAATCTGCGCTTCAGGCGAACGGCGGTGGGATCGGGATAGGCGGCAACGCTTTCACGCAGATAGTCGACAAAGGGCGCAATCTTGTTGTCGGAGCGGAGGGCCTGCTCCGTCGTTAGCGTCCGAGCCGTTCTTGATAAAACGCCGGGCAACCGACACCTACTGACGTGTTTGTCGAATCCGCGACACATTGTTTTCGGCCTGACAGTCTGCTGCACTCCGGGTCAAGTCACTGAACAAAACTCAGAAAAACTATTTCTCAGGCTCCCTCGGCGCAATTGGCATGAATTTTGAGACGTTCTCATCATATTGGGAGGCCATGCAACAAAATTGTAAAACAACTCATTTAAGGAATGTTTTGCAACAGAAGGTCGGCGGAAATGAAATTACTTCGCGGGCGATCGAGTTACTCCAAACAAACGTGGGCACTAAGTAAAACTTTAGGTGTCGATATATGTTAAAGCGGGCAATAATACTCCTTGAAGGCGAAAGTAATAGCCTTTTATACATTAAAGCCGCTAGGAGCCTTGATATTTATCCCATTACCATATCTGCTGACCCGGAGTTATTTGATTACCGCGGCATTGGGAATTGAGGCGGTCCGTGTCGATAACAACGACTTCGATTCGCTGATCCGAGAATGTATCCGGCTACGATCGACCTATGAAATAGCTGGTATTACCAGCGCCCAGGAGTCGGCCTATGCGATGGTTGGCCAGCTCTGCCGGTACTTCGATCTGCCGGGACCGAACGCCATGGCGGTTGAACGGTGTTGCGACAAATTCGTTCAACGTCAGCTGCTCGCTGAGGCTGGCCTTCGAGTACCTGCATATCGTTTGGCAGTGAATGCGACGGAGGTTGAACGCTCTGCCACCGAAATCGGCCTACCGGTAATTCTCAAGCCAGCCATCGGCATCGGCAGCAGTGGTGTCCGATTGTGCCGCACTCTCGATGAGATGGCCGAACATATGATCTATCTGTTGAGTGGGAAGCACAAATGGCGGTCCTCACCAAGGATACTTGTCGAAGAGTTCGCACAAGGCCCCCAGTATAACCTAGAAATAATGGGAGATCAGGTTATAGCCATTGGCGCTGCGAACTACGGTCCACCTAATTTCTTCTGTCGTGGACACATCTATCCGGCCCCGCTGTCTGAGGAAGAGTGCAAACGTATCGCAGATCTTTCGCTGAGTTGTTTGCGAGCTCTCGGGCTCGGTTGGGGGCCGACGAACATTGAACTTAGGTGGACGAACCACGGTCCAACCGTCATTGAAGTCAATCCGCGTCTTGCGGGTTCGCCCGTTCCTAACATGGTCCAACTGGCTTACGGTGTCGATCTCATCACCAACCACATCAGGCTCGTTGTTGGTGAGGAATTGGATTTGCGCGAAAGGCAGTCACACGCTGCGGCCTCGCGGTACCTACTTCCCGAGTGCGATGGCACTCTCGATCGGATCGATGGCGGGAGACGGGCGGCTGCCCTATCGGGTGTTGCCGAGGTAAAATTTTACGTTGAACCCAAGGCGCCGATAATCATGAACAGCGATTCCGGAGACCGCATCGCACATGTTGTCGCTACTTCGCCCAGCCGTGCTCGGACAGAGGCGATACTGCAGGATGCCGTCGACTTAATCGATTGGTCGATAACTCCATTTCCGACCCTATCTGGAGCGGATTAGGCTTGAACCATTCGGGCTGTGCAGTTGTAGGCCGAGATGAAGGGCCGACGATCCGCCGAGACAAGCTGGCGATGCCCTCCGCCTGCAACAAAAATCCGAATCGCGACGCAGCACTGGCGCAGCTCTTGCAGGCAACTGATGGAGTTCGATCCACATTGCCTCTCTTGGCCGTTTCGAAAGTCCATGGTCACCGTTGATGCGGGTAGGCGCTTGCCTGTGACATCATAATAGCGTTCAGATTGGAAATACTTATGATCACGTATCAGACCGAACGTTTAATTCTCACCTCCATGCGACCCGAACACACGGCGGAATTGTTCCAGTTGCATGCCGATCCCGTGGTTCAGAAGATAATCTATGATAATACTCCGCAAACGATTGAGGATGTGCGCGAGTGGGTCGAAAGGTCTTTGACCCAGTGGCGCAAGAACGGCTTCGGCACCTGGATCGTATACCAAAAATGCAGTGACAGTCCGGTTTTCATCGGTCGCTGTGGCCTGCGCGACCACGCTGACACAAATAATATCGAACTCTCTATTTCATTGGTCGAACGCGGAGTTGGACGAGGTTTGGGGCTGGAGGCCGCACGATTCGCCATCACGCACGCTTTGCGAAGTTCGACCAAGGAAAAGGTAGTCGGTCTCATTAGGCATTGTAATTTGCGGTCGCAGCGAGCAGCCACAAAGCTTGGGCTGCGGTATATTGACGACCGCTGGCATGACGGCAGATTCTACCAATATTACGAAATGACCCGCGAGGAGTATTTTTCCCAGCCGCGGCACCGGGTCCCACGGTAAGTGGATACACTGAGGGGTAACGTGTGCTGCGATTTGGCATGGGATTGAGGACATCGGTTCCGGAGAGGGGCGTCAATCGGGGAACCGAAGCAAGCAACTTTGCTGTTCTTTCGCGGTTGATATTGCCGCTGCATCATGGAGCGACGGGGCTGGGGGGCAAACATTGGGATCAGATCAAACCGGCAGAATCCTGTCTGCTCTGATGGCCATTCTTGCGTCCGGCGATAGAGTTCCCCGGTCTTCTCACGATTGCGGCCTGGCTGCGCCATTGAAGCAACGAGATCGGCACCTTATGCCGGATCGCATGGACCTCGTTGTAGGCGCCAATCCTCCAACTTTTGATAGGCATTGTTATAAGCCCGAAGGAACCCCGCATTTCGATGCGGACGCGACAGCGAGCACAGCATGAGCACGATTTGCACAATCATTCGACATATTGTCGATGTCGCGCCTGGATCGGCTGAAGCACTACGGTTTGCATTTCGCGAAATACGCGGACGGTTTGCTCGGGGTGATGCCGAAGTAAAAACCAGAAGGGAAACACTTGTCGACGCGTTTCTAGTTGCGCTGAGCGCTGCAAATGCCCTAGAAATTCGAAGCCTCCTGAATCTATCATAAGTCCGAATCCAGTAACCTAATTTGTCCAACAAGCACAGCATTAGGGTTGAGGCGGGATCCAGAAAATTCGAAAAGCTTCCAGGAACCCCAGCCAAACTGGATGCTCTGCGGACGAGACGGCACCCGAGGCTTGCTGCGAAGATAGCGCCGTAGTCGTTTCGGCAAGTAAATCAAACGGTTGTCGAAAAACAGCGCGAACCTCGCCGTCTTCCCATGTGCAGTTCGACAGTAGCAGATTCAGAAGCCGTTTCTTCTCACCAGGGGCCCGCCGGGCGAACAGTTGGCGGGCGTTCCGCGCCAGCTCCAACAAGCGCACGCCATCCTCCATGTATGATTCCTCGGCCTCGCCATGCCGCTCGATCTCACGGAGCAGGCGCGTCTGCTCGACCCGCCATTGCGCTGACATTCGATCGTAGAAGGCGCTATCGATGCGTCCGTCGAGCTTATCCAGGTACATTGCCTGTAGCCGATCCTCGAGGCGCTTGTATTCCTTCTGGCATCGCAGGATCGCCTGTTCCTGCTCCTTCCGCTCATCGGCGTGGCTGGCTTTGAGCGCGTCGCGGACCCAATCCAGCACCTCCTCATCGAAATGAAGTTTGTCCAGCAAGGCGCCAAAGGTCTCTTCCAGGACCTCCTCGCGGACGTACCTGCGGCGACACTCGGCATAGCCGCCGCGGCCTTTGTCGCTGTGGCCGGTGCAGTGATAGTAGACGTATTTGCCCTTCTTGATCTCGGCCACTACCGCGCAGCCGCATCGGGCGCATGTCATCAGGCCGCCGAAGGCAAATTCATAGCCGTAGGAATGGACAGGCGTCGCATGTCGGCCCGTCAGAACGCCTTGCACCCGCTCCCACAGTTCGATCGACACCAGAGGCTCGTGCTTGCCGTGATGCAGCTTGCCGTTCCATTGAAACAATCCGGTATAGAGACGATTGCGGAGAATCGAGTGAACCGTGCTGACCGGAACCGGGTGTCCATTCTTCGGATAAACAAGGCCTTCAGCATGGGCTGCCTTCGTGATTGCCTTGAGAGAATATCCGCCGGTTGAGTAGCGCTCGAACAGTCTCGTGATCATCGGCGCCAGCTCAGCGTCCGGTTCAATGACCTTTTTGCCGTCGCTTCCTGTGACGTTGAGATAGCCCAGCGGTGCCTTGGTCGGCCAAATCCCCTGCTCCGCCTTCTCCATCTGCCCTTTGCGGGCTTCCTCTGAGAGATTGTCGATGTAGTTCTTTGCCATCAGCACCTTGATGCCGTGCATAAACTTTTCCGACGAGCGCGAGTCCTGCGAGAGGATCACGCCTTCCTTGGCGAGGTGGATCTCGACATCGAGCTCGTCGAGCGTCACCCAATCCTTCAGATTGCGGTAGAGCCGATCGGTCTTCTCGACCAGAACGACGCGCACACCAGGGTGCTTGCGCAGATATTTGACCATCTCGGTGAAGTTAGTCCGCCCGCTGCTCTTCGCCGTCTCGATGTCGATGAATTCCTGAGCGATACCAAACTGCTTCTGAGCCGCATATTCCCTCAAACGCTTGCATTGAGCAGGGATGGAAAAGCCTTCCTTCTCCTGCTCCTTGGATGAGACCCGAGCATAGAGGAGCGCTTTCACGAAGCCGCTGCGAGTTGCGATCTGCGCAGTCTTCTTGACCATCTTCCCAGCCTCGTCTCCTAACCAGTCACGGTGGAGCGAGGTAAAGCGCCTCGCTCATTCCATATTTTGCCATTCGGCGAGGAGGCGGAAGAACCCGGTGACGTTTTCCACGATCTGGCGCGCATCCTCCCTGGAGAGTTTTCGGCCAGTGCGCTGCTCGAACAACTGAGCAGTTCTATCCAGAAAGGCGCTATCCACGGCGCGGTCATGTGGAGGCAAGGTCTCCTCAACCGACCGACGGACGCTCCTAGGTCTCTTCATCGTCTGTGCCCGGTTTCAGGCGCTTTGCAGCACCAGGCAAGGATCGCCGATCTCTCTCCAATCTCGAATGGCCGATATGTACGGGTGGGTTCAACCGGTCACTGCAACACCTTGTGTAGCCTATCGGCGGGTGTTTCGAAGTCCAGGGTTTTTCGGGGGCGCTGATTGAGCCGCAGGGCGACGCTGTCGAGTTGGGCCTGCGGGACCTGCGAGAAGTTGGTTGTTCTGGGGAAGTACTGCCTGAGCAGGCCGTTGGTATTTTCGTTGCTGCCTCGTTGCCAGGGACTGCGCGGGTCGCAGAAGTAGACCTGGAGATCGGTTGCGACGGTGAAGCTCTTATGACGAGCCATCTCCTTGCCTTGGTCCCATGTCAACGAGCGCCGCAGCTCTTGGGGCAATGTGCCGATTTTCTCGGCGAGGGCCGCCACGACAGTCGCTGAGTCCCT
>NZ_JAMYPF010000022.1:0-99631 GCF_040320205.1 Mesorhizobium sp. M0761
AGGCGCAGGAGTCGGGGAACTAGGGTTTGCGGCAGCGCGGCGAACACTCGGTGTTCATGCTTGTTCCGTCGCGATCCGTCACACCAGGCCTGGCCGCCGGTGGCGGACTGGCCGGCGGATGTGAAGGAAGCAATGGACAAGGCGCAGGAGTCGGGGAACTAGGGTTTGCGGCAGCGCGGCGAACACTCGGTGTTCATGCTTGTTCCGTCGCGATCCGTCACACCCCCTCTGCCCTGCCGGGCATCTCCCGCTCAAGGGGGGAGATCAGACGTCACTCTGGCTTTCGCCAATCGCAAATGTGGAAAGCGAGAAAGGCGTCCGAACTGCTAATCTCCCCCCTTGAGGGGGAGATGGCCGGCAGGCCAGAGGGGGGTGCTGTCCCGCCGACGACCAAGATTTGCACCTGACTTGGCCCATGGCCGGCCGGCCCTTTCCCTGCAAAAGTGTCCGAAACCACAGCGAGGCTCCATGCGCACACTCATCTCCACCGGTTCGCCCTTCGAAAAAACCGCCGGCTATTCGCGCGCGGTGGTGCAGGGCGACTGGTGCTTCGTGTCGGGAACGACCGGCTACGACTATGCGACGATGACCATGCCGGAAACGGTGGAGGCGCAGACGCGCAATTGCCTGGCGACCATCGCCGAGGCGCTGAGGGATGGCGGCTTCGACATGGCTGATGTGGTGCGGGCGCATTACTACATCACCGACCAGGCCTTCGTGGACGTGGTCTTCCCCATCCTCGGCGAGGCTTTCGGCGAGATCAGGCCGGCGGCGACGATGATCGTGTGCCAGCTCAACAAGCCGGAAATGAAGATCGAGATCGAAGTCACGGCGCTGCGGCGCACGGCTTGAGGAGGCCAAAGCCATGACGGTCCGGCGCATCGTAGCCAATATCGGGACGCAGGACGCGGCGGCGGCGAAACGCTTCTATCAGGACGTGCTTGGCCTCGATGTGCTGATGGATCAGGGCTGGATCGTCACCTACGGGTCCGACGAACGGATGCAGGTGCAGATCAGCTTCATGGCCCAGGGCGGCTCCGGCACGCCGGTGCCGGACCTCTCCATCGAGGTCGACGATGTCGATGCGGCGCTGCAAGGCATGAAGGCCGCCGGCTTTGCCGTCGAATACGGTCCGGCCGACGAGCCGTGGGGCGTACGGCGGTTTTATCTGCGCGATCCGTTCGGCCGGTTGGTGAATATTTTGTCGCATAAGTGATTTGTTCCTCTCCCCCTCCTCTGTCGAGGGCGAGGAACCCACGTTCTGAGAGGCGGGCGCCGTCGTAGCGTTCTTCATCCCCTTGCGCCGCAAGCTCTTGGCGTTTAGCAAGGCCGCGGTTTCTCCAAACAGTGTTGGGACGGTTCTCCATGGCTTCGAAAAATCTTCTCCTGCTCGCCGGCGACGGCATCGGCCCCGAGGCGATGGCCGAGGTGAAGAAGCTGATCGCAGCCATGAACGTCAAGCTCGGCAGTGATTTCGTCACCGATGAGGGTCTGGTCGGCGGCTGCGCCTACGATGCGCATGGCGCGGCGATTTCGGATGCCGACATGGCAAAGGCGATGGCTGCGGACGCCGTGCTGTTCGGCGCCGTCGGCGGGCCGAAATGGGACAAGGTGCCTTACGAGGTGCGTCCCGAGGCCGGGTTGCTACGGCTGCGCAAGGATATGGAGCTGTTCGCCAATCTCCGGCCCGCCATCTGCTATCCGGCGCTGGCCGCGTCGTCCTCGCTGAAGCAGGAAGTCGTCGAGGGCCTCGACATATTGATCGTGCGCGAGCTTACCGGCGGCGTCTATTTCGGCGAGCCGAAGCAGATCATCGATCTCGGCAACGGCCAGAAGCGCGGCATCGACACGCAGGTCTACGACACGTTCGAGATCGAGCGCATTTCCGGCGTCGCCTTCGAGCTGGCGCGCACGCGCAAGAACCACGTGACATCGATGGAAAAGCGCAACGTCATGAAATCCGGGGTGCTGTGGAACGAGGTTGTCACCCAGACCCAGAAGACTCGCTATGCCGACGTCAAGCTCGACCACATGCTGGCCGATGCCGGCGGCATGCAGCTGGTGCGCTGGCCAAAGCAGTTCGACGTCATCGTCACCGACAATCTGTTCGGCGACATGCTGTCCGACATCGCCGCCATGCTGACCGGATCGATCGGCATGCTGCCGTCGGCCTCGCTCGGCGCGCCCGATGTGAAGACCAGGAAGCGCAAGGCGCTGTACGAGCCGGTGCATGGCTCGGCGCCCGACATTGCCGGACAGGGCATCGCCAACCCGATCGCCATGATCGCGTCGTTTGCCATGTGCATGCGATATTCCTTCGGCATGGTCGATGAGGCCGACAAGCTCGAAGGCGCAATAGCCGCCGTGCTCGACGACGGGCTGCGGACGAAGGATATTTTGTCCGAGGGCATGACCGAAGTCGGCACTGTCGCAATGGGCGATGCCATCATCGCCAAGTTCCTGGCTTAGCGGCCGACTCAGCGGATCTCGCCGGCCAGCCGTTTCAGCAGGCCGACGAGTTGCGCCTCATCCACGGTTGAGAAAAAAGCAGCGTCGGCGGCTTCGACGGCGACGATAGCGCGCTGGACTGCGGCCGTCCCCGTCGTGGAGACGCGGATCACCTTGGCGCGGGAATCCCGCGGGTCGGTGTCCCGCACAATCAGTCCCTTTGCCTCAAGCCGGGCGACGACGTCCGACGTCATCTTCACCTCGGTGCCGGCCTGCGCGGCGAGTTGGACCTGGTTGGGCGGCTCGCCATATCGGCCGAGCCACATCGCCGAAGCCAGCAGCACGAACTGGACATGGGTAAGGTCAAGCGGGGCCAGCGCCGCCGTCATGACGCGCTGCCAGCGCATGGTGGTTCGCCAGAGCAGCAAGCCGGGGCTCTCGGATGGTCCGCTGAAGCGCGTGTTCAGATCCCCTTGATCAGCCACCGTTCGCCAACACCATTGCCTGCTCGAACAGTTTAGCCATCGAAGTGTCGAAATCGCCGCTGATCTGCGGCCCGAGCTCTGGTCCGACCTCGGCGGCCGATGGGCCGGAAATCTCGAGGCGATGAGTCACTTGAGTGCCACCCTCGACCGGCGTCAGCGTATGCCTGAACAGCAGTTTCGTGTCGCCGAACGAGGTCTCGTCGGCATAGGTTACAGCGTCGACGAGGTCGACGATCGTCGATTCGAAGGTGTCCTGCCCGACGGGCGTTACAGAGACGCGGGTGCCCTTGGCGAACGGGCCGTGCAGCACGAAGGTATCGGAGCCTTCGTAGGTGAGGCGGCCTTCGTGCAGCGCCTTGAGCGCGTTCCAGATGGCCTGCGCCGAAAGGGGGGAAATTGCGGTGTACTCGTTGGTCCACATTTGTCTTGGCTCCATCATCCGTTTTCGATCGTCGATTTGATGATTGCACAGATTGTCTGTGCACAGACTAAATGGCAAGAGAAATATTTCGTTCGTTCGGTCAAAACAGCAGCTGCCTTCCCGGCTGCGACCTAAGCCATTGTTATAGCACGGCTGTCCGCAAACAGCCGGCTGCTCATTTCTTGGTGCGGGTCTAGGCTCCGCCTCCTCTAGGCACCGGCCCCCACTGGTTTTCGTGGGCCTGGGTCGGGATCAATCCGAGTATCAGCGCGAGGATCAGCGTAGCCGGAGCGAACATGAAGGTGATTGCGAAGTAAGGTATTGCCAGCCAGCCGGTCAGGCCGATGTCGTGCAAGCGGCGCACGACGAGCCCGACCCAGGGCAGGAACGTCGCTAGCCAAAACAGCCCCCAGACGCCGATCATCACAATCGGCCAGTTGCCGGCATCGAAATTGCCGACGGCCTGGTCGGCGAGGGCGCCGGCAATTCCGACCAGGATGAAGCTGACGGTCCAGAACAGGCAGTAGCCCCAGAATTCCTTGCGGCGGGCGCGTTCGGCGAAGTTGATGTAGTTGCGCGTCACGCCTCGCCAGAAATAACCCGGCAGTCCGCTATCGCGAACCGCGCCGTCTTCCGCCAGGCGGCCGAAATGCTGTGGGGCGGCTGAAGCGGCAGCCGCCTTGGGCGGCGCGGCGCTTGCCGCTGGCGCAGCGGTGGCGGGACTGGCGGGCTGGGCGCGGATTGAAAAAACGTCGCGCGCCTGACCGCTTGCCGGCAGAAACTCGACCACAGCGCCGTTCGCGATCACGGTATCACGGCGCAGATCCTCGCGCGCGAAGGTGTAGCGGTTGCCGTCCGCCCCGGTGATGAAGCCGAAACCCTGGGCCTCGTCATAGTGAAGAACTTCGCCGCGCATTTAGCCTCGCCCCCGTGCAGGCACAGACTGTTCAAAGTTGCGGCGGACTGCAAGGGGGTGGACGAAATGGAGGGCGAACGGTTCAGGCATGAGTTGCTTTATTTTCCGGTGCGTTGGCGCTGCCCCTCACCTGCCTGCCGGCATCCTCTCCCCGTATAGTGGCGGGGAGAGGGGTCGCTGTTATCGACGATTCCGCCAATCGCCAACGTTGCAAGAGAGCGCCAAGGCTGCGGTCAGCCCTTTCTCCCCGTCACTATACGGGGAGAAACGCCCGGCAGGGCAATGAGGGGCAGCGCCTACATCTGTAATTGGCCGATAAGAGCCTCAAACCGGCCGCTTCTTCGGTTTCTTGTTCTTCGGCGGTCCAGCCTTGTCGAATTTCGGTTTCCCGGCCCAAGGCTTTGCATCGCCGGGGGGCCGTTCCCGCTTCTCGAATTTCGGCTTGTGTGCGCTTTGCGGCGCCTCGAACGGGCGCTTGCCGCGATGCGGCTTCTTGTCGGGCTTCGGCGCCTGGTAGCCGGCCCGCGACAGGTCGGGCGTGCCGTCCAGGCGCTTCACCGCAATGTTGCCCTGCAATTTCTTGTCGGGGCCGACGGCGGCGAGGAAGCGATCGGCCCAGTCGGCCGCGATCTGCACGTAGGTCTCATCCTGCTGCATCTTGATGGAGCCGATCTCGCGCTTGGAGATGTTGCCGGTGCGGCACAGCATCGGGATCAGCCAGCGCGGCTCGGCATTTTGCTTGCGCCCGATCGACAGCGAGAACCAGACACTGTCGCCGAAGTCGTCGCGCCGGCTTGGCGCTTCATCGCGGCGCTCGAATTTTTCGCCCGCCGGTTTGTCACGCGAAGGCGTGAACGGTGCGACATCCGTAAGCTCCTCGGGCGCCGAGCGGCTGGCGCGGCATTGGCGCACGAAGGCGGCCGCAATCTGTTCGGCGCCATGCCTGGCCAGAAGCGTGTCGACGAAACCGCGCTCGTCCTCGGCTACCGGCTCGTCGAAGACTGGATCGGCAAGGATGCGCTCGTCATCGCGCTTGATCACGTCGTCGGCCGAGGGCGGGCTCGCCCATGTCGCCTTCAGCCCTGCATTCTGCAGCAGGCGCTCGGTGCGCTTGCGGGCGCCGTTGGGCACGATCAGCGCGCTGACACCCTTGCGGCCGGCGCGGCCGGTACGGCCGCTGCGATGCAGCAGCGTTTCGGGATTGGTCGGCAGATCGGCATGGATGACCAGTTCGAGATTGGGCAGGTCGATGCCGCGCGCGGCGACATCCGTGGCGATGCAGACTTTGGCGCGTCCGTCGCGCATCGCCTGCAGCGCGTGGGTGCGTTCGTTCTGGCTGAGCTCGCCCGACAGTGCGACGACGGAAAAATTGCGGTTGTTGAAGCGTGCCGTCAGATGATTGACGGCGGCGCGGGTGTTGCAGAACACCAGCGCGTTCTTCGCCTCGTAAAAGCGCAGCACGTTGATGATGGCGTTCTCGCGGTCGGGATAGGCGACATTCAGCGCCCGGTATTCGATATCGAGATGCTGCTTTTCCTCGCCGCCGGCCGAGATGCGTACGGCGTCGCGCTGATAGCCTTGCGCCAGCGTGGCGATCGAGCGCGGCACGGTGGCCGAAAACATCAGCGTGCGGCGCTGAGCCGGTGCGGCATCGAGGATGAATTCGAGGTCCTCGCGAAAGCCGAGGTCGAGCATCTCGTCGGCCTCGTCCAGCACCACGGCTTTCAGCGCCGACATGTCGAGGGAGTTGCGGGTGATGTGGTCGCGCAGGCGGCCGGGCGTGCCGACGACGATGTGGGCGCCGCGCTCCAGCACGCGCCGTTCGGAGCGCATGTCCATGCCGCCGACGCAGGACGCGACGGTGGCGCCGGTCGGCGCGTAGAGCCATTGCAATTCGCGCATCACCTGCAAAGCGAGCTCGCGCGTCGGCGCCACGGCCAGCGCCAGCGGTGCGCCAGCCTGGTCAAAACGTTCGGCGCTTCCAAGAAGGGTCGGCGCCAAAGCGAGGCCGAAGGCGACGGTCTTGCCTGAGCCGGTCTGCGCCGACACCAGAGCGTCGGACTCGCCGAGCTCCAGCACGGCCTTCTGCACTGGCGTCAGCTCGGTATAGCCGCGTTTTTCCAGCGCTTCTGCCAGCGCAGGAACAATAGCTTCGAAATTGGACATCTCACTCTTTCGGAATTCAGGGTCTGGGCTCATCATGGAGCACATGCCGGGGCTGACGCACGCCAGCCAAACACTATTTGGGCGTTCGTACTTCTTGCGGCCGCTATTGTACAGGGCAGGCGTGTGCCTGGCCGCAATTGACTCCTGACGCAAACCGCGTAAAAGCCGGCATCGAACGGGATCATTTTCGATGCGCGGCCTTCTGATGGCTCTTCTTGCATTCGACTTCCCCGGCCACAATCATGGGGCCGGGCGCGTTGGCGCGTCTTACCGTTCCAGCAAAACTATGGCCAAAACCACCACCAAAACGGTGTGATTCCCTTGGCCTAACCACCCTCTCCCGGGTCCGGCCCGGGGGACGAAACCCGCATTGGCCGGCGGGTTTTCTCCAAAAACCAAGCGGAGAGGGACAGGAGATTTCTGATGAGTTTCAAGGTTGCGGTAGTCGGCGCCACGGGCAATGTGGGTCGCGAAATGCTCAACATACTGGAAGAGCGCGGCTTTCCGGTAAGCGAAGTCGTGGCGCTGGCCTCGCGGCGCAGCCAGGGCACCGAAGTGTCGTTCGGCGACCGTTCGCTGAAGGTCAAGACGCTCGACCAGTATGATTTTTCCGACACCGACATCTGCATCATGTCGGCCGGCGGCAACGTCTCGAAGGAGTGGTCGCCGAAGATCGGCAAGCAGGGCTGCGTCGTCATCGATAACTCGTCGGCCTTCCGCTATGATCAGGACGTGCCGCTGATCGTGCCGGAAGTGAACCCGGATGCGATCTCGCTGTTCACCCGCAAGAACATCATCGCCAATCCGAACTGCTCGACGGCGCAGCTGGTCGTGGCGCTGAAGCCGCTGCACGATGTTGCCACCATCAAGCGCGTCGTCGTCGCCACCTATCAATCGGTATCCGGCGCCGGCAAGGAAGGCATGGACGAACTCTTTACACAAACCCGCGCGGTGTTCGTCGCCGATGGCGTCGAGGTCAAGAAGTTCACCAAGCGCATCGCCTTCAACGTCATTCCGCACATCGACGTCTTCCTCGACGACGGCTCGACCAAGGAAGAGTGGAAGATGGTCGCCGAGACCAAGAAGATGCTCGACCCCAAGATCAAGCTGACGGCGACCTGTGTGCGCGTGCCGGTGTTCATCGGCCATTCCGAAGCCGTCAACATCGAGTTCGAAAAGCCGATCACCGCCGACGAGGCGCGCGATATCCTGCGCGAAGCGCCAGGCTGCCAGGTCTTGGACAAGCGCGAGGATGGCGGCTACATCACGCCGCTGGAATCGGCCGGCGAGGACGCCACCTTCATCTCGCGCATCCGCGAGGATTCGACCATCGACAACGGCCTGTCGATGTGGATCGTCTCCGACAATCTGCGCAAGGGCGCGGCGCTGAACGCGGTGCAGATCGCCGAGCTGCTGGTCGAGCGCGGCCTGATCCAGCCGAAGAAGAAGGCGGCATAGTTTATTCGCTCACGGGCCGTATCGCCGCTGCCGCGGCGGGCCCCCCGCGGGGGCGCCGGAAAGCCGGCGGCCCGCAGTCGCGGGCTCGGCCTTCGGCCGAAGCCTTCCTTCTCCCCGTTCACGGGGAGAAGGTCCCGGCAGGGGGATGAGGGCAGCGCTGACCTCTGTTGAGAAAAGCCTTTGAACGATCCCACCAAAATCGTGCTGCGCCCCGCCACGGCTTTGGATGCCGCGACCATCGCCATTGTCATGCGGGCCGCACTTGGTTCGTTCTCCTGGATGCCGGTCATCCACACGCCGGATGAGGATCTTGCCTTCATCCGCGAGATCGTGCTGTCCCGGCAGCAGGTGACGGTCGCCGAGGCCGGCACCGGCATTGTCGGCTTCATTGCCCTGAGCGGCGATTGGGTGGAACAGCTCTATCTCGACCCCGCCTGGACGGGGCAAGGCATCGGCAGCCGGCTGCTGGTGCAAGCGACCGCCGCGCTACGGATCGTCAAACTGCATTGCTTCCAGGCCAACACCGGCGCGCGTCGCTTCTACGAGCGCCATGGCTTTCGCCCCGAGGTGTTCGGCGAGGGCACCACCAACGAAGAAGGCCTGCCGGATATCCTCTACGTGCGTCGCGCTTGATACTCAGCCGGCGCTATCCTTGGCCAGTTGGCGCAATAACTCCATCGCTTCCTCGGCCCGCTCAGCGGGCACGAACAGATGGTCATGATAGAAAGCAGAGACCGGATTGACGCCCATGCCGGCGGCGGCCAGCCGGGCGGTGATGGCGGCGAGGAAGCCGACGGCTTCCAGCGAGGAGTGGACGTTCAGGGTGATCATGCGGCAGCGGAAGGCGGACTGCAGCCCGGCGGCCTGGTCTTCGGGCAAGATCAGCGTCGTGCCCTCCTTCTCGCGAAACAGCATCACCGGATTGAGCGTCTCGGGAACCGGTGCACCGGGGACCAGGGTGGCGAAGACATGGACGCCGGGAAGCAGTTCCGGCGTCATCGCCGCCAGCAGCTTTTTCAGATCAGTCTCGCCAGCCATTCGCTCGTCTCTCGCCCAGCCCTATCAATAGCCGTGACTGGTGGATGTCGATAGTCCGTCAAGGTGGAGGGACAGCGCCCCCTCTGCCCTGCCGGGCATCTCCCCCGCAAGCAGGGAGATCGGCGGTTTCGATGCTCCGCTCATTCATGGAGCATTGCCGAAGCGGTCGAGCGTGTAATCTCCCCCCTTGCGGGGGAGATGGCCGGCAGGCCAGAGGGGGGTGTGAAGGATCGCCACGCAGCGGCTTTTGCTTGCTGCTATCCAAAAAGAATCCGCACCCTGTAGGATCGCCGCCCCATCGCTCGTCCTTGGTCCGAAGCCGGCAAACGGCTCGAACCGCTTAGGAGGGAACACCCGTGAGTATTTCTCAAACCATGCCCGTCTCATCGGGCGCCCTGTGGACCGGCCGCGTGCTCAGCGGCCTCATCATCCTGTTCATGATCTTCGACGGCGTCATCAAGCTGCCGCCGCTCGATGTCGTCACCCAGACCATGGTGCCGCTCGGCTGGCCGGCCGATGTCAATGTTGCGCGCACGCTCGGCATTATCGGGCTGATCTCGACCGCGCTCTATGCGCTGCCCCGCACCTCGGTGCTCGGCGCCATCCTGCTCACCGGCTATCTCGGCGGCGCCATCGCCACAAACATGCGCGTCGGCAGCCCGTTGTTTTCGCACACGCTGTTTAGCGTCTATCTCGGCATCATCCTGTGGGGCGGTCTCTATCTGCGCGACCCAAGCGTGCGCGCCCTGATCCCGTTCAGCCGTTAAGCGAGGAGAAAACATGCTCAGCACCATTCTCATCCTCCTGGTCGTCATCATCGCCGCCGTGCTCATCTATGCGGCGACGAGGTCGAATGATTTCGTCACCGCCCGCACCGCCAGCATCAAGGCCGCGCCGGAAGCGATCTTTCCGCTGATCAACAATTTCAAGCACTGGCCGGAATGGTCACCCTACGAAAAGCTCGACCCGCTGATGAAGCGCACGCTGTCGGGCGCTGATACCGGCAAGGGCGCCGCCTACGCCTGGGAAGGCAATGCCAAGGCCGGCAAGGGACGCATGGAGATCGTCAATTCCGTGCCATCCTCGCTCGTGTCGCTGAAGCTTGACTTCGAGAAGCCGTTCCGGGCCAACAACAGCGTCGACTTCACCCTGAAGCCCTCGGGCGACACCACCGCAGTCACCTGGGCAATGCGCGGCAGCCGGCCCTTCATTGCCAAGCTTTTGGGCCTCTTCATGAATTTCGATACGCTGATCGGCAAGGATTTCGAGGCTGGCCTCGCCAATCTGAAGAAGGCCACTGAAAGGTAAAACGTCCTGCATTTCAACAAGCTCGGCGGCGGTCGTTACGAATGTGACAGGCGCGCGCACCGGGATCTCTCACGTCTTCGGGATCAAATCAGCTGTCTGGGAGTTAGAGCCGTGGCGGCGAGGACGGCGATCCGCGTGAGAGAGGAACGACAATGAAAAAAGCGATGATCATTCTGGTACTGGCGACCGCACTGGGTGCGTGCTCGCAAACCGAAAAGGGTGCCGCGGTCGGCGGCCTCGGCGGCGCGGCGGTTGGCGCAGCTGTGGCAAATGATCCGGTTCAGGGCGCCGTCGTCGGCGGCGCCGTCGGCGCCGTGGCCGGCGCGCTGATCGGCCGTGCCAGCGAAAGCGGTCAATGTCGCTACCGCGGCCGCAACGGGCGCACCTATATCGCCAGCTGCCCCGACGGTTATTGAACACAGCCAGGTCCAACATCGGAAACCGGCGGCTATAGATCGCCGGTTTCGCTGTTGCCCAAGGCAGCTGGACCATGGCTGCCTGCGCTACAGCAATCCCCGGATATGCTCCCAAGCCAGGCGGCCCAGGCGCGTGTCGGCGTCGTCATTGCCGCCATGGGCATGCAGCCTCGAGCGCGGCGTGATTTCGCCCGGCAGCAGAATGCGGTGGCCGGCGTCGGGCACTGAGACGAGGCAGGTGGTCATTGCGGTGTCCTGGCGACACCGAACGATCGACTGGGCAAAATCCAGCGATGGCCATAGCGCGTCGTCGCCGCCCGCAACCAGAACAATGTCGGCTGAAATAGCTTCGACGGGAATGGCAGCCTTGGCCGCTGCGTCCTTGAAGGTTTGCAAGGCACGTAGGAAGAGCCCCCGGTAGGACACCAGACCATCGACATACTCAGCGTTCCAAGCGGGATTGCTTGGGACAAACGGCAAAGGAATCCCCTCGAGCGTCCACGACGATCGTTCCGGCCAGCTGACGCCGTCGCGGCCCGGCCCGATATTGCCCCAGACCACCGATGTCGGGCTGATCGCAACCACGAGGCCGATGCGTGGATCGTGAGCCGCCGCAAGCAGGGAGGCCTCGGCGCCTTTCGAGGTCCCGACATAGACGATGCGCCGGCATCCCATCTGGACAAGATAGTCGGTCGCCGCGAAAAACGTTTCGAGCGGGATCTCGCAAATGCCGGGCACCTGACCTTCGCCGCCAAACCATTGCAGCGCGAGAGCGGATGCTCCTTCCTTGGCAAAGAGCCGGGCGCGGGTGACGTCGATGCGGCCGCTCGATCCGCTGAGCACGACGACGCCTGTCGTGGCGCCGGCGCATCGCAACAGCGTTCCGGCTACGCCGCCGAAAAGGGTCTCTTCCGTGACGGTCCGCTCAGTCATCTTTCGTTCGAACGCATATGACATCGCCGCACATTAGCAAAACGGCGGGCACAGGCCCGCCGTTTTGTCGATGCGATGACGCGATGCTTATTCGGCGGTGGCGGCTTCCGCTTCGGCCGGGGCTGCAGCAGCGGCGGCAACGGCGGCGGCAGCGTCTTCCTGGGCCTTCTTCAGCAGAGAGGCGCGTTCCTGCGCCTTCTTGCCGGGCTCGGCCTTCTTCGGGTTGGAGCGGGCTTCGCGCTTGAGGAGGCCGGCCTCATCGAGGAAGCGCAGCACGCGGTCGGTCGGCTGGGCGCCGTGCGACAGCCAATGCTTGACGCGGTCGGCGTCGACCTTGACGCGCTCGCCGTCCTTGGGCAGCAGCGGGTTCCACGAGCCGATCGACTCGATGAACCGGCCGTCGCGCGGCGAACGGGCGTCGGCAATGACGACGTGGTAGTAAGGGCGCTTCTTCGAGCCCGCACGGGCCAGTCTGATCTTCAAGGGCATTTCATTTCTCCTAAAATTTCTGATGTCAGTGTTGGGTTAATGGCTTTGTCTGGTGCAGGTCGTTGTCCCAAAACCGCTGCGCACTTTTGGGCGACATGCACTTTGTTAGCCGGTTTTGCTTGCGCCGTTGGACGCGGCGATCTGCTCGTGATGGCGGATCACTTCGCGGACGACGAAGTTGAGGAATTTTTCCGCGAAATCGGGGTCGAGATGGGCGTCCTTCGCCAACTGGCGAAGGCGGGTGATCTGCTCCTGCTCGCGCGCCGGGTCGGCGGGCGGCAGGCCATGCTCGGCCTTGAGCACGCCGACCGCCTTGGTGCAGCGGAAGCGCTCGGCCAGCATATGGATAAGGGCGGCGTCGATGTTGTCGATCGAGGCGCGATAGCCGGCCAGGATGGTGCGTGCGTCGGCCATGTCTTTTTCTTCGTTCATAGCGTCCTCACTTCTTCTTTCCGAGACCGGGCAGACCACCGCCGCCAAGGCCGGGAAGCTTCATGCCGCCGGGCAGACCGGGCAGGCCACCGCCGCTCGGGGTGGGCAGGCCCTTCATGCCGCCAAGACCGGGCATCTGCTTCTGCAAGGCTTCGAGCTGCTTGGGATCCATCTTGGAGAGGTCGGGCATGCCGCCGCCCATCATGCCCCCGGGGCCGCCCGGCATCATGCCGCCGAGGCCCATCTTGGAGGCAAGGCCGCCCATCATGCCGCGCATCAGGCCGCCGCCTTTGCCCTTGCCGCCCATCGCCTTCATCATGTCGGCCATGCCGCGATGCATCTTCAAGAGCTTGTTGATCTCGGCCGCATCGGTGCCGGAGCCGGCGGCGATGCGCTTCTTGCGCGAATGTTTCAGCATGTCCGGATTGGCGCGCTCGGCCTTGGTCATCGACGAGATGATGGCGAGTTGGCGGCCGAACATCTTGTCGTCGAGGCCGGCGGCCGCCATCTGGTCCTTCATTTTGCCCATGCCGGGCATCATGCCCATGATGCCGCCCATGCCGCCCATTTTCGACATCTGCTGAAGCTGGCCGGCAAGGTCGTTCAGGTCGAACTTGCCCGACTGCATCTTCTTGGCCATCGCCGCCGCCTGCTCGGCGTCGATGTTTTCGGCGGCCTTTTCGACCAGCGAGACGATGTCGCCCATGCCGAGGATGCGGTCTGCAATACGCTTGGGGTGGAATTCCTCCAGCCCGTCCATCTTTTCGCCGGTGCCGATCAGCTTGATCGGCTTGCCGGTGACGGCGCGCATCGAAAGCGCGGCACCGCCACGGCCGTCGCCGTCCATGCGAGTCAGCACCAGGCCGGTGATGCCGACGCGCTCGTCGAAGCTTTTGGCAAGGTTGACGGCGTCCTGGCCGGTCAGCGAATCCGCGACCAGCAGGATTTCGTGCGGGCTCGACATCTTCTTGATGTCGGCCATCTCCACCATCAGCGGCTCATCGATATGGGTGCGGCCGGCGGTGTCGAGGATGACGACGTCGTGACCGCCGAGCTTGGCTGCCTGGACGGCGCGCCTGGCGATGTCGACCGGGTTCTGGCCCGCAATGACAGGCAGGGTCGCGACTTTGACCTGCTCGCCGAGCTGGCGCAGCTGCTCTTGCGCCGCGGGCCGCCGCGTGTCGAGCGAGGCCATCAGAACCTTCTTGTTCTGGCGCTCGGTCAGGCGCTTGGCGATCTTGGCCGAGCTCGTCGTCTTGCCGGAGCCCTGCAGGCCGACCATCATGATGACGACCGGCGCCGGCGCATTGAGGTCGATGGCGACGCCCTCAGCGCCGAGCATGTCGACCAGCTCGTCATGGACGATCTTGACGACCATCTGCCCGGGCTTGATCGACTTTACGACAGCCGCGCCGACGGCCTTCTCGCGCACCTTGTCGGTGAAGGAACGCACCACTTCCAGCGCAACGTCGGCTTCGAGCAGCGCACGGCGCACCTCGCGCAACGCCGCGGAGACATCAGCCTCCGACAGCGCGCCGCGGCCGGTCAGGCCGTTCAGGATGGAGCCAAGGCGCTCCTGAAGTGATTCAAACATTGGTCAACCCGCCGCGCGAGAGCGCCTTGGATTCATGGTGATCCCTGTCGGGCCGATGGCCCTCCACGCCTCTTGTGCGCTCCTGCAACGAGTTAAACATTCCGTTTCCTTTTTCTCAGGCACCCCGATGGTGCCCGAGAGGTAGTGCGTTCGCGCCGCTCATCCAAGCAAAGCTCAAAACCAAAAAGCACCCGGGGGCGCTCAGCGCTGCCGGGTGTTGGCCTCCAGGATCTGTTTACAGCACCCACCTCAAAAGGTTTTGGCGTCCTGGTCGGCTTGCTCGGAGGGATACTCGTCGCGGATTTCGGGGCTGTAGACAGGAAATCGGCCGAAGAGTCAAGACAAGGGCGGCTTGCCGATCTCTGGATCGGTCCCTGTTTAGTTCACCCTGCATCCCGAGGGTCGGCCGTAACCTTCAGCGGCGAGCGCGGGTGCAGAAGCAGCAGGATCGTCAGCAAGGTGCAGACGATACCGATGGCGGCGATGATGACGGCATCCGTCGTCGTCCAGTCCGGACCTTCCAGCGGCTTGGCGTTGAACAGGGCGAAGGAATTGTAGTTCTCCTGATGCGAGATCAGCAGGAAGCCGGTGAGATTGTTGCCGAGATGGGCGCCGAAGGCGGCGCCGAGATTGCCGGTGACATAAACCACCAGCGTCAACAGCAAGGCGAACGCGGCGATCGAGGCCAGCACGCAGGCGTTGATGGCGGGGGTCGAGCCCGGGCTCCAATGCAAGGAGGTGAACAGCAAAGCGGGCAATAGCGCCCACACGTAAGGGCTCTCGAAGCGCTTGGCCAGGCCGCGCAGCAGATAGCCGCGAAACAGCATCTCCTCGGACGAGGTCTGCAGCAGGGTCAGCGCCACGATCGGGAGCAGGAACAGCAGCCAGGTCGACAGGTTGATCGTGCCGCGGGCGATTTCGGGCTGTAGCCAGTAGAGCAGGATTTCGGAAAGCGCCGATGTGATCAGCACCGCGACCAAGCCCTTGAGGAAGCCCGACAAGGACACGCGGCGGCTGGCACCGAAAAGCGCCGAGAGCGGCTCGCCATGGACGAAACGCATGGCAAGCCAGAGGCCGAGCCAGATGCCGGTAAACGAGGTGAGTGCGGTGAGTATGCCGATGGGCGAGGCCAGAAAGCCCTGAAGCGGCCCGCGCGGATCGTCCGGCAATACATGCCAGACGATCGCGACATAGGTGCCGCCAAGCACCACAACCAGGGTGATCGCCACCCAGAACAGGACGACGACTGCCGTTCCAATTATCAGCCGCGGCAGGTTCGTCTTTTCGGTGGCCGTGTTGCTATAGCGCTCGAAGGCGGCTGGATCTGATATCACGCGAGTTCCTCTGCCGAACGCATCGGGTCGCATGATCTAGGGGATCGTTGGCTCTCGCGCAATTGCTGCTGTTCAGCGACCCTTGTGCCGCCCTCAGCCTCGGCAGGAGGGCGGCACGAGTTCACTTGTCATTCTTTCCAGGCAAAATCAGCGCACGACGTACATGATGCGCCGTGTCTGCGGGTCGACCAGCGCCTGCTGGCCATTCACATAGACGTAGCGGTAGCGGTAGTCGGGGATTTCGCGTAGTTCGACCGTGTCGGGCAAGGTAGCACCGGTCACCACCTCGCCCTCGAGATAGACAGGATCGAGCCGGTGCGTGCTGACATAGGTGCCGACTTCCGCCGGTGGCCTGTCGATGGCGTCGACGGGGCCGTCGTCGGACAGAATCGCACCGGTATAGGTATCGGGATAATCATCCTGCGGCGGTGTAACCACGGTGATGGCGGCGTCGGCGGGGCGGCGTGTCAGAACGACCCGGTTGCCGCCGAAATCGGCCGTGACATAGTCGGAATAGACCCAGCCCTGGCCTCCGGCTTCGGCAATGGTGCACCATTTGCTGTTTTCGATGCAGCCATTGAGCGTCGCCGACTGGCCGGCGGCGAGCACGCCGATCACGGGATATTGCGGGCCGGGGCCGGCGCGCACATTAAGATCGGTGACGGCCGAGACGGCGGTATCGGCGAGTGCCGCACCCGACATCGCGACAAGCGCCCCGGCGACGGCCGGAAACAATATGCGTCTCATGGTTTCTCTCCCTTTCATGGTCCCTCGCGACACCCAACGAAACCAGAGCGCATGCGTTCCGGCTAAAATACCGACGCCAGCTCACGATTTGTTCCGGTTTCTTTCGGCAAACCGGTCAAAAGCTCATGCACGAAGCTGAGTTTCTGCGCCGTCACGTCCGAAATGACGAAGGGATAGAGGTCGGGCAGGCCCATGCAGCGGTTGATCGAGTTTGAGGCTTCCGAGAGTACCAGCCAGCGGGCGAGAATCTTTCCGAACGGCTCGGGCACGGCGTTGGGTTCCGCGGGCGCCGCCTGCAACCGGCCGCCGGTGTCGCCTTGCGGCAGCACATTGGTCTCCATCGTCTCAAGCTGGCCGAGTGGAAAATTCAGCGCGTGCACCATCTCCAGCGTGTCGGTGATGTGGAGATGGTGCGCCCAGGTCTCGGCCCAGTCCTCCCATGGATGCGACGTCGCATAGGCGGAGATGTGGTTCTGCTGCCAGTCGGGCGCAGCGCCATTGGCGTAATAGGCCTTCAGCGCCTGCTCGTAGTCCGGGCGTTCGTCGCCGAACAGCGCCCGGAAGGCTTCGAGCCGTTGCGGCACGTCGCGGATCAGCCGGTCCCAGTAGTAATGGCCAAGCTCATGACGGAAATGACCAAGCAGCGTGCGGTAATTTTCGCCCATCTCGACGCGCCGCCGCTCGCGCTCGGCCGAGTCCGCCTCGGCGACGTTGAGCGTGATCAGGCCGTTGTCGTGGCCGGTAAGGATGCGTTCGCCGCCGGGACCGCCGCCGATCGGATCGGCAATGAAGTCGAAGGCGAGGCCGATTTCATCGCCGGGGTTGTGCTTGGGCGCTACCGGAAGGCCGAAGGCGAGCAGCGAATAGACGGCGCGCTTCTTGGCCGCCTCGACGCGAATCCAGCGGCGGCGGTTGCCGTCGACGGAGAGGTCGGGGATCAGCTGGTTCAGCACGCAGGCGCGGCAGTAGGTATGGCCCGGTTCGGCCATCCAGTTGCAGGCGCATTCATCCGCATTGGTGCAGTGGAAGATGCCGTCGACATCAGTCAAGGCAAAGCGCGCATGCTCGGGATCGTAAAGCACGAGACTCCCGCAATTCAGGCACTGCGCATTCTCGAAGTAGAGGCGGTGGCCGCAATGCGGGCAGTCGAACAGTTTCATGTCGATCTCGATGCGTCAGGCGTTGGCGTATGGCGTCAGAGGAGGAATATGGTGCGGAGCGGCGCCTCGCCCAAACGCCCGCCACGGGCCGCCGTTCCATGCCCCCGCCACCTCTTTTTACCCGAGCAGCGAATTCGCCTGCCCGGCGCCGGGCGTTTCGGCCACAATAAGCACTTGATCGTAAGCAAATTCCGCTGCATTGGCCAGGGTAGCGCCGGGGGTACGGTGACAATGGCGCGTTTCGCTGGCAAGTTCGCAACCGGGACGTGATTCAGGCAATCAGGAGAGAAAGCATGGCATTGCTTGCCAAGGGAAAGATTATTGCTGCCGCGGTGGTCGCGGTACTCGCGCTGGCGACGGGCGCGCAGGCGGCGGCCAGCTGCGGCAGGACCGGCGCGGGCTTCGAAGCGTGGAAGCAGGACTTTGCCGCGCAGGCCAGGTCCGAAGGTGTTGGTGGGAAGGGTCTGGCTGCTCTGGCCGGTGCCAGCTACGCGACAAAGACAATCTCCGTCGACCGCGCCATCCACAAGGCGTTCAGCGGTTCGGTGGACGCCTTCATGAAGCGCCGTGGCGGAGCTGCGATCATTTCCAGGGGCCGTGCGCTGAAGAAGTCGAATGCGGCGATGTTCGACAGGATCGAGAGCAATTACGGCGTGTCGCCGGGCGTGTTGCTGGCCATCTGGGGCATGGAAACCGGCTTCGGAGCCTCCCTTGGCAACCAGAACACCGTCTCCGCAATTCTGACACTTGCCTATGATTGCCGTCGCCCGGGGTTCTTTTACCCGCACGCCATTGCGGCGCTGAAGCTGGTCGATCGCGGCGCGCTCAGCGCCTCGTCGGTCGGCGCTGCGCATGGCGAGATCGGCCATACGCAGTTCCTGCCCGGCAATGTCCTGAAGTATGGCGTCGGCAACGGAAATCTGCGCGACAAGGCGACGGCCTTGGCTTCGACGGCCAACTTTCTCAAGGCTCATGGCTGGCGGGCGGGTGCGAGCGCGAGTGCGAATATGGGGGCCATCGCCGGCTGGAATTCCGCCAGCGTCTACCAGCAGGCCATCGCCCAGATCGCCGACGCGATCGACGGCAGCTGATAGAAACCTCTATTCGATGGAGAGCCCGGCCATGTGCCGGGCTCTTTGTTAATGAGAACGTCAGAATCCAATCGCTCGAAACGACTCCTGCACACTGCTCTCAATAATGCGCGTAGCCGCTCAACGGGCATTTTTGGGAGATGGGAACCTGGAAGGCGCCATCGACACCGCTGCAGTTGCGGTACTTGGACGTTCGCGGCGCGGTGGCTTTCGCCCTTGACCTGCCCTTAATGTCCACTCCTGTCGGTTGGTCCGCGTGCGCGTAGCCGCTTAACGGGCATTTCTGGGACGCGGGAATCTGGAAGGGGCCGTCAAAACCATTGCAGCTACGCAAGTTGGACGCCCGTTTCGTCTTGGCGCGCGTGGCAGCCTTTGGCCTGCCTTTAATGTCCACCGAGGTCGGTTGGTCGGAATGCGCGTAGCCGCTTAACGGGCATTTCTGGGACGCGGGAATCTGGAAGGGGCCGTCAAAACTTTTGCAGGTGCGCAACTGCGGTGCTGCCAGGGCCTGCGATCCGCCAAAGACGATTGCGGCCGAAAGCAAGAGAAAAATACTGGTCTTCATTGTCGAACTTCCTCTGCCCAGCACGTAATTTAGATCGGACCGCTGTCAATCGCCTTTGATGACCTTCCAGATGTCCGTGGACTGGTCGAACTGGAGGCGGTTTATGTCGGAGAAGGTCAGCCGGCCGCTCTTCATGGCATCGACAAGGCGCCGGCATAGCAAAGGCGGCATGCGTTCCAGGGAAACGCCCATGAAAGCGGCGATCTCGTGTTTGGCCGATATGTTCGATATGGCCACCTTGATGATGCAGCGCTCGTACGCCGCCTTGGGATACTCACTCACTTGCTCCTGTCCGGTTTGGCAACCGGCAAGCATGGCGGCCATTGCAGGCAACACTAAAAACCACGGCTTCATTGTCAAATGCCCCCATCGATCATGATGAGAGGCTAGATACGGCTGCGCAAATATCAAGCATTAAAAGGCGGGTACGTCTTTTGCAATAGTTGGGCGCAAATAAAACCAGGCATCTCCGCCGGGTTTTCCTGGAATAGTAGTTGGGCTCAACCCTTGCGGTTGCGCGCGGCCAGCGTCCTCAGCCGCAGCGCGTTGAGGCGGATGAAGCCGGCGGCGTCCTTCTGGTCGTAGGCGCCGCGGTCATCCTCGAAGGTGACCAGCGCGTCGGAATAGAGCGTCTTCTTGGATTTGCGGCCGGTGACCATGACATTGCCCTTGTAGAGTTTCAGGCGCACCGTGCCTTCGACGTCCTCCTGGCTCTTGTCGATCATCGCCTGTAGCATCAGCCGCTCGGGCGAGAACCAGAAGCCGTTGTAGATCAGCTCGGCGTAGCGCGGCATGAACTCGTCCTTGAGGTGGCCTGCACCCCTGTCGAGCGTGATCGATTCGATGGCGCGGTGGGCGACGATCAGGATGGTGCCGCCGGGGGTCTCGTAGACGCCGCGCGATTTCATGCCGACGAAGCGGTTCTCGACCAGGTCTAACCGGCCGACGCCATTGTCGCGGCCGAGATCGTTAAGCGCCGTCAGCATGGCGGCCGGCGACAGTTTCTTGCCGTTCAGCGCAATCGGATCGCCCTTCAAAAATTCGATCTCGATCTCGGTGACCTTGTTCGGCGCGTCCATCGGCGAGACGGTGCGCTGATGGACGAATTCCGGCGGCTCGCTCCACGGGTCTTCCAGCACTTTGCCCTCGGAGGACGAGTGCAGGAGGTTGGCGTCGACCGAGAAGGGCGCCTCGCCTCTTTTGTCCTTCGCCACCGGGATCTGGTGCTGCTCGGCGAAGTTGATCAGGTCGGTGCGCGACTTGAACGACCAGTCCCGCCACGGCGCGATGACCTTGATGTCGGGGTTCAGCGCATAGGCGGAAAGCTCGAAACGGACCTGGTCGTTGCCCTTGCCGGTGGCGCCATGCGCAATAGCATCGGCGCCGACCTCCTGGGCGATCTCGACCAGGTGTTTGGAGATCAGCGGCCGGGCGATCGAGGTGCCGAGCAGGTAGGTGCCTTCATAGACGGCATTGGCGCGAAACATCGGGAAGACGAAGTCGGCGACGAATTCCTCGCGCACATCGACGACGCGGATGTCCTTGATGCCCATCATCTCGGCCTTCTTGCGCGCCGGCTCCAATTCGCCGCCCTGGCCGAGATCGGCGGTGAAGGTGACGACTTCGGCGCCGAGCTCGGTCTGCAGCCATTTCAGGATGATGGAGGTGTCGAGACCGCCGGAATAGGCGAGCACGACCTTCTTGACGTCTTTTGTCTTGGGCATTGCTGAGGACATTTTGGCGGTTCCGCGCGATGAGTTTCGCGGGCGAGGTATCACGGCATTTCCGGCCAGCGCAAGGGATGAACGGGCGCCGGCCGCCGCAGCCGCTGGACCAGATGCCACGCCAGTCAGTTGCTGGCGTGAGCGGGGAGGCTGCGTTATAGACCGACGATCATTCGCCGGGGCCCACCGATGTCCTTCATTCCCGACACCACCACGCTGGTCCAGTTCGCCATCGCCACCATGATCCTGGCGATCACGCCGGGGCCGGATATGACGCTGTTCGTCTCGCGCACGCTGAGCCAGGGCCGCGCCGCCGGCTTTGCCTCGCTGGCGGGTGCTCTGTTCGGAACGCTGATCCACACAACTTTGGTGGCGGTCGGCATCTCGGCGCTGATCGTCGCCTCGCCAATGGCCTTCCTGGTGCTGAAAGTCTTCGGCGCCGCCTATCTGGTGTTCCTGGCCTGGCAGGCGATGACCAAGGGCTCGGCGTTTTCACCGCAGAAGAAGAACGGGCCGCAGATTTCGCTGTTCCGCAGCTGGGCCGCCGGAATCGGCGTCAATTTGCTCAACCCGAAGATCATCCTGTTCTTCATGACGTTTCTGCCGCAGTTCGTCTCGGCTCACGATCCGAACGCGCCGGGAAAACTGTTCTCCCTCGGCCTCATGTTCATCGTGCTGTCGATCCCGGTGACGGCGCCGATGGTGTTTGCCGCGGAAAGGTTCTCGGCGGCGATGAAGGCCAGCCCGCGGGTGACGCGGGTGGTCGACTACCTCTTTGCCGGGGTGTTTTCGGCCTTCGCGCTCAAGATCCTGACCGCTCAGGCGAAGTAGCGGCCTGCCACCAGCTTCCGGCCCAGCGGCCGGCGCTTAGCCAGTAGAAGATGCCGCCGACCGTGCCGCAGCCGATCACCGCGGCGATGGCGTGCGGTTTGGTGACGTCGAAATCCACGTTCTGATGAACGAAGCCGAGGAAGGCCGCGGCCACGACGCCGCCCGCGAGTGCATAGAACAGCCAGTCGCGGCGGCTGAGGACCTCGGAGATCAGGATTGCGACCACCGCCGGTATGAAAGCGAAATAGGCGACAAACAGCGCCACGAACGGAATCGAAAAATGGAGCGCCGTGGCCATCATCGGGTGCGCATCGTCCGGCTTATAACCGACGGAAGCCAGGAACAGCACGTTGAGAAAGGCGCTCGCCGCCAATGAGGCGACGACATAGCCGAACAGGATGACAGCGAAACGGAGGATATAGGCGAAGAGGCGGCTCACGCCTCGCCATGCCCCGCAATCATCATGGCTTCCAGCGCCAGGCGGTCGACCTTGCGCATGCGTTCGGAGTCGGATTTGAGCTGCCCGCAGGCGGCCAGGATGTCGCGGCCGCGCGGCGTGCGGATCGGCGAGGCATAGCCGGCATTGTTGATGTAGTCGGCAAATTTCTCGATCGTCTCCCAGTCCGAGCACTGGTAGTTGGTGCCCGGCCACGGGTTGAACGGGATCAGATTGATCTTGGCTGGAATGCCTTTGAGCAGCTTGATCAGCCCCTTGGCGTCCTCGATGGAATCGTTGACGTCCTTCAGCATCACATATTCGAAGGTGATGCGCTTGGCGTTGGACAGGCCGGGATAGGCGCGGCAGGCCTCGATCAGTTCCTTCAGCGGATACTTCTTGTTGATCGGCACAAGCAGGTCGCGCAGATCGTCATTGGTGGCGTGCAGCGAGATCGCCAGCATGACCCCTATCTCCTCGCCGGTGCGGAAGATCTCGGGCACCACGCCGGAGGTCGAGAGCGTAATGCGGCGCTTCGACAGCGACAGTCCGTCGCCGTCGGAGGCAATCAGCAGCGCCTTCTTCACCGCCTCGAAATTGTAGAGCGGCTCGCCCATGCCCATCATGACGACGTTGGAGACTTTTCTGCCCTCGGCAGGGACGATGGCGCCGTCGGGTGTGTCGCGGTCGGGGAAATCGCCGAGCCGGTCGCGGGCGGTGAGCAATTGCGCCAGGATCTCTTCCGCCGTCAAATTGCGCACCAGCTTCTGTGTGCCGGTGTGGCAGAACGAACAGGTCAGCGTGCAGCCGACCTGCGAGGAGATGCAGAGCGTGCCGCGGCCTTCTTCGGGGATGTAGACGGTCTCGATCTCGACCGGACGGCCGGCGCCGCGCGGCGGAAAGCGGAACAGCCACTTGCGCGTGCCGTCGGAGGAAATCTGCTCCTCGACGATTTCGGGCCGGGCGACGGTAAAATGCTTGTCGAGTTCGGCGCGCAGATCCTTGGAGATGTTGAACATGCCGGCAAAATCGGAGACGCCGCGCACATACATCCAGTGCCAGAGCTGCTGGGCGCGCATTTTCGCCTGGCGCTCGGGCACGATGCCGGCACTGACAATGGCTTCACCGAGCTCGGCCCGGGTCAGGCCGATCAGCGACGGCTTCTCGGGCGTGGCGCGAGCGCGCAACGCGTCGCGTGCGCCCTCAGTGGTGAGATCGAAGGAAAGGGTCATATCAGCGCCAATATAAGCGAATTGCGGCCGATTTCATCCATCGTGCCGAAAAGAAGCGCGGCGCATAGCACAGGTTGTGGCGAGAGTCATGCGGCGGGAACCGCGCTAGCCTACTTGCACTTGGCGATCGACGTCAGCGCGGCCGAGATGCCTTTCAGCGAAAACACATAGGTCGTCGGATTGCCGCGGCCGGACTTCGCCGAGACCTTCATGTCGGTGCCGGTCTTCATGGCGGCGATCAGCACCGGCTCTTCGGCGGCGTTCTCGACCCAGGCCGACTTGCCGCGGGTGAACATCGAGAACGTCTTCTTGTCGATGGTGACGGTGGCCTTGGAGCCTTCCTGGAATGTGTAGCCGGCGATGAATTGCGGCTCGTAGGACACTTGCTGGCCCGGCCGCTGGCTGACGAAGAAGAACATGTCGCCGTGATCGAGCGTCGGCGGCTGCTTGTCGGTCGGCACGGTGAGCACATAGCAGACCTTGCCGCCCTGCGCCTGGTAGCTGTAGGTGCCCCAGGCATTGTGCTGGCCGATCTTGGTCGCCTGCTGCGCCAGCGCCGGCGCGGCAAAGGCCACCAGGACCAGGCTCGAGACTAGTGCAATCAATCCGCGCATCGCTTTTCCCGTATTCCAAATGGTGCGGGGCAGGCCGGCTTGGCGTCCTGCCCGTCGCTTCATTTTGATTTAATCTGGGTTACCAAACGGTGAATTTCCCTCGGAAAAGGACATTCACCCATGGAAACCACCGCCATTTCCGCGCCGCTTCTTGAAAAAACGGCTTTCGCAATGTCCCTGCGGCGACTTGGAGGCCACGAAAGCGGCAAGAGTTTGACTTTTTGAACGGCCGCAGCGGAACCCGAAGCCAAGCCGCTATCGTCCTGTTTGAGCGGAGGATTTCTTCTGAACCCAGTTGCCAACGCGACCGCCGATTCAGCTCTTGTCGGCGATCGCCTCCTTGGCGGCCTTGCGGTGCGCAGGGGTGATATGGGCGCTTACGGCGGTGATCGCGGCGGTCAGCACGGCGATGTCGTCGGTGAAGCCGAGGCCGAAGACGAAATCGGGGATGACATCGACCGGCAGCACGAAATAGCCAAGCGCTGCCAGCAATATGCCCTTGGCACGCAAAGGCGTCTTCCTGTCGAGCGCGCAGTAATAGCCGGCGACGACCTCTTCCATGAACGGAATCTGCCGGGCGGCCTTCTTGGCCGTGCGCCAGAATTTGGCGCGCACTTCACTCTCGTCGCCGAGCTTGCTGCCGAAGCCGAAGAAATCAAAACCGGGCTGCTGCGCCATCAATCCTCTCCTTGCCGGCCGTCGCGCTACGCGTTGCGCGCGGCCGCCACGGAAAATGTGGTGAAAGTCCCGGTCCACTGCAAGAGGATGGCGCCGATTTGGCGTTGCCGCCCCAGCGTTCAGCCGCCTGCATACCCATTCATCTTCTTGGCCAGCGCGATGTCGAGCGCGGTGACACCGCCGGCATCATGGGTGTTGAGCGTCACGTCGACAGTCTTGTAGACGTTCGACCAGTCGGGATGATGGTCCATCTTCTCGGCGGCCAGCGCGACGCGGGTCATGAAGGTGAAGGCTTCGGAAAAATTCTTGAAGACAAAGCTGCGCTTGATGGAGGCGCCATCGGCTGCCTGCGACCAGCCAGGCAGTTCGGCCAGTGCGGCGGCGATGGCGTCCTTGCTGAGTTTCTCTCTCTTCATGATGATTTCCCGTGCTATCCCAGATATCGACCCTCACCATAATGCAAGTCGCCCAAAAGTCCTTTGCGTTTTGGGCTTCCAAATGCACGAACGGCGCATATCGAATGAGCGTAAAGCCGATAAATTCCATACTCTTCGTCTGCCTCGGCAACATCTGCCGTTCACCCCTGGCCGAAGGCGTGTTTCGCGCCGTGCTGGCGGAGCGCGGCCGCGACATGGTGCTGGACGATATTGTGCTGGACTCTGCGGCGACCGGCGGCTGGAACCTCGGCGAAGCGCCCGACCCGCGCTCGATCGCGATTGCGGCCCGCCACGGCCTCGACATATCAGGGCAGCGGGCACGCAAGGTCAGGCCGGAGGATTTTTCGCGCTTCGACCTGATCCTCGGCATGGATCGGCAAAATGTCCGCGACCTCAAGGCGTTGGCGCCGGCCGGTGCGCGGGAACGTATTCATCTCTTGGCAGAGTTTGCGCAGGGCAAAACCCGCGACGTGCCGGATCCCTATTATGACGGGGCCGAAGCGTTCGCTTCGGTCTACCGCATGATCCGCGAAGCGTCGGAGGCGCTGGCGACGAGATTGGTGGCGCGGGCGTCGACGCCGGAGAGCGGCCACGCCTCCTCGACAATGTAGGGACCGCCGCCGACCGAATCGCGCGACGACATCAGCACGAAGCGGCCGACGCGAAACGGTAGCGTCGCAAAATTGCCGCGCGCCGACAGGTACTGGGCGACGTCGAGCGGGCTCGAATTGCGCAAGCGTGCCAGCGTAACATGCGGGGTGAACTTGCGCGGGTCGGCGGGCAGGCCGAGCCGCTGGCAGATGCGGTCGATTTCGCTCTGCAGCGCCGAAAGGTCGGGCGAGGCGAAGACGCCGGCCCAGACGGCGTGCGGCTTCTTCTGGCCGAAAGCGCCAACTCCGGACAGGGTGAGCGAGAAGGATGGGCGGTGCACCCGGTCGAGCGCGTTGGCGATTTCGTCGGCGATATGGCCTTCAACGTCGCCGATGAAGCGCAGCGTCAGATGGTAGTTTTCGACATCGATCCAGCGGGCTCCGGGCAGGCCGCCCCTGAGCAGGGACAGCGAAAGAGCGGCGTCACGGGGTATTTCGAGGGCGGTGAAAAGACGCGGCATGGTGAGCCTCCCTTCCTCGAATCGAACTGTGCCCCTAGCGAATCATCGATAGTCAAACGGGGCAAGTGGTTTGTTGGTTGCAGGCATTTTTACGAACAGGCGCCTCCAAGCGATGAATAAGCACTATTGCCGTGCCGCCTCGGCGCTTGCATTACCCAGATGCTGCATATGCTCTTCGAGCGCAGCATGGATGACTCGGGTCATCGGCAGCCCGGTCTTTTGTTTCAAAGTTCGCGCGAGGCGAACGCCGCGTTATTCTCGTCAGGCCGGCGTTCAACCGCCACCCTCAACTGCCGCAATCGCCTTCTCCACGGCGGGCATGATGCGCTCGACCATCGCTGCGACGCCCTTCGGATTGGGATGCAGGCCATCCTCCAACTGCAGGCCGGACTGCCCGGCGACGCCATCGAGAAAAAACGGATAGAGCGGCACATCGTATTTCGCGGCCAGCTTTGGGTAGATCGCATCGAAGGCGTTCTGGTAGTCGGCGCCGAGATTGGGAGCGGCGCGCATGCCGGCCAAAAGCACCGCGATCTTGCGCGCTTTCAGCTTCGCCAGCATGTCGTCCAGGTTCTTTTCCGTAATGCTGGGCGAGACGCCGCGCAGCATGTCGTTGGCGCCGAGTTCGAGGATAACCAGCCTTGTCCCATCCGGCACCGACCAGTCAAGCCGCGCCAAGCCGCCGCTCGAGGTGTCGCCTGAAACGCCGGCGTTGGCGACGGTGACGTCATGGCCTTTGGCGCGCAGCGCAGCTTGCAATTTGTCGGTAAAGCCATCGCCAGGCCCGAGGCCGAAACCGGCCATCAGGCTGTCGCCGAAGCCGACGATGGTGAACGTCTCGGCGCGCACAGACGAAATGGCGCCGCAAAGGGTGACGAAAAGGACGAGCCCTGCGGCATTCAAGCGTTTGAAAGACATGTGGCAGCCCCCATATACCCGAGGAATTCTTCCGGCGACGGCTTCCGGCAAGCAGAGCCTTCATCCTGATATAGGACGCTTTAATTGTGACAGAAGCCGTCATCGAGCTGAAAGACGTATCCCTGACCCTTGGCCAAGGCGCTTCCTCAGTGCATGTGCTGAAACGCGTCAGCCTGGACGTGACGCGCGGCGAGGCGACCGGCATCGTCGGCCCTTCGGGGTCCGGCAAGTCGACCTTGCTGATGGTGCTGGCCGGGCTGGAGCAGGTCGATTCGGGGACGGTGCGGATCGCCGGCGAATTGCTGAACGGCAAAAGCGAGGACGAGGTCGCATCGTTTCGGGGCCGAAACATCGGCATCGTCTTCCAGTCGTTCCATCTCATTCCCAACATGACGGCGCTCGAAAATGTCGCGGTGCCGCTGGAACTGGCCGGCCATGCCGATCCGTTCGGTGTCGCGGCGCGCGAGCTGGCAGCGGTGGGCTTGAGCGACCGCGTCACCCACTATCCGGGCGAGCTGTCCGGCGGCGAACAGCAGCGCGTGGCGATCGCCCGCGCGCTGGCGCCGTCGCCGCGCATTCTCATCGCCGACGAGCCGACCGGCAATCTCGACCAGGCGACGGGGCGGCAGGTTGCCGACCTTTTGTTCGCCAAGGCGGCCGAGCGCGGCATGACCTTGGTGCTGGTCACGCACGATCCGGCCCTTGCGGCGCGCTGCTCGCGCCAGGTGTCGATGCGCTCGGGCCGCATCGAGGATGCGCCGGTAGCGCAGGTCAAGGTGCCGGCCTGATGCCACTGTCGCAGACGCTGAAGCTCGCGTTCCGCTTCTCGCTGCGCGAGATGCGCGGCGGGTTGTCGGGTTTCCTGATCTTCCTTGCCTGCATTGCGCTCGGCGTCGCTGCAATCGGCGGGGTCAATTCGGTGGCGCAGGCGATCACCGCAGGCGTTGCAGACCAGGGCCAGACGCTGCTTGGCGGCGACTTGCGCTTCCAGCTCAACCAGCGCGATGCGACGCCAGCCGAAAGCACCTTCCTCGACCGCCTCGGCACTGTGTCGCACAGCGCCAATATGCGCTCGATGGCGCGGCTGGATGACGGCTCCGACCAGGCGTTGGTTGAGGCCAAGGCCGTCGACGACGCCTATCCGCTCTATGGCGCGCTCGAGACCGCGCCGCAGCTTGGCAGAGAGGATTTGTTCGGCGAGAAATCAGGCGTCTTTGGCGCCGCCGCGCCCGACCTGTTGTTCGACCGGCTGAATGTGGAGATCGGTGACCGGCTGAAGGTCGGCAGCGCGACATTCGAATTGCGGGCCAGGCTGGTGAGCGAACCGGATGCGGTGTCGGACGGTTTCGGCTTCGCGCCGCGGCTGATGGTTTCGATGCAAGGGCTCGCCGCCTCTGGTCTGATCCAGCCAGGCAGCCTGGTCGAGAATGCCTACAAGGTTCGGCTGCCGGCCGGCGCCAGCGAGGCCGATCTCAAGGCCATCCAGGATCGGGCGGCGAGCGATTTCCCCGAAGCCGGCTGGTCGATCCGCACCCGCTCGAACGCCGCGCCGGCGCTGTCCTCCAACATCGAGCGCTTCTCGCAATTCCTGACGCTGGTCGGGCTGACGGCGCTGGTCGTCGGTGGCGTCGGCGTTGCCAATGCGGTGCGCGCCTATATCGACGGCAAGCGCGGCGTCATCGCCACCTTCAAGAGCCTTGGCGCCTCGGGCGGCTTCGTCTTCACCGTCTATCTCGTGCAGATCCTGATGATCGCCGGCCTCGGCATCGCGCTTGGCCTCATCCTCGGCGCCGCCATGCCGTTTGCTGCCAGCGCTGCGCTCCAGTCGGTCATTCCGGTGCCGGCTAAAGGCGGCTTCTATCCCGGTGTGCTGGCTCTTGCCGCGCTGTTCGGGCTGCTGGTGACGCTTGCCTTCGCGCTGTTGCCGCTCGGCCGCGCCCGCGATGTGCCGGCGACCGCGCTGTTTCGCGAAATGGGTTTTGAGGGCCGCGGCTTTCCACGCCTGCCCTATCTTGCCACGGCGGTCGGCATCGCGCTCGCTTTGGCGGCGCTCGCCATCCTGTTTTCCGGCGACCGGCGCATCGCCTTGATCTTCGTCGGCGCGACGGTCTTTGCCTTTCTGGTGTTGCGCCTGGTCGGTGCGCTGGTGCAGTGGGTGGCGCGCAAAAGCCCGCGTGCGCGCTCGGTCGCGCTCAGGCTCGCCATCGGCAACATCCACCGTCCCGGCGCGCTGACGCCGTCCGTCGTGCTGTCGCTGGGCCTCGGGCTAACGCTTTTGGTGACGCTGGCGCTGATCGACGGCAATCTCAGGCAGCAGATCTCCGGCAGTCTGCCGGAACGGGCGCCGAATTTCTTCTTCGTCGACATCCAGAATAGCGAGGTCGATGCCTTCTCGACACTGATCGGCAAAGAGGCGCCGAAGGGAACGCTGGTCAAGGTGCCGATGCTGCGCGGCCGGGTGATGGCGCTGAACGGCGTTAGTGTCGACAAGGCCAATGTGCCATCGGAAGGCGCATGGGTGCTGCGCGGCGATCGCGGCCTGACCTACGACGCCAAACAACCGGCCAATGCGACATTGACCGAGGGCAGCTGGTGGCCGGAGAACTACAGCGGCGAACCGCTGGTCTCGTTCTCCAACGATGAAGGCAAGGCGCTCGGCCTGAAGCTCGGCGATACCGTCACCGTCAATGTGCTCGGACGCAATGTGACGGCCAGGATCGCCAATTTCCGAGAGGTGCAATGGGAGACGATGGGCATCAACTTCGTCATGGTGTTCTCGCCCAACACTTTTGCAGGCGCGCCCCATGGCTGGCTGGCGACGCTGACCGAAAAGGATGCCACGGCAGCAGAGGATGCCCGCCTGCTCAACGCCGTCACCCGCGCCTTCCCGGCGGTGACGACAGTTCGGGTCAAGGACGCGCTCGATGTCATCAATCGGCTGGTCGGCCAGCTCGGCACGGCGATCCGGGCCGCGGCCGGCGTGGCGCTTATCGCTTCGGTGCTGGTGCTGGCCGGCGCGCTCGCCGCGGGAAATCGCGCCCGCATCCACGATGCCGTGGTGCTGAAGACGCTGGGCGCCACGAGGCGCACGCTGATCGCGGCGTTTTCGCTGGAATACATGCTGATCGGCCTGGCCACCGCGGTGTTTGCGTTGGCTGCCGGCGGCATCGCCGCCTGGTACATCGTTGCCCGCATCATGACGTTGCCGTCGCATTTCATGCCGGAGGTGGCAGTGGCGACCTTGGTGTTTGCGCTGGTGATCACGGTCGGCATCGGCCTTGCCGGCACCTGGCGGGTGCTCGGGCACAAGGCGGCGCCGGTGCTGCGCGACCTCTAGGCCCCAAACGGCAAGGTTGGCCGAATCTGCCGTTTCCGATTAAATCTTGGTAATGTGCAGTCATGGAAGCCCAAGAAAACCGGCTTCCGGAGATTCACCAAGCGTTGCAGCCCGTTACGGTCTTGTTCTTGACGTCAAGAACCATCATATTTCGCCACAGGCATGCTGGAGCCCCGCCAGCGGCGCCCAGGTCCGAAAGGGCCTGACACCGTACGGGGCAGAAGCAACAGAGGATTCCAATGGCTGAGCCCATTCGCAACTACCAGACTTCGGCCGTGCCGGGCGCGCGCGCCGACATTGACCAAGGCCTGCGCACTTACATGCTCAAGGTCTACAATTTGATGGGGCTTGGCCTCCTCATCACCGGCGTCGCCGCCTGGGGCGCTTTCCAGCTCGCCGTCACCGGCGACGGACAGCTGACCGCTTTCGGCACGCTGATCTATGCCAGCGCCTTCCGCTGGGTGGTCATCCTGGCTCCGCTCGCCGCCGTCTTCTTCCTGTCGTTCAGGATCCAGTCGATGAGCGTGGCCGCGGCGCAAACCACCTTCTGGGTCTATTCGGGCCTGGTCGGCCTGTCGCTGTCGACCATCTTCCTGGTCTACACCGGCGCGTCGATCACCCAGACCTTCTTCGCCACGGCGGCCGCCTTCGGCGCGCTGTCGCTCTACGGCTACACGACCAAGCGCGACCTTTCGGCCTTCGGCTCGTTCCTGGTCATGGGCGTGGTCGGCCTGGTGATCGCCATGCTGATCAACATTTTCCTGCAGTCGTCGGCGCTCGGCTTCGCCATCTCGGCGATCGGCGTGCTGATCTTCGCCGGGCTCACCGCCTATGACACGCAGACCATCAAGGAAATGTACTACGAAGGCGATCAGGCCGACGTTGCCGGCCGCAAGGCGATCATGGGCGCGTTGAGGCTATATCTCGACTTCATCAACCTGTTCATGTTCCTGCTGCAGTTCATGGGCGATCGCCGCTAGGCGGTCTTCCCATCAGGCCACTGGACCAGCTGATATCAAGAGGGCGGCCAACGGCCGCCCTTTTCTTTTGTGCCGGCCTTTGCTGTCATGGAGGCAGATGAATCGTCTGCATAAATCATGAGCACTATTTCCATCCGCGCGGCCTTGGAAGGCGACCTCGGCCGAATCACCGAGATCTACGGCGATGCCGTGACGCATGGCACCGCGAGCTATGAGCTGGAGCCGCCCAGCCGCACTGAGATGGGTGGGCGCTTCGACAGCCTGATGGCGGGGGGATTTCCCTATCTGGTGGCGGAACGAGATGGCGCGCTGCTCGGCTACGCCTATGCCGGCGCGTTCCGGCCGCGCCCGGCCTACCGCTTCATCGTAGAGGATTCCGTCTATGTCGCGCCTGATGCGAAGGGCCAGGGCGTCGGGCTGCTGCTGATGCAGGCGCTGATTGAAGCCTGCCGTATGGCGGGCTTTCGCCAGATCGTCGCGGTGATCGGCGACGGCCATGCAGACAGCGCCTCGGTGCGGCTGCATGAAAAGCTCGGCTTTCGCCATTCCGGTCGCCTGGAAGGCTCGGGCTACAAGCATGGGCGCTGGCTTGACACGGTGTTCATGCAGCTGTCGCTGAATGGCGGCGTAACGGTTCCGCCCGATCCGCATTCGCTGCCGGAGCGGAAGTTTCGTGAGAGCCTGAGGAGGGGAATTGAGGAGAACTGAAGAGAACTGAAGAATTGAGGATCCGAATAGCTGAGAACAAACCCGGCGGTACTTCGACCGTTACATCCTCTTTTTTCAATTCTTCAATTCTTCAGTTCTTCAATTCCCCAATTCTCAATTAGGCCTGGACAATCTTCAGCTTAGCATCGAAGACGTTGAGCACGCGACCGAGTTCCTGGCCGCGCTTGAGGATTCGGCCGCCGGCGGCGATGACGGCGAAGGCGCCTTGCCGGCGCGCCAGTTTCGGATCCTTGACGATCTGGAACAGCGGCACTTCGCTGGCCCGGCGGAAGACTGAAAACACAGCCCGATCAGACAGATGATCGATGGCATAGTCGCGCCATTCGTTGGCGGCGACCATGCGTCCGTACAGCCTCAGGATCTCATCGAGTTCACGCCGGTCGAAACGGACCGGCTGGTCGAGGCGTTCGCGTCGCGCCTCGTGCAGCGGGATCAATATTGCGGATGCGTCCCCATCCTCCGTCCCACCGCTGCGATCGGTCATCCCGCGATCCCTTTGAAAATGAATCTCGCTTGCAGAAGTTGGCGTGTTCGCCGTGGAATTGCAAGGCCCGGCTAACCATCCCGGGACCGCGCTGTTTTCGCAACGTCCAGTCACTTTTATAAAACGCGGTGTTTGAATTGGTGATGCCTCGCCACATTTCCGCCCTTTTTTATCCGCGCTCATGCCCCAATGTCCGACGAATTTACCGGCGTTGCCTGAGACGGTTCGGTCCGGCACCGGCTCGTAAACCCCAAGCCCCCCGCCCACGGGTCTGCGTCGGATCGAACCAACCTCGGACTTTCCTCAGGGAGAGACCGGGTGCGACGATCCCAAAGCCTAAATGACCGACGTCAGAAGCAAGCTGACGTCGGTTTTTTTGTTGGGCGGCGCCAGACACTTGTCGTCGTGATCCTTCACACCCCCCTCTGTCCTGCCGGACATCTCCCCGCAAGGGTGGAGATCAGATTTCGCGTTTGCTTTCGCCAATCTCAAACGTGGGACAGGATGGCGGATGTGGCGAAGCTGCCAATCTCCCTCCTTGCGGGGGAGATGGCCGGCAGGCCAGAGGGGGGTGCTGTCCCGCCGATATCAAAAGGTATGGACCAGCCTCTTAAGGCTTGTGAATAAACGCCGCGCCCAGAATAGGCCCCGGCAGGCCGTCCTTGCCAACCGATTGCAGCAGCACGGCGCAGCCGCCTTTCTTGGCGATCTCGGTCATCGGCAATTCGTAGCGCTGCGCCTTGCCGTGCCACATGCCGGCGGTCTGGATGCCGGTGACGGCGTTCCAGTAGGTCATGCTGCGGCCGGTGTTCTCGCCCTTGGCGATGGTCACCGTCTGCGGTGGTTCGAAATAGACGATGACGACATGGGCGTCGCTCGGGCCGCTACCGGCGTCGCCGGCATCGATCATGACGCGATCGCTGGTGCGGCTGACCTTGACGCTGACCCGCATGCCTTCACCGGATTTCTCCATGCGGGCAAGCGCGCCGTCGACCTCCTTGCGGCTGGCGCCGTTGACATGGCTGCGACCATTGATGACGGCTTGCGGCGTGTAGACGGAGCGGGTGCCGAAGGCGCGCATATAGTCATATTGCCGGTCGGTATTGTCCTTGCTGCTCAGCGTGTCCTGCCAGCCGAGATAGTCCCAGTAATTGACGTGGTAGGCGAGCGCGACGACGTTGTCCTTGGCCGCCAGCTCGGCAAAGAAAGCGTCCGCCGGCGGGCAGGAATTGCAGCCCTGGCTGGTGAACAGCTCGACCACGCCCAAGGGCCTGTCAATCTGCGGTTTGTCGGTCTGGGTCGTTCCCGATTCCTCGGCGAACCCGGTCCCGGCAAGCGCCGAGAAGGCCAGCGCAAAAGCCGCAAGCCGCAGAGGTTGTCGAGGTGCCATGATCGTTCCGATTCCCGCCGGTGACGCCGGCCTTGTTCTGGTTGCCCAGATTTGTGGCAGAAGCGACAGTCAACGGGAAGTCACGTTGCGGTGAAATTTTTGCTGCCGCAACCATGGGTATGGCATCACAGGGGGAGCACTTCACCGCCCGGTTCGATCGGGAGCATGGCATCAGGAGCGTGGGGCAGATCTTGCTGAGCCCAGCCGGTTTTTACTCCTGTCGTACAGGGCGGGGCTTCGATCGGGTCGGGCAATGCTTTGGAAAGACTGGGAGTAGGGAGTAGGGAGTAGCGAGTAGGGGATGTCGTTCCCCGCTACCGCCCAATCCCTACTGCCTAAGCCCTGGCCGCTACGCGGCCAGATCGCGCAGCACGTATTGCAAAATGCCGCCATTCTTGAAGTAGTCGAGTTCGTCCAGCGTATCGATGCGGCAGATGATCGGCACGTTCTTCACGGTGCCGTCGCCATAGGTCACCTTGGCGATCATCGTCTGGCGTGGCTTGATGGTGCTTATGCCGTCGATCTCGACCAGCTCGTCACCCTTGAGGTTGAGCGAGGCCCATGAGGTGCCTTCCTCGAAGACGAAGGGGATGACGCCCATGCCGACCAGGTTGGAGCGATGGATGCGCTCGAAGGACTGGGCGATGACGGCACGGACACCGAGGAGATTCGTTCCTTTAGCTGCCCAGTCGCGCGAGGAGCCGTTGCCGTATTCGACGCCGGCGAAGATGACCAGCGGCACGCCTTCCTTTTTGTATCTCATCGCCGCGTCGTAGATCGATTCCTCTTCCTTCGACGGGTAGTGGATGGTGTAGCCGCCCTCGCGGCCGTTCTCGCCCAGCATGTGGTTGCGGATGCGGATGTTGGCGAAGGTGCCGCGCATCATCACCTCATGGTTGCCGCGCCTTGTGCCGTACTGGTTGAAGTCGGCAACGCCGACGCCATGGTCGGTGAGGTATTTGCCGGCCGGGGAAGCGGCCTTGATCGAACCCGCCGGTGAGATGTGATCGGTGGTGATCTTGTCGCCGAACAGGCCGAGCACGCGCGCGCCCTTGATGTCGCCGATCTTGCCGAAACCGGAGGTCATGCCGGCGAAATAGGGCGGGTTCTGCACATAGGTCGAGTTGTCGTCCCAGGCATAGGTCTGGCCTTCCGGCGCCTTGACGTTCTGCCAGTATTCGTCGCCCTTGAAGACGTCGGCATATTTGCGGGCGAACAGCTCACGTGTGACGTTCTTCTCGATGAACTCCTGGATCTCGGCCGAACTCGGCCAGATATCCCTGAGATAGACCGGCTTGCCGTCGCGGCCTTCGCCGAGTGGCTCGGTGGTCAGGTCCTTGGTGACGGTGCCGGCCAAAGCATGGGCTACCACCAGCGGCGGCGACGCCAGATAGTTCGCCTGCACGTCAGGTGAAACACGGCCTTCGAAGTTGCGGTTGCCGGAGAGCACCGCGGCGGCGATCAGGCCCTTATCGTTGATGGTCTTGGAGATCGGCGCCGGCAGCGGGCCGGAATTGCCGATGCAGGTGGTGCAGCCGAAACCAACCAGGTTGAAGCCGATCTGGTCGAGCTCCTTCTGCAGGCCGGACTTTTCCAGATATTCGGCGACCACCTGGCTGCCCGGCGCCAGCGAGGTCTTCACCCACGGCTTCTGCTTGAGGCCGAGCCGGTTGGCGTTGCGCGCCAAGAGGCCGGCGCCGATCAGCACGCTCGGGTTGGAGGTGTTGGTGCAGGACGTGATGGCGGCAATGACGACATCGCCATGGCCGAGATCATGCTCGGTGCCTTCGACGGCATAGCGCTTGTGGATTTCGGCAGCCTTCTTGTACTCGGTCTCCATCGCCTTTGCGAAGCCGGCCGGAATGCCTTCGAGCGGAACGCGGCCTTCGGGGCGCTTGGGACCTGCCATCGACGGCACGACGCTGTCGAGCTCGAGTTCGAGCAGGTCAGTGAAGACAGGGTCGGCCGAGCCGGCGTCACGCCACATGCCTTGCGCCTTGGAATAGGCCTCGACCAGGGCGATGCGGCTTTCCTCGCGGCCCGACATTGTGAGATAGCGGATGGTCTCGCCGTCGACCGGGAAGAAGCCGCAGGTGGCGCCATATTCGGGCGCCATGTTGCCGATGGTGGCGCGGTCGGCCAGCGTCATGTTGGACAGGCCCGGGCCGAAGAACTCGACGAACTTGCCGACGACGCCCTTCTTGCGCAGCATCTGGGTGACGGTCAGCACCAGGTCGGTGGCGGTGATGCCCTCCCTGAGCTTGCCGGTAAGGCGGAAGCCGATGACTTCGGGCAACAGCATGGAAACCGGCTGGCCGAGCATCGCCGCCTCGGCCTCGATACCGCCGACGCCCCAGCCGAGCACGCCAAGGCCGTTGATCATAGTGGTGTGCGAATCGGTGCCGACGCAGGTGTCGGGATAGGCGGTCGTTTCGCCGTCTTCCGTGTTGGTCCAGACGACCTGACCGAGATATTCGAGGTTGACCTGATGGCAGATGCCGGTGCCGGGCGGCACGACGCGAAAATTGCGGAACGCCTGCTGGCCCCATTTCAGGAATTTATAGCGCTCTTCGTTGCGCTCATATTCGAGCTCGACATTCCTGGCAAAGGCCAGTGGCGTGCCGAATTCGTCGACGATGACGGAGTGGTCGATGACGAGGTCGACCGGCACCAGCGGATTGATCTTCTGCGGATCGCCGCCGAGCGCCTTGAGGCCGTCGCGCATGGCGGCAAGGTCGACCACCGCCGGGACGCCGGTGAAATCCTGCATCAGGACACGCGCCGGGCGATAGGCGATCTCGACGCCGGCGGTGCCCTTGTCGGTCAGCCAGCCGGCAACAGCCTGGATAGAGTCCTTGGTGACGGAGCGGCCGTCTTCATTGCGCAAAAGGTTTTCCAGCAGCACCTTCATCGAATAAGGCAGCTGGGCAATGCCGGTGAGGCCGTTCCTCTCGGCCTCGACCAGATTGTAATAGACATAGTCCGCGCCACCCACGGTGAGGGTGCGGCGGCAATTGAAACTGTCGAGGGATTTTGACACGTGCGGTCCGTCCTTGTCTGTTCAGCCTGAAAGGGAACGGACGCCGATGGGCATGCAATCACGCGCAAAGGTGCGGGTACGGCCATTTCCGCTGTCCGTTCCCAGCCAACCCGAGCCGTTCAAGGCGGCGCGTGCGCTGGTTCGGCGCAAATTCTGTTCCCGTGCCGACCGCTGGCACGGATGTCCCGCATATAGAGAATTTTCTGGAATAGTTCTAGACAGTTGCGGAGCAAATTTGTGCGATGCGGCAGCTATCGCGCGGTAAAGTTTTCGGGACGGGCAGGCATGCGGCTGATTGCCGAAAATCTGGGTGGCGAACGCGGCGGCGAGACGGTCTTTTCCGGCATCGGGTTTGCGCTCGACAAGGGCCAGGTGCTGGTCGTCACCGGGCCGAACGGTTCGGGCAAATCGACGCTGCTCAGGGTCATCGCCGGGCTGCTGCGGAAGGTGCAAGGCGACGTGCGCATCGAGGGCGGCGGCGAGACGTTTCCGACGATCGCTTCGGCGGTCCACTATCTCGGCCACCTCAATGCAATGAAGACGGCGCTCAGCGTGGCGGAGGATCTGCGCTTCTGGCGCGATTTCAACGGCGATGGGCAGTTGGGTGTCGGAGAGGCGCTGGAGACGGTTGGTCTCGGCGGCATCGGCCATCTGCCTTTCGGCTATCTGTCGACCGGGCAAAGGCGGCGCGCGGCAATTGCGAAATTGCTGGTCAGTCATAAGCCGCTGTGGCTGCTGGATGAGCCGACGGCCGGGCTGGACAAGGCTTCGGAGGCGCGGTTTGCGGGGCTGATGACGAGGCATTGCGCGGAGGGCGGGATTATTGTCGCGGCGACGCACCTGCCGCTGGGATTGGATGGGGCGAAGGAATTGAGGATGGGAGCAACAGGGTGATGCCGGCATTCCCGCCCACCCCCCTCTGCCCTGCCGGGCATCTCCCCCGCAGGGGGGGAGATCAGATGTCATGCCGGCTTTCGCCAATCACCGGCATTGAAAAAGAGGCGTCAGCAGTGGAGCTGCCAATCTCCCCCCTTGCGGGGGAGATGTCCGGGAGGACAGAGGGGGGTGTGAAGGAACGCCACCTTCGGCAAGATGGCGATCAAACCGCAGGCGCGGCTTGGCAATGCTAGCCCTCTTCCTGCGCGACATCCGCCTCTCCGTCCGCGCCGGCGGCGGAGCGCTCACCGGCGTCATCTTCTTCCTCGCCGTCATCGTCACCATCCCCTTCGGTGTCGGACCGGACCTGAAGCTGCTCGCCCGCATCGGTCCGGCGATCCTTTGGATCGGCGCTCTGCTCGCCTGCCTGCTCGGCCTCGACCGGCTGTTTCAGGCCGATCGCGAAGACGGTTCGCTCGATCTTCTGGTGCTGGGCAATGACCGCCACATGCTGGCGTTGACGGTGCTGGTGAAGTGCCTGGCGCATTGGGCGGGCAGCGTTCTGCCGCTGGTGGTTGCGGCACCTCTGCTGAGCCTGTTCATGAACATGGAGCCGCTCAGCATCGGCGCCACCGCGCTCACGCTGCTGGTCGGCACGCCGGCGATCACTTTCATCGGCGCGGTCGGGGCGGCGGTGGCGGTGGCGCTGCCGCGTGGCGGGCTGCTGATCTCGGTGCTGGTGCTGCCGCTGACGATCCCGGTGCTGATCTTCGGGGTGTCGGCGAGCTACGGCGCGGTGGCCGATCCTGATCCGTTCCTGCAGCCCTTCCTCATTCTTGCCGCGCTGACGCTGTTTCTTGCCGTGCTGGGTCCGGTGGCGGCAGCACTGGCGCTGCGGCATGGAACGGACTGATATGACCGCTGCGGCGCGACGATCAATTGCGAAGCCCCAGCCGCAAAGCTAAGAAAGCCGCAAAGCCATGGGAAGGCCATGATCGAGCACGACGAAGTGACGGTGGAAGGGGAGCGAAGCGCATGAGTGCACACGCACTCTATGTCGCGGCCGCCTATGGCATCACGGCGATCGTGCTGGCCGGGCTGATCGGCTGGATCCTGCTCGACCAGCGGACCCGCAAGCGCGAACTGGCAGACCTCGAAGCGGCCGGCGTGCGGCGTCGCTCGGACAAAGCCGGTATGGGGGCCAGCACTGGGACCGGCACCGGGGCCAGCAAGCCATGAGCACGGAAAGCGAAACGCCGGCGTCGCCGCGCCGCCGCCTGATCGTGCTGATGCCGCTGCTGGTTTTTCTCGGCCTCGCCGGATTGTTCCTGTCGCAGCTTTTGTCGGGACGCGATGAGGCGGCAGTGCCGTCGGCGCTGATCGGCCTGCCGGCGCCGCAGACCAACCTGCCGGCGCTGGAAGGATCAAACCTGCCCGGGCTGGATTCAAAAGCCTTCGCCGGCAAGGTAACGCTGGTCAACATCTTTGCATCGTGGTGCGCGCCGTGCCGGGAAGAGCATCCGGTGCTCCTGGCGCTGTCGCAGGACAAGCGCTTCGTCATGGCCGCGCTAAACTACAAGGACCAAGCGCAAAACGCGCGCCGGTTCCTTGGTGATCTCGGCAATCCGTTCCAGGCGATAGGTGTCGACCAGGCCGGCCGCACGGCCATCGACTGGGGCGTCTACGGCGTGCCGGAAACCTTCGTCATCGGCAAGGACGGCAAGATTGCCTACAAGCATGTCGGGCCGCTGACAGGGGAGTCGGCGAGGGATGTTCTGTTGCCGCAGATTGAAAAGGCGCTCGCGGCACCGGGCTGACGTTGGCGCCATGCCCCCTCATCGGGCCGCTACGCGCCCCCTCCTCCCCGTGAGGGAGAAGAGGGAAGCATCGTTACAGGCTAGCTCCTCTCCCCGAGGGGAGAGGTCGGATTGCCCGAATTGCTCATGCAATTCGGTTTGGCAATCCGGGTGAGGGGCGGTGCCCTGCTGACGTCTGAAATGCTCAGCCGTAGATCTGCCTGTGGACCTGGTAGAGCATTTCCGAGCGGTCGGCGCGCAGGTCGGCCAGATCGCGGCTCGTCAGGTTTTCGATTTCCGCGACGAGGCGGTTGTAGTGGCGGCGCTTGGCCATCGAGGTGCGCGCGCGGGAGAAGAGGTTGTCAAAAGCCATAGCAAGGGTCCTTTCGTACCGCATATCAGCGGTGAATTTGTTCCTCCCTTGGTCGTTCGCAACATGACATAGGAATGGTGCGATGCAAAAAGAAGATGTTGCAATGCACCATTGCGCAGGGCGCATAGCAGGTTAATACAGCGCTAACAGCACCATAAACGGCCGGGCAGGCTGGCGGGCCATGCCGGCCGGGCACCTTTTGTCTTACAATTGCGCCTGCGCCACCTTGCCATCGCGCCCGCAGGCTGGCTTGATCCGCGGGTCACGTGATGCCCGGAGGAAATGCATGGCGACCGCAGACTATTACGAAATTCTCGATCCACGTTTCGCGCGGCTGTTCAACGGCAACGCCCAGGTGGAAAAGCTGTTTACCGGATGTCAGTGGGCGGAAGGGCCGGCCTGGTTCGCCGCCGGCCGCTATGTCGTCTGGTCCGACATCCCCAACAACCGCATGCTGCGCTATGACGAGACCGACGGCAATGTCAGCGTCTTCCGTCAGCCCTCCGGCAATTCCAACGGCAACACCGTCGACCGCCAGGGCCGACTGGTGACGTGCGAGCATTCCGGCCGCCGCGTCAGCCGCACCGAGCATGACGGTTCCGTCACCACCATCGCGGCCGAATGGAAAGGCAAGCGGCTGAATTCGCCCAATGACGCGGTCGTGAAATCCGACGGCTCGATCTGGTTCACCGATCCGAGCTACGGCATCGACACCGACTATGAGGGCGACAAGGCCGAAAGCGAGATCGGCGCTTGCAATGTCTACCGGGTCGATCCGGATACGGGCGAGGTCGAGGCCGTCATCACCGACATGGTCCGGCCGAACGGGCTTGCCTTTTCACTGGATGAAAGCCAGCTCTATGTCGTCGACACCGGCCGCACCCATGGCGCGCAGAACCCCGCGCATATGCGGGTCTTCAACGTCGGCAAGCACGGCAAGAAGGTCTCGGGCGGGAAGGTGTTCGCTGACTGCACGGCCGGCCTATTCGACGGCTTCCGGCTCGACGAGGCCGGCCGCATCTGGACCAGTGCCGCCGACGGCATCCATTGCTACGATCCCGACGGCACGCTGATCGGCAAGGTCAAGGTGCCGGAAGTGACCGCCAATTGCGTGTTCGGCGGCAACAAGCTGAACTGCCTCTACATCGCCGGCACCACGTCGCTCTACATGGTGCGGCTGATGGTGAACGGGGCGAAGACGTATTGAGGCTGCTGCAAACGCTTCTCTGGCGGCCTTGATGGCGTTTCTGCGCCTGCCGGCGGCGCCTGTTGCGCTGCGGCCGCCGGAACCACCGCCAAGCGGTTCGCCGGAGCGGATTTCGGAGCCGCGGCGCGGCGGTATCAGACACAATTCAAGGGAGGACATCATGCCATTCGTCAACATCCGCATCGTCAAGGAAGTGATCGCCGCTGATCCCGCTGGCAAGAAGGCCGACATTGCCAAAAAGGTCACGGCGGCCATCATGGACGCCACCGGGCTTAGCAATGACGACGTCTGGGTGGTGTTCGAAGAGGTCAACGCGCGCGACTGGTATGTCGGTGTGACCGATGTCGAGACGTTGCGGAAGGGGTAGCACTGCGGCACGTTGGGGTGCGCCGCACCCTTTCGTTCGTCATCCTAGGGTCTGCGCCGCGTCGCTTCGCTCCTTGCTCCGCCCTAGGATGACGAGGCAACGTTTGCGCGTATAAAACTCGCGAAAACCTGCACCGCTTCGCGCATGGCCCGCAGGTTCTCGTCCTCTCCTAGGATCGCTTCTATCTCCGGCGGTTTCTTGCCGAGCAAGGCAATCTCCAGAACCGCATTCTCACAAAGCGCGAACGACATGGTGCGCATGATCTCGGCCAGCGCGGCGCGGGCGTAGAGCGAGCGCGCGGAGGCGTGGGCCAGCATGGCGGGCTTGGCGACTGCGGCGTCGCGCGAGACCAGCCAGTCGAGCGCGTTTTTCATGCCGCCGGGCACGCCATGGGCATATTCGGGGCAGGAGAGGATGATGCCGTCGGCGCTGGTGACGGCCTCGATCAGCCGCATGGCCTCAGCCGGTGTGCGCTCGCCTTCGTCATCCGGGTTGAAGATCGGCAGCAGGCCGAGCCCGTCATAGACAGTTACGCGGCAATCCGAAGGCGCGTTCGCGGACAGCGCCGCCAGCAGCGCCGAATTGGTCGAGGCGGCGCGCAGGCTGCCGGAGATGGCGAGGAGTTCGATCAAGGGCAAACAGGGCTAGCGAAAACCGGCAAAGGACCGCAATGGCGAATCGTACCCGAAATCTACCACAGGGTCTTGCTGTAGGCTTCGTCCAGCGAGCGGTCGAAATCGTCGGCAGTTTCGGCATGCGCCATCTGATCGGACAGGATCTGACCGAGCGTCGGCAACGTCGCGCGGTCGTGCCAGCTGTCCGGCTTCCACAATTCGGAGCGCATGAAGGCCTTGGCGCAGTGCATGTAAGCGGCCTTGACGCTCACCACGACGACGCTTTGCGGTTGCTTGCCGTCGACGGTGAGGCGCTCGCGCAAACCGGCATCGACGGTTATGCGGGCGTCGCCATTGATGCGCAGCGTCTCGTTCATGCCGGGGATGAGAAAAAGCAGCCCGACCGAAGGGTTGAGCAGGATGTTTTCCAGCGTGTCCAGCCGGTTGTTGCCGGGCCGGTCGGGAATGGCGATGGTCCTGTCGTCGAGGACAAGGGCAAAGCCCGGTCTGTCGCCTTTCGGCGTCACGTCGGCATTGCCGGCGCCGTCGGAAGAACCGATCAGCACGAAAGGGCTCTTGCCGATGAAGGAGCGGCAGTGGCCGTCAAGCGCCTTGAGCTCCTTGCGCATCGATGCGTCGGTCGGCCGCGGCGTTTTGTAGATCGCCCTCAGTTCATCGCGCGTGGTAACGAATTCCATGGCCGTCTCCGTTTATTCGGACGCAATTCCGGACGGAAAACCGCTTCACACTTTTCCTGGAATTGCTCTACTTGCCGGCTTCTTCCACCTTCTCGGTCTTATCCTCGATCGAATGGTGCAGGATCAGCGGCATCTGGCTGAAGGTGAACAACAGGGTGATCGGCATGATGCCCCAGACCTTGAAGGTAACCCAGAAGTCGGTGGAAAAATTCCGCCACACCACTTCATTGGCAAGAGCCAGGAACAGGAAGAACAGGCCCCAGCGGAAAGTCAGCTTGCGCCAGCCTTCGGCATCGAGGCGAAAGGCCGAATCGAAGACATAGCCGAGCAGCGATCGGCCGAAATACAGACCGCCGAGCAGCACGCCGCCGAACAGGGTGTTGACGATGGTCGGCTTCATCTTGATGAACACGTCGTCCTGCAGATAGAGCGTCAGCGCGCCGAAGATGAAGACGACGACGCCCGAGACCATCGGCATGATCGGCAAGGTGCGCAGCAGCAGCCAGGAGGCGATCAGCGCGATCGCCGTCGCCGCCATGAACAGGCCGGTGGCGACGAAGATCGGCCCGCCGAATTCGGCCAGGACAGGAAATTTCTGCACCAGCCAGGCGCCGCGTGCATTGGCGAAGAAGAACACCATCAGCGGCCCGAGTTCCAGCACCAGCTTGAGCAGCGGATTGACGCTTTCTTTCTTCTTTCGCGGGTCGGACGGGTCGCGTTCGAGGATGGGAGGGTTCATGACTTCCTTCTGACGCATGATCTTGTCCAAAAAAGCCTGCAGCTCTTCGGGATCGTGCTTTTTACGCTACGCCCGCGATCGCCCTGGCGAATTCGCTGGCCGAGAATGGTTCGAGATCGTCGACCTGTTCGCCGACGCCGATGAAGTAGACCGGCAGTTTGTGCTTTGCCGCGATCGCGACCAGAATACCGCCGCGCGCCGTGCCGTCCAGCTTGGTCATCACCAGGCCGTTGACGCCGGCGACATTGCGGAAGATCTCGACCTGATTGAGCGCATTCTGGCCGGTGGTGGCGTCGACCGTCTGCAGCACGGTATGCGGCGCTTCCGGATCGAGCTTGCCCAGCACGCGCACGATCTTTTCCAGCTCCGCCATCAGTTCGGTCTTGTTTTGCAGCCGGCCGGCGGTGTCGATGATCAGCACGTCGGAGCCGGCCTCCTTGGCGCGTTCGAAAGCGTCGTAGGCGAGGCCGGCGGCATCCGCGCCTATCTTCGAGGCGATGACCGGCGACTTCGTCCTCTCGCCCCAGATCTTCAGCTGCTCGATGGCTGCAGCGCGAAACGTGTCGCCGGCGGCCAGCATCACCGACAGGCCACCATCGGTCAGTTTGGCGGCGAGCTTGCCGATGGTCGTGGTCTTGCCGGTGCCGTTGACGCCGACCACCAGAATGACATGGGGCTTGTGCGAGAGGTCGAGCTCCAGCGGCATGGCGACATGGGCCAGCACCTTCTCCACCTCGGCCGCCATGATGGTGCGGACATCCGCGTCGGAGACATCCTTGCCATAGCGGCTGGCGGCGAGCGCATCGGTGACGCGCAAGGCTGTTTCCATGCCGAGATCGGCGCGGATCAGCACGTCTTCGAGGTCCTGTAGCGTCTCTTCATCGAGCTTTCGCTTGGTGAAGACGCCGGCAATGTTGCCGGTGAGTTCTTTCGAGGAGCGGGCAAGCCCGTCGCGCATGCGCTGGAACCAGGAGCGTCGCGGCGCCGGTTCGGGCGCCTTTTGCGGCTCGGCTTTCTGCTCGACCTTTTTGGTGACGGTGACTTTGCCGACTGACGGTGTCGGCTGTGGTGTCGGCGGAAAACCCGGTTCAGGCATGGGCGCAACCCCTGCCGTGGCAGCCCGGACTTCGACCGGCGCGGGTGTGGCTTCGACCGGAGTGCGCTTTACCTCCCCCTCGATGGGGGAGGTCCCAAGCGAAGCTTGGGGGTGGGGGTGATTTGCGCTGGCGTCAGCGCTGTCACCCCACCGCGCCGCTTCGCGTCGACCCTCCCCATCGAGGGGAGGGTGGGTCGCCTCGTCCTTCTCCCCGTGGCTATACGGGGAGAAGGTGCCGGCAGGCGGATGAGGGGCGGCGCTGACCTCTGAGGTAGGCTGTGCGGGAGGCGCGGACGGTTGCGGCACTTCGATCGGGGCGGCCGGTTCTGCGGGAGTCTCGGCAGGCGTCGGCACTTCGACGGGAGCGGGCTCCAGCTGCGGTTCCGGACGCGATGGTTCGATCTCCGGCTCGGCCGGCGCCGGCGGCACTTCTTGGGGCTGCGGCTCGGGAGCCGGCTCCGGAACGGCTGGCGGCGCAGGAACTTCTTCCGGTGCAGGCGGCTCGGGTATCTCCGGCTCAGGCTGCGGTTCTTCTACCGGCGCGGGCTCCGGCAACGGTTCCGGCTCGGATGGGACGACCGGTTCCGGCGCGGGCGGGATGGTCGGCGTGGGTTCGGGCTTCGGTTCTTCTGGCGCCGACTGCGGCGCAGGCTTTACCTCCCCCTCGATGGGGGAGGCCCCAAGCGAAGCTTGGGGGTGGGGGTGAGTGGCGTCGGCGTCGGCGCTCTCACCCCTCCCCGCCACTTCGTGGCGACCCTCCCCATCGAGGGGAGGGTGGGGCGTCGGCGGCTCGGGCTCCTCGCGCTTCAAGAACTCCGGAACGACCTGCTCGGCCGCCGGCTTCAGCGCCTCAAGCGCATCCCATTTGATCGGCGGCAGGGGAGCGGTTTCGTCGATGCGCTCCTCGACGACTTCCTTCTTGCCGAACGAAAATATGTTCTTGAAAAAACCGGCCATGCTTCAATCGTCTCAGGCGGCGCGGGCAGTGAGCGGGGCCGCTATCAGGCGCACGCCGTCATGGCCGGTGATGTCTGCCTCGACGATCTCGCCCGGCGCGCCTGTGCCGAGCCCGGCAAGCGTGAACCCTTCGGTGCGGCCGACGCCGTCGCGCTCGATAAGGATCGTTTGGCGCGTTCCGGGAAGCGACGACAGATGGCGGCGATACGCAGCCTCACCAGCGGCGCGCAGCTGGGCCGCGCGCTGCTTGACCAATTCGCGGCGGACCTGCGGCATGCGCGCGGCGGGCGTGCCTTCGCGCGGCGAAAACGGGAAGACATGCAGGTGCGTCAGCCCACATTCCTCGACGATCTTTATCGAATTCTGAAACATTTCTTCGGTCTCGGTCGGGAAGCCGGCGATGATGTCGGCGCCGAAGACGATTTCGGGGCGCAGCTTGCGCACATCCTCGCAGAAGCGGATCGACTGGTCGCGCAAATGCCTGCGCTTCATGCGCTTCAGGATCATGTCGTCACCCGATTGCAGCGACAGATGCAGATGCGGCATCAGCCTGGGTTCGGTGGCGATGGCGTCGAGCAGATCATCGTCGGCTTCGATCGAATCGATGGAGGACAGCCGCAGCCGCTTCACATCAGGCACCTGCTTCAGGATGGTCTTCACCAGCTTTCCCAGCTTCGGCGCGCCCGGCAGGTCGGCGCCGAAAGAGGTCATGTCGACGCCGGTCAGCACGATCTCGGCATAGCCGTTGCCGGCCAGACGCTTGACCTGCTCGACCACGGCGCCCATCGGAACCGAGCGTGAATTGCCGCGGCCATAGGGGATGATGCAGAAGGTGCAGCGATGGTCGCAGCCGTTCTGCACCTGGACGAAAGCACGTGCCCGGCCCTCAATGGCGTCGACCATGTGGCCGGCGGTCTCGCGCACCGAGAAAATGTCGTTGACGCGCGCCTTCTCGCTGTCGTTGACGCCGAAATCCGGCAGCGCGCGGTAGGAGTTGGCCTTCAGCTTCTCCTCATTGCCAAGCACGAGGTCGACCTCGTCCATGGCGGCAAAATTCTGCGGTTCGGTTTGCGCGGCGCAGCCGGTGACGATGATGCGCGCCGCCGGATTTTCGCGGCGGGCCTTTCTGATCGACTGCCTGGCCTGGCGCACCGCTTCCGAAGTGACGGCGCAGGTGTTGAAGATGATCGCGCCGCCTTTGAGCGCGCCGAGACCTGCGCTTTCGGCCTCGCGGCGCATCACCTCGGATTCATAGGTGTTGAGACGGCAGCCGAAGGTGACGACGTCTATGCCTTGGGAGTTGGGGCCTTTGGTATCGGCAAGTGCAGACATCAGGCAGCGCTTTCGGTGTCGCGGGCCCAGGTGCCGGTCGACGGATCGAAATTGCCGGAAAACTCCCATTCAGCGGCACCGGTCAGGATGACGTGGTCGTCGTCGCGCCATTCCACATGCAGCGAGCCGCCGCCGGGCGTCATCAGCGTAACGCTGCGGCCGGTGCGCCGGGTGCGGGCAGCGGCGACGACGGAAGCGCAAGCGGCCGAGCCGCAAGCCTTGGTCAGGCCGGCGCCGCGCTCCCAGGTGCGGATGATCATCGTCTCCGGCGACGTTACCTGGGCGATGGTGATGTTGGCGCGCTCGGGGAAGATCGGATGGTTTTCGAGCAGCGGGCCGAAACGCTCGAGTTCGTAGGACCAGACATCGTTTTCGACCCAGAAGATGGCGTGCGGGTTGCCCATCGAGAGAGCCGAAGGCGAATGGAGCACCGGCGCGTCGATGGGGCCGATCTGCAACTCGATCATGCGGGTGTCGCGGAATTCCTCGGCCAGCGGAATGTCCTGCCAGCCAAAGCGCGGAGTGCCCATGTCGACCGAGATGGTGCCGTCGGCATGTTCGACGGCGTTGAGGATGCCGGCGCGGGTCTCGAAGGTGAAAGTCTTCTGGCCGGTTTCGGCGGCCAGCGCCTGGACGACACAGCGCATGCCGTTGCCGCAGGCCTGCGCGCCCGAGCCGTCGGAATTCAAAATGTCGATGTAAAACGCGGTGCCCGGCGTGCGCGAATCGTGGATCGCCATGATCTGGTCGAACCTAGTCGCCGCATCGGCGTTCAGCGCGACAGCCGACGCCGCCGTGACCCTATCGGCACGGCCACGCATGTCGGCGACGATGATTTCGTTGCCGATGCCGTTCATCTTGGCGAAGGGGGCAGTGCCTGCCATGATCTGAGGTAATTCCTGTACGTTTCGCCGCTATATGGCGGAAACGGGCGGGAATTACCAGTGTGGGCTGCGTTTAGGTTACCGCGAAAACGCCGAGCACGATCAGCAGGAAGATGACGAGAACGATGCCGATCAGCACGCGCGCGCCGGTGGCGGCGGCACCGGCCAGCGCCGGCATGCCGAGCAGGCTGGCGGCGGCAGCAACGATGAGAAGAATGATGATCCATTTGATCATGGACAATGCCTCGCAAATTGACTGGCCTGCAGCCGGCTTAAGAACGCATCTGCGGCGCTCTGGTTCCGTTGCCGCGAGGCTCTTTCCGACTGGGCGCGCTATTCGGCAATCTCGAAGTCGGTCGTGAAAGGCGCCGTCTTTTGCGAGTTCTCGTCGTGCATGAGGAAATCCGCGCGGTATTTGCCGGGGGGAACGCCATCCAGGGAGACGTTTAATTTGAAGAACATCTCTCGGTTATGCGAGCGCGAGGCGAGCTGGACCCGGCCAAGCTTTTCGACGGTTCCCAGCTTCTCGCCCGACTGGGAAAGCACGGTAAGGTCAACGTAAAGCGCGATCTGGTTGTTGCCGAGCCCATCCGAGCCGTAGCCGTAACCGACCGGCTCCATATAAAGCACAATCTCTTCGCCCGGCTTGTAGACATGGTTCGGGCGCTCGGCGTAGGCCCCGAACCCGCTGGCCGACATGATGTGCTTCACATTTTGCACGCCAAGCGGCATCGCTTGCCACAGAGCGTCCTCGGCGCTGCGGAATTTGTCCAGCGCGCCGGCACCATCACCCGCCTGCAGTGCCTTTTCGGCTTCAGCGGCGCGATCGGTGATTTCACCCGCGAAAGCGGCCGGCGTCGAAATTACCAGCGCGATCAAAACTGCCAAGATTGATTTCATCTGTTCCCCCTGTTGCGATAGACCATCGGCTAAAACGGCAGTGCCGTAAACGGCCAAATGCAGACTTCAGCCGCGCTCGATCTCGGGAACGTCCCAAAGCTCGCCCGGACGGAAGGCGCGAAACCGCTCACCCAGGCCTTGCGCCTCAAGCGCTTCAGTCAGTTTTGCGCCGGCATTTGCGCTCGACCGCCGATGCGCCGACCTGCCGCGGGCTCCGGTGCCGCTTTCGCAACCAATGTACCGGTTGGAACCGCGCTAGAGCGAAGACATGCCTTTTGTCCGCCAGCCATTTTGCGACAAATTTACAACAATTCGTGGTGCAAACCCTATTTTAACCATATCGGGTTGAAATTTCGCCACCTTCTCCATCTTGGTGAGGGGTGAGATTGTGCGGACGGCTTCCCCCCAGCCGGATCCGACGGAGGTTGGAATGATTTTTTCGAGAAGCGGGCTGATGGCCGTATCGCTGGCAGCGCTCGTTGCGAGCGGCTGTTCGACCTCGCGTTTTTCATCGATGGATGACCAGCAGCCCGCCCCGCTGCAGCCCGCGCCCGCCGGCACGGTGAGCGGAAGCCAACTGCCGCCCCCGGCAGCGCCGGGCACCACCGACCCATCGCAATTCCCGACCGCGCCGGCAGGCGCGCAGGTCGCCTCGCTGCCGCCGGACGGATCGGCGCCGGCCGGAGCCTCCGACCTTACCGCTGCGAGCGTTGCCGGCGTTTGGAACGCCAGCGTGTCCGGACAGAGCTGCAAGGTGGCGACGCCGCAGACCAAATTCGGCGCCGGCTTCCGCGCCGGGCCGCTGCATTGCCCGCCGCCCATCGACGGCATCAAATCGTGGAACGTCGCCGGCAAGCAGCTGACGCTCTATGACGAGAATGGCGGCACGCTGGCGCGGCTCTATTCCTCGGGCGGTTCGAAATTCGACGGCCAGACTACCAACGGCTTGCCGATATCGCTTACAAGATAGGCTGCCTATCCCTAGACAGCGACGTGACCGATGCATCTGCGTGACGGCCTCCAGACCCATGCGACCGTCAGGCAGCGCTACAACCATCTGGTCGCAACCGGCGCCATCGAGCGCGATGCGGCGCAGGAGCGCATTGCCGCCGCGCTCGACCGGCTGACCGACGAGATCTCGGTCAAGCGGCTGGCGCACAAGTCGAGCGCGCTCGGCTGGCTGTTTGCCCGCAAGCGCGAGACGCGCGAGGTCGTCAAGGGCCTCTACATTCATGGCGGCGTCGGTCGCGGCAAGACCATGCTGATGGATATGTTCTTCGAGTTGTTGCCGGTCAGGCGCAAGCGCCGCGTTCATTTCAACGACTTCATGGCCGATGTGCAGGACCGCATCCAGAAGCACCGGCAGGCGCGCAAGAACGGCGACGTCAAGGAGGACGACCCGATCCCGCCGGTCGCGCTTCAGCTTGCCGAACAGGCCTGGGTGCTGTGCTTCGATGAGTTTTCGGTCACCGACATTGCCGATGCGATGGTCCTGTCGCGGCTGTTTTCGGCGCTGTTCGCCAATGGCGTGGTTCTGGTCGCCACCTCGAATGTCGCGCCGCAGGACCTTTATCGCGACGGGCTGAACCGCCAGCTTTTCCTGCCCTTCATCAGCATTCTCGAGCGCCACGCCCATGTGCTGACGCTTGATGCCGACAAGGACTACAGGCTGGAAAAGCTCGCCCGCACGCCGGTTTATGTCACCCCGGCGGATGCCGAAGCCGACCGTGTGCTCGACGAGGCCTGGCAGGCGATGACGCGTGGAGCGCTGACGGCCGAGACCTCGCTGACGCTCAAGGGGCGGCAAGTGAGGATACCGGCTGCCGCCGGGGATGCAGCGCGGTTTTCCTTCGCCGACCTCTGCGAAAAGCCGCTCGGCGCACGCGATTTCCTGGCCATTGCCGGCCGCTTCTCGACCGTCTTCATCGATCACGTGCCGGTGCTGGGCGAAGGCAAGCGCAACGAGGCCAAGCGCTTCATCCTGTTGATCGACACGCTCTACGATCATCACACGCGGCTGGTGGTGAGCGCTGAGGCTCCCCCGCCTGAGCTTTACACGGCCAGGCGCGGCGTCGAGGTGTTCGAATTCGAACGCACCGCCTCGCGGCTGATCGAGATGCAAAGCCGCGACTGGCTGGAGGACTGGGCGGAACGGCAGAAGGACAACGCGGAAGCGCAGGTCTGAGGGTTCCAAGAGGTCATTATGTAGTGATCCTTCGCGCCCCCCTCTGTCCTGCCGGACATCTCCCCCACACGGGGGGAGATTGGCGGTTTCGGCGCTCCGCTCATTCATGCGGCCATTGGAGATTGGCGAAAGGTCGCGTGACGTCCGATCTCCCCCCTCGTGGGGGAGATGCCTGGCAAGGCAGAGGGGGGGCGCTGTCCCGCCGACGCCTAAAGCTCGTACACATACATCACAAACGACTCCGCCGGCCCATGCACCTCCTTGCGCGATTCATAAAGCGCGCGCGCTGGCACATTGTCCGGTTCGGTGCCGACCCAGGCTTCGCCGCATCCCTGCTCGCGGCCGAGCGCGAACATGGCGTCGAGCATCTTTCGCGCGATGCCATGGCGCTGGTAGGCGGGTGAGACGCCGACCTCGTCGATGTAGAGTTCGCTGACCTTGTCCAGGTGGCGGTGGATGACGGCAGCACATTGGCCGACGACGACGCCATCGGCCAGTGCCACAATCATCATATGACCTGAGGAGGCGAGGTAGGCGGACAGTCTGTCGGCCCGTACCGGTTCATCGAACACGTCTTCGGCGATGCGCTTCACAAGGGCGTCATCGCCTGGATATAGTCTTCTGATTTCCACGTTCATTGTGTAAAATCTCTCAAGTCGGCTTACAAATTTTGACGTTTACGTAAATCCCAATGTTTCTAACCGATTGAAATTATTCACTCGAAAATAATCGATTGAATATATTTTCCACCAGGGCTACTGGATGCGGCGAAATCCGCTGACACCACAGCATTCCGGCCTCTTCCTCGACGCCGTCAACCAGATCGCCAGAGATTTGGGCGTCGTCACAGACAAAGGGAAAATTTCCTCACATGGCACGCAACAAGATAGCGCTCATCGGCTCCGGCATGATCGGCGGCACGCTCGCTCACATGATCGGCCTCAAGGACCTCGGCGACGTGGTGCTGTTCGATATTGCCGAAGGCATCCCGCAAGGCAAGGGGCTCGATATCGCGCAGTCTTCGCCGGTCGATGGTTTTGACTCCCGGCTGACCGGGGTCAATGATTATGCCGGGATCGAGGGCGCCGATGTCTGCATCGTCACTGCCGGCGTGCCGCGCAAGCCGGGTATGAGCCGCGACGATCTGCTCGGCATCAACCTCAAGGTCATGGAACAGGTCGGCGCCGGGCTGAAGAAATACGCGCCCAAGGCCTTCGTCATCTGCATCACCAACCCGCTCGACGCCATGGTCTGGGCGCTGCAGAAGTTTTCGGGCCTGCCCAAGACCCATGTCGTCGGCATGGCCGGCGTGCTCGACAGCGCGCGCTTCCGCTATTTCCTCGCCGAGGAGTTCAAGGTCTCGGTCGAGGACGTCACCGCCTTCGTGCTCGGTGGCCACGGCGATTCCATGGTGCCGATGATCCGCTATTCCACGGTGTCGGGCATTCCGCTGCCGGACCTCATCAAGATGGGCTGGACCTCGAAGGAAAAGCTCGACCAGATCGTCCAGCGCACCCGTGACGGCGGCGCCGAGATCGTTGGCCTCTTGAAGACCGGCTCGGCCTTCTACGCGCCGGCGGCTTCCGCAATTTCGATGGCCGAATCCTATCTCAAGGACAAGAAGCGCGTGCTGCCTTGTGCTGCGCATCTCTCGGGCCAGTATGGCGTCAAGGGCGCCTATGTCGGCGTTCCCGTTGTCATCGGCGCCGGCGGCGTCGAGCGCATCATCGAGATCGACCTCAACAAGGCCGAGCAGAAGATGTTCGACGCTTCGGTGGCGACAGTGCAGGGCCTGACCGAGGCTTGCGTCAAGATCGCCCCGCACCTCGCCTCGAAGTAATCCCCCAAAGCAGCCGATCCGGAGACATCCAGATGAACATCCATGAATATCAAGGCAAGGCGCTGCTGAAGTCGTTTGGTGCGCCGGTGGCCGAAGGCGTGCCGGTGTTCAAGGCAAGCGAGGCGGAAGCCGCGGCACAAGCGCTGCCCGGCCCGCTCTATGTGGTGAAGAGCCAGATCCACGCCGGTGGCCGCGGCAAGGGGAAGTTCAAGGAACTGTCGCCCGACGCAAAGGGCGGCGTGCGGCTGGCTAAGTCGGTTGCCGAAGTCGTTGCCAACGCCAATGAGATGCTCGGCCACACGCTGGTGACCAAGCAGACCGGCCCCGCCGGCAAGCAGGTCAACCGTCTTTATATCGAGGACGGCGCCGACATCGAGCGCGAGCTTTATCTGTCGATCCTGGTCGACCGCTCGGTCGGCCGCATCGCTTTCGTCGTCTCGACCGAGGGCGGCATGGACATTGAAGGCGTCGCCCACGACACACCGGAAAAGATCATCACCCGCGCCATCGATCCGCTGGCCGGCGTGACGACCATCGACGTCGACATATTGGTGGAAGCGCTGGGCCTCACCGGCGATGCCGCCAAGGATGCCGGCACGCTGTTCCCGATCCTCTACAAGGCCTTTGTCGAGAAGGACATGAGCCTGCTCGAGGTCAACCCGCTGATCGTGATGAAAAACGGCCGCCTGCGCGTGCTGGACGCCAAGGTGTCGTTCGACAACAACGCGCTGTTTCGCCACCCCGAACTGATGGAACTGCGCGACACCACCGAAGAGGACGAGAAGGAGATCGAGGCGTCGAAATACGACCTCGCCTATGTCGCGCTCGACGGCAATATCGGCTGCATGGTCAATGGCGCCGGCCTCGCCATGGCGACGATGGACATCATCAAGCTCTATGGCGCGGAACCCGCCAACTTCCTCGATGTCGGCGGCGGTGCGTCCAAGGAAAAAGTGACGGCAGCGTTCAAGATCATCACCAGGGACCCGGCGGTCAAAGGCATTTTGATCAACATCTTCGGCGGCATCATGAAGTGCGACATCATTGCCGAGGGCGTCATTGCCGCGGTCAAGGAAGTCGGCCTGGAAGTGCCGCTGGTGGTGCGCCTCGAAGGCACAAACGCCGAACTCGGCAAGAAGATCATCAACGACAGCGGCCTCAACGTCGTGTCGGCCGACGATCTCGACGACGCAGCCAAGAAGATCGTGGCGGCGGTGAAGGGCTGAAGGCGAATGCCTCCGCGCAAGATAAACCTCGTCGAGGCGGCGGACGCGAAGATCACCAAGGTCTTCGATCCGCATATCGCCGGCGACGTCAATGACAGCCAGGCCAAGGTTGCCAAGTTCGGCGAGACCTTCGACTGGCATGCGCATGAGCATGAGGACGAAGCCTTCCTCGTCCTGCGGGGCAGGATTGCCATCGATTTCCGCGACGGGCCGGTCGAGCTCGGCGAGGGTGATTTCATCATCGTGCCGCGCGGCGTCGAGCACCGGCCGCGCTCGCTGACCGCCGAGCCGGTGGTGCTGATGTTCGAGCCGGCAACGACGCTCAACACCGGCAACGCCAAGAGCGACCTCACCGTCTGCGACCTGAAGCGGCTCTGACCATGAACGCGTTCTCCTCGCTCTCGGCCGATCACCAGCGCCTGCAGGCACTGGTCGGCGCGTGGCGCGGCGAGGAAGAGGTGGCGGAAACGCAGTGGGCCGATGGCGGACCGGCGACGTCGGACGTGCTGGCGGAGGCACAGTTCGGCGGCCTGTTCGTGGTCCAGCGCTACCGCCAGCGCCGCGACGGCACGATCTCGTTCGGCTCGCACAATTTGTTCGGCTTCGACCAGCAAAACAACGTCGTCACCATGTACCAGTTCGATTCGATGGGCTTTGTGCCGATGTCACCGGCTACAGGCGCATGGAACGGCGATGAGTTGGTTCTGGAGCGGTCATCGCCGCGCGGCTCAGCGCGCGTGACGTATATTTTCGACAATGTCGATGCCTACCGGATGCGACTGCATTTCAAACCTGCCGGCAGCGACAGCTGGCAAGACATGGTGAGCGGCGTCTACCGGCGCGTCTCGCCTTCCTCGATCAACGGCTTTTAGAAAAGGGCTCCGATGTCCATTCTCATCGACAAGAACACCAAGGTGCTGGTTCAGGGCCTGACCGGCAAGACCGGCACGTTCCACACCGAGCAGGCGCTGGCCTATCACGGCACCAAGATGGTCGGCGGCATCCATCCCAAGAAGGGTGGCGAGACCTGGACCGGCGCCAAGGGCGAAAACCTGCCGATCTTCGCTTCCGTTGCCGAGGGCAAGGAAAAGACCGGCGCCAATGCCTCGGTGGTCTATGTGCCGCCGGCGGGCGCCGCCGAAGCCATCCTCGAAGCCATCGAAGCCGAGATCCCGCTGATCGTCTGCATCACCGAAGGCATTCCGGTGATGGACATGGTCAGGGTCAAGGCGCGGCTCGACCGCTCGACCTCGCGGCTGATCGGCCCGAACTGCCCCGGCGTGCTCACCCCCGACGAATGCAAGATCGGTATCATGCCCGGCAACATCTTCCGCAAGGGCTCGGTCGGCGTTGTTTCGCGCTCGGGAACGCTTACCTATGAGGCAGTGTTCCAGACCACCAATGTCGGCCTCGGCCAGACCACCGCCGTCGGTATCGGCGGCGACCCCGTCAAAGGCACCGAGTTCATCGACATGCTCGAAATGTTCCTCGCCGACGACGAGACCAAGTCGATCATCATGATCGGCGAGATCGGCGGTTCGGCCGAGGAAGACGCCGCGCAGTTCCTCAAGGACGAGGCCAAGCGCGGCCGCAGGAAACCGATGGCCGGCTTCATCGCCGGGCGCACCGCGCCGGCCGGTCGCACCATGGGCCATGCGGGCGCGGTCATCTCCGGCGGCAAGGGCGGCGCGGAAGACAAGATCGCGGCGATGGAATCGGCCGGCATCAAGGTATCGCCATCGCCGGCGCGTCTGGGCACGACCCTGGTCGAGGCGATCAAAGGCTAAGTGAGTAGCGAGTAGTGAATAGCGAATAGGGAAAAGAGAGTAACGGCGCGACCCGGAAAAAATCCCTACTCGCTATTCGCTACTCACTATTCGCTTTTGAAAAGGAGACGGAGCCAGGCTCCGCAGACAAAAATGGCAAGACAAGATCAGGCCAACGACCAATTTTCGCTCACCTCTTTCCTGTATGGCGGCAATGCCGACTATATCGACGCGTTGTATGCCTCCTATGAGGATGATCCAGAGTCAGTAAACCCCGAATGGCAGGATTTCTTCGCCGGGCTGAAGGACGACGCCGGCGATGTGCGCAAGAACGCCAAGGGCGCTTCCTGGGCAAAGCCGTCCTGGCCGCTGCAGGCCAATGGCGAACTGGTGTCGGCGCTGGACGGCAATTGGGGCATCGTCGAGAAGCATCTGGAAAAGAAGGTCAAGGACAAGGCGGTCACCAATGGCGTCGTGCTATCGGATGCCGACGTGCATCAGGCGACGCGCGATTCGGTGCGCGCCATCATGATGATCCGCGCCTTCCGCATGCGCGGCCATCTGCACGCCAATCTCGACCCGCTCGGCATCGCCAAGCCGCTTGAGGACTATAACGAGCTGTCGCCGGAAAATTACGGTTTTACCGCAGCCGACTACGACCGGCCGATCTTCCTCGACAATGTGCTCGGCCTCGAATTCGGCACCATCCGGCAGATGCTGGAGATCCTGACCCGCACCTATTGCTCGACGCTAGGTGTCGAGTTCATGCACATTTCCGATCCCGAGGAGAAGGCCTGGATCCAGGCGCGCATCGAGGGTGCCGACAAGGAGATTTCCTTCACCGCTACGGGAAAAAAAGCGATCCTGCAGAAGCTGGTCGAGGCCGAAGGCTTCGAGCAGTTCATCGATGTCAAGTACAAGGGTACCAAGCGCTTCGGCCTCGATGGTAGCGAAGGCCTGATCCCGGCGCTGGAGCAGATCATCAAGCGCGGCGGCCAGCTCGGCATGAAGGAGATCGTGCTCGGCATGGCGCATCGCGGCCGGCTGAACGTGCTGTCCCAGGTGATGGCCAAGCCGCACCGCGCCATCTTCCACGAGTTCAAGGGCGGCTCGGCCGCTCCTGACGAGGTCGAGGGCTCGGGCGACGTCAAGTACCATCTCGGCGCCTCGTCGGACCGCGAATTCGACGGCAACAAGGTGCATCTGTCGCTGACCGCCAATCCCTCGCATCTGGAAATCGTCGATCCGGTTGTGATGGGCAAGGCGCGCGCCAAGCAGGACTATCTGTTCGGCCGCAGCCGCGAGGAGATCGTGCCGCTGGAAGAGCGCGCCAAGGTGCTGCCGCTGCTTCTGCATGGCGATGCCGCCTTTGCCGGCCAAGGTGTGATTGCCGAAATCCTCGGCCTGTCGGGGTTGCGCGGCCACCGCGTCGCCGGCACGCTGCATTTCATCATCAACAACCAGATCGGCTTCACCACCAATCCGCGCTTCTCGCGCTCGTCGCCCTATCCGTCCGACGTCGCCAAGATGATCGAGGCGCCGATCTTCCACGTCAATGGCGACGACCCGGAAGCGGTGGTGCATGCCACCAAGGTGGCGATCGAATTTCGCATGAAGTTCCACAAGCCGGTGGTGGTGGACATGTTCTGCTATCGCCGCTTCGGCCACAATGAGGGCGACGAGCCAGCCTTCACCCAGCCGATCATGTACGCCAACATCCGCAACCACAAGACGACGGTGCAGATCTATGGCGAGCGGCTGATCGCAGAGGGCCACATCAGCCAGGCCGAACTCGACAAGATGAAGGCCGACTGGCGCGCCCATCTGGAATCCGAATGGGAAGTCGGCCAGCACTACAAGCCTAACAAGGCCGACTGGCTGGACGGTGCCTGGTCCGGCCTGCGCACCGCCGACAACCAGGACGAACAGCGCCGCGGGAAAACCGCGGTGCCGGTCAAGGTGCTGAAGGACATCGGCAAGAAACTGACCGAGGTGCCGAAGGGTTTCGAGGCGCACAAGACCATCATCCGCTTCCTCGAAAACCGCCGCCAGGCGATCGACTCCGGCGAAGGCATCGACTGGTCGACGGCCGAGGCGCTGGCCTTCGGCGCCATCCTGCTCGACGGCAATCCGATCCGGCTCTCCGGCCAGGATTCCGAACGCGGCACCTTCTCGCAGCGCCATTCCGTGCTCTACGACCAGCGGGACGAGACCCGCTACATCCCGCTCAACAATCTGTCGGCGGCGCAGGCCGGCTACGAAGTCATCAACTCGATGCTGTCGGAAGAGGCGGTGCTTGGCTTCGAATATGGCTACAGCCTGGCCGAGCCGAAGGCGCTGACGCTCTGGGAAGCGCAGTTCGGCGATTTCGCCAACGGCGCCCAGGTGGTGTTCGACCAGTTCATCTCGTCGGGCGAGCGCAAGTGGCTCAGAATGTCAGGCCTGGTCTGCCTGCTGCCGCATGGCTATGAAGGCCAGGGTCCAGAGCATTCTTCGGCCCGGCTCGAGCGCTTTCTGCAGCTTTGCGCCGAAGACAATATGCAAGTCGCCAACTGCACCACGCCGGCGAACTACTTCCACATATTGCGCCGGCAGTTGAAGCGCGACTTCCGCAAGCCGCTGATCCTGATGACGCCGAAGTCGCTGCTGCGCCACAAGCGGGCGGTATCGACGCTGCCGGAGATTTCGGGCGAAAGCTCATTCCACCGGCTTTTGTGGGACGATGCCCAGCTGCTGCAGAACCAGGCGATCAAGCTCACCAAGGATTCCAAGATCCGCCGCGTCGTGCTGTGCTCGGGCAAGGTCTATTATGACCTCTACGAGGAGCGCGAGAAGCGCGGCATCAACGACATCTACCTGCTGCGCGTCGAACAGCTCTATCCCTTCCCGGCCAAGGCCCTGATCACCGAGCTGTCGCGTTTCCGCAATGCGGAGATGGTGTGGTGCCAGGAAGAGCCCAAGAATATGGGCGCCTGGTCGTTCATCGATCCGTATCTGGAATGGGTGCTGGCTCATATCGACGCCAAGCATCAGCGGGTGCGCTACACCGGCAGGCCGGCGGCGGCGTCGCCGGCGACCGGGCTGATGTCGAAGCATCTGGCACAGCTCGCCGCCCTGCTCGAAGACGCGCTCGGCGAATAGAACAAACCCGGCGAATAGAACAGACAGAGAAGAAACGGAACAGGCACAATGGCTACCGAAATCCGCGTTCCCACTCTCGGCGAATCCGTCACCGAGGCGACCATCGGCAAGTGGTTCAAGAAGGTCGGCGATGCCATTGCCGTCGACGAGCCGCTGGTCGAGCTCGAAACCGACAAGGTGACGGTGGAGGTGCCTGCCGCCGCCGCCGGCACGCTGGGCGAGATCACCGCCAAGGAAGGCGAGACCGTTGGCGTCGGCGCGCTGCTCGGTTCGATCTCGGCTGGAGGCGCTGCCGCCGCCCCGGCGTCCAAGCAGGAGACCAAGCCGCAAGCTGTGTCGCAGGCGTCGAGCCCCGACGCGGCACATACGACCAAGCAGGCCGCGGCCGAGACCGCCAAGATTGCCGGCGATGCCGGGCCGGTCGAGCCGCGCACCATGCCGCCGGCGCCAGCTGCCGCAAAGCTGATCGCCGAGAACAATCTGTCGGTCGACCAGGTTTCTGGCTCGGGCAAGCGCGGCCAGGTGCTGAAGGGCGATGTGCTCGACGCGATTTCCAAGGGCGCGCCGTCGCAGCCGGCCGAAATTCCGAAGGCCGCCCCGGCTCCGGTGGCGGTCAGGGCGCCGTCTTCCGGCGACGATGCTTCGCGCGAAGAACGCGTGCGCATGACCAAGCTGCGCCAGACCATTGCGCGCCGGCTGAAGGAAGCGCAGTCGACCGCAGCGATGCTGACCACCTTCAACGAGGTCGACATGTCGGCGGTCATGGCGCTGCGGACCAAATACAAGGACATCTTCGAGAAGAAGCACGGCGTGAAGCTCGGCTTCATGGGCTTCTTCACCAAGGCCGTCACCCACGCCTTGAAGGAGATCCCCTCGGTCAATGCCGAGATCGACGGCACCGACATCATCTTCAAGAACTATGCCCATATCGGCGTCGCCGTCGGCACCGAAAAGGGCCTCGTCGTGCCGGTGGTGCGCGACGCCGACCAGATGTCGATTGCCGAAATCGAGAAGGATATCGGCCGGCTGGGCATCGCCGCACGCGACGGCAAGCTGTCGGTCGCCGACATGCAAGGCGGCACGTTCACGATTTCCAACGGCGGCGTCTACGGTTCGCTGATGTCGACGCCGATCCTCAATGCGCCGCAGTCCGGGATTTTGGGCATGCACAAGATCCAGGACCGGCCGGTCGTGGTCGGCGGCCAGATCGTGATCCGGCCGATGATGTACTTGGCGCTGAGCTACGATCACCGTATCGTCGACGGCAAGGAAGCCGTGACCTTCCTGGTCCGCGTCAAGGATAGCCTGGAGGATCCCGAACGGCTGGTGCTTGATTTGTGATCGGAGCTGATCCGTCATGAGCGGCTGGCTGGCGCGGTTTGGGTTCAAGCTGGGTCGAGTAGCGGGTAGCGTATTGAGGCGTTCCCGGCCGGCGGCTTCCGCCGCCATCTCTCCGCCGGCGACATCGACTGAATGGGATTCGGCGCCGGCGAGCAGCAATCTCGGTGTCTTCGCTCTCAGCGAAGCCGAAATGGCGGAGCGGAAGATCATCGTCACCGCGATCGGTGAGCTTGAGCTACCGACCGGCGAAATCATCGCTTGCGATCCACTGATTACCGGGCTGGAACGGCCTGTGTTTAGCCGTAAGGTCAGGCCGGGATGCTATCCAGTCACGTTGCTTGAGGCGCAAGGCCGTGTTGCTGCAGCGGTATTGCGGTTTGGCACTGGCTTGCCGGTGCGGTGGGAGTTGGCTGCCTTCGTCCGCGACGTCGGCACATCGTCCTGGAAGTCTGGATTTATTGTCGATGATAATGTTGCTTCGTTCATGGACAAGTCGGTTCTGACGCTGATGTCCGACCAGGAGGAACTCGACAGCTATCTTGCTGACGTTGCATGCTCGTTCGACAAGTTCCGCATGGATAATCCGGTTGATGGAAATCCGCTTAATATAGCCATGTTCGACACTGGCTTCGGTGATGGGAACTATTATTCCTTCTGGGGACTGGATGCGGCCGGCGAGCCGCTGGTCTTGATGACCGATTTCGAGGTGCTCGAAAACGCCGACGGCCGCGAGAGCAGCCAGAGCAATTCATGACAAACATCGCTTCGCCAATGATCGGATTTATGGCCGGGCTGGCTGTTCTCGCAGCGGGTTACGAGGCGCATGCCGCCTGCCCGCTGGCGCTTGCTGTCTATGGCGATGCCGAAAGCGAGGCCGGCATTGATTTCCGGCCGACGACGGATGCGGTCACCGTCACCAACTCGTTCAAGATGGTGCTCGACAAGGGCATCGTTCTCGACGGCATCGTCATGTGGACATCGGGCGTTTCGCGGCCGCACGGATCGCTGATGTACAAATGCCCGACCGGTGACGTCACCGGTGACGAGCTTGCCGGCTGCACGGTGTGGCAGGGTGTCGTCTACAGCGCCGACGACAAGGGCAACATTGCGCTGCTGGCAGCCGAAAGCACGGACGCGCCGCAGAGCCTGATCTTCCCCGATCTCGGCCCGTCGCTGCAGATGTCGTCGGCCTTCGGTCCGAAAGGCTTCTCGAAACTGCCGTGGGATGTGTTTCTGCTGAAGGGCTGCCAGGAATGAGTGCATCGCAAAAAGTGCTTCTGGTCACCGGCGGCAGCCGCGGCATTGGTGCGGCCACTTGCCGGCTTACGGCGAAGGCCGGCTACCGCGTCGCGGTCAACTATGCCGCAAACGAGGCCGCGGCCCAGGCGCTGGTCGCCGAGATCGAGGCCGGTGGCGGTGAAGCGATAGCGGTCAAGGGCGATGTCGGCGTCGAGGCTGACATCGTCGCCATGTTCGAAGCCGTCGATAGCGCCTATGGCCGGCTCGACGCCCTGGTCAACAATGCCGGAATCGTCGACGTCAAGGCGCGCGTCGATGAGATGAGCCTGGCGCGGCTGGAGCGCATGATGCGCATCAACGTCATCGGCTCGTTCCTGTGCGCGCGCGAAGCGGTCAAACGCATGTCGAGCAAGCATGGCGGCCAGGGCGGCGCCATCGTCAACATCTCGTCGGCGGCGTCGCTACACGGCTCGCCCGGCGAATATGTCGACTATGCAGCGTCCAAGGCGGCGATCGACACTTTTACGCTCGGCCTGGCGCGCGAAGTCGCGACCGAAGGCGTGCGCGTCAACGCGATACGGCCGGGCATCATCGACACCGAGATCCACGCCTCGGGCGGCCAGCCGGACCGGGTCGAGCGGTTCCGCGACATGCTGCCGATGAAACGCGCCGGCACGGCCGATGAAGTCGCGCATGCGGTTCTCTATCTTTTGTCGGATGAGGCGTCCTACACGACCGGCGCAATCCTGAATGTAAGCGGCGGCCGCTGAGCCCCAAGCTAAGGGAAACGAACATGGCTTATGATGTCGTTATCATCGGGTCGGGACCGGGCGGCTATGTCTGCGCCATCAAGGCGGCACAGCTCGGGCTCAAGGTCGCGGTGGTCGAGAAGAACGCCACTTTCGGCGGCACTTGCCTGAACATCGGCTGCATTCCATCCAAGGCGCTGCTTTACGCATCGGAAATGTTTGCCGAGGCCGGCCATTCCTTCGATGCGCTGGGTGTCGAGATACCGGCGCCGAAACTCAATCTGAAGAAGATGATGGCGCACAAGGACGCGACCGTTTCGGCCAACGTCAATGGCGTCGCCTTCCTGTTCAAGAAAAACAAGATCGATAGTTTCCGTGGCACCGGGAAGGTGGTTGCGGCCGGCAAGGTGTCGGTGACGGCCGAGGACGGCAAGGTCGAGGAGATCGAGACGAAAAATATCGTTATTGCCACGGGCTCCGATGTCGCCGGCATTCCCGGCGTCAAGGTCGACATAGACGAGAAGGTGATCGTGTCGTCGACCGGCGCGCTGTCGCTGGAGAAGGTGCCGGGACATCTGGTGGTTGTCGGCGGTGGGGTCATCGGTCTGGAGCTCGGCTCGGTATGGGCACGGCTCGGCGCCAAGGTCACCGTGGTCGAATTCCTCGACGCCATCCTGGGCGGCATGGACGGCGAGGTCTCCAAGCAGTTCCAGCGCCTGCTTTCCAAGCAGGGTTTCGAGTTCAAGCTCGGCGCCAAGGTGACAGGGGTGACCAAGGCCAAAAAGGGCGCCGCCGTTACGTTCGAGCCGGTCAAGGGTGGTGCGGCCGAGACCATCGAGGCCGACGCGGTGCTGATCTCGACCGGACGCCGGGCCTATTCCGACAGCCTCGGGTTGAAAGAAGCCGGCGTCGAGGTCGACGAGCGCGGCCGGGTCAAGACCGACGGGCATCTCAGGACCAACGTGGCCGGCATCTACGCCATTGGCGACGTCATCGCCGGTCCGATGCTGGCGCACAAGGCCGAGGATGAAGGCGTGGCGGTGGCCGAGACCATTGCCGGCCAGGCCGGCCATGTGAATTACGACGTCATTCCGAGCGTCGTCTACACCAGCCCGGAAATCGCTTCGGTCGGCAAGACAGAGGAAGAGCTGAGGAAGGCCAGCATCGACTACAAAACCGGCAAATTCCCGTTCACCGCCAACGGCCGCGCGCGCGCCATGCTCCACACGGACGGCTTCGTGAAGATCCTCGCCGACAAAGCCAGCGACCGCGTGCTCGGCGTCCACATTGTCGGCTTCGGCGCCGGCGAGATGATTCATGAGGCGGCGGTGCTGATGGAATTCGGCGGCTCATCCGAAGACCTCGCCCGCACCTGCCACGCGCATCCGACAATGTCGGAAGCGGTGAAGGAAGCAGCGCTGGCGACGTTCTTCAAGCCGATCCATATTTAAGGAAACGCTGGAGGGACAGCACCCCCCTCTGGCCTGCCGGCCATCTCCCCCTCAAGGGGGGAGATTGGACTTCACCGCCGCGTCGCGAGCTTTCAAGTTTCTCACGTTTCTAACCTGGCGCTGTTCGTGAACTGCCGATCTCCCCTCTCGAGGGGGAGATGTCCGGCAGGACAGAGGGGGCGGTGAAGAATCGCGACGCTCGCCGATAGGTGCCCCACACAAAACGGCCCGCTTTTCAGCGGGCCGTTCTTGGCTGGAATCAAGATGCCAGATCAGTTGGCCAGATTACGGGCTCGGCGCCGGAGCAGGCGCGGGTGCCGGGGCTGGCGCAGGAGCCGGTGCGGGAGCAGGGGCTGGTGCGGGAGCCGGTTCGGCCGGCTTCATCGGCTCAGCCGGTGCAGGTGCGGGCGCCGGTGTGCTGGCTGCCGGCGGCTCTGCGGGCGCAGGATGTTCGCCGCTTCTGCCGAAAACATAGTACGCGACAATCGCAAGGATGACGACGACCAGCGCAATCAGCCAGCCGCTGCCACCACCCGACCTGGGCGCTGGATCGTTAGGGTTCGCCATAAAAGTGTCCTCCGTGGATGAAAAGCATCAATCAACACCCCTCAACGCGCAACCGTTGAACGGGTTCATATTAGGCCTTCAAATTGACGAACGCAGGAAAATTCTGATTCGCAACCGCTTGTTGGCCTGTATTTCCCCCGCAAAATCAATCACGAACGAGGTAGAACGAGCTTAGCTGGCCTTTTCCGCCAAAAATAGGGCCAACCGCCTCCGCTTTGCGAATCAGTTGCGCACCGCACAGAGCCGGGCTTACGTGATTCGGTATTCAAGACGGGCGCTGCTCAGTCGACGGCGGTGACGGTATAGCCGGCCTTGCGAAAATCCTCGACCAGGCCTTCGGGGCCGGGAAGATGCATGGCGCCGACGGCCATGAAGGCATTGCCCTTGGCCAGGATCCGTGCGGCATGGTCGGCCATGACCTTGTTGCGGCCGGTGATCATCGTCCGGTCGAATTCGGCGTAACCTGCGTCGTCTTCGTCGGGCGAGATCGAACGCAACAGCGGCCAGAAGGTGCCGGTGTCGCCGCGCTGGTAAAGCACGATCATGGTTTCGTTGATGTCGTTTATCTTGTCGCCGAGCTTCAGGGTCTCGACCAGCCCCTTGATGTGGAACGCAAGCGGCAGCGAGGCCATGGCGCGCAGCTGGCTGGCTGCGGTCTCCAACCCTTCCACCGGCTTGCCATTAGCCTTGGCGTCCTGCGCCAGCTTGACGTCGAGAACCGGTGCGCCGCCTGCCTGACGGGCGACCTCACAGACCGGCAGCGCGACCATGGCCGACAGCAGCCACGGCTTCATCTTGGAGACGCTCGCCGGCGGAATGCCGCGCGCATCGAGCCCTTTGTTCACCACCGCCGCATCCTCCGGCGACAACAGCGACGACAACGTCGTGTTGTCGGTGAACATCATCAGCTCGGGTTCCTTGAGCATGGCCTCCATCATCTTCTGCTTGTCGAGCACGTCGGTGGTCTCGATGATGATGGTGCCGGCAGCGTCATAGGCTTTCCTGGCTGCCGGCGGCAGAGTGGTCACGCGCGGGTCGGTCATGTGCATGGTGCCGAACAGGAAGGATGGCTTTTCGCCTGATTTCTCCAGCTTCCACAACAGGCCCTTGCCGTTCAGCGTCGCTGCTGCTTCCGTCTCGATCCTGGAATAGGTGGCGGGGTCTTCCTTCTGCAGGGCCGACAGCAGATCGGCGCCGGCGCAGGCCGGGGCTTCGGCATGCGCCCTGCCCATGGCAAGCAGCAGCACGATGAGGAAAGACAGGAAAAACAGGGCGTTGAGCGCGACGAGCAGCTTCAGCGACACAAGGGCGGCGCGGTCGGCGATGGCAAGGGCGCGTTTCATGGTGCGGTTCTAGGACTGAAAAGCGGCGAAACGGTTAACCGACGTGGGGAAATTGTCCTGGACTAATACAGTGTCACGCGCGGGGATGGGCGGATTCGTAAATCTCGAGCAGTCTTGCGGTGTCGACGCCGGTATAGACCTGCGTCGTTGACAGGCTGGCGTGGCCGAGCAGTTCCTGGATGGTGCGCAGGTCGCCGCCGCGCCCGAGCAGATGGGTGGCGAAGGAATGGCGCAACGCGTGCGGCGTCGCGGTGTCGGGCAGGTTCAGCGCCGAGCGCAGCCTGGCCATGTCGCGCTGGACGATGGCCGGGTTGAGCGGCCCGCCGCGGGCGCCGCGAAACAGCAGGCCCTTGGGATCGAGATGGTAGGGACACCGTTTTCGGTATTCGGCGATTGCCCGGAGCGCCACCGGCAGCACCGGCACCAGCCGTGTCTTGCCACCCTTGCCGGTGACGCGCAGCACGGTGTCGGCTTCCGATGCCAGGTCGGCGGCGCTGAGGCCCAGCGCTTCGGAAATGCGCAGGCCCGATCCATAAAGCAGCGTCAGCACGGCGGCGTTGCGGGCGGCGATCCAAGGCTCTTCAGCCAGCTGGCCTTCCACCGACACGACATGTTTGGCATCGCTGGCGGTCAGCGGCTTGGGCAGCGATTTCGGCTGGCGCGGCGCGCGCAACGCCGCGGCACCGGCGGCATTGGCGAGACCGCGCCGTTCGAGGAAGCGCAGCAGCGAGCGGATGCCGGCGAGGCCGCGTCCGAGCGTGCGGGCGCCGGCGCCGGCGTTGCGCCGCGCGGCAAGAAAGCCGCGCAGATCGGCCGGGCGGAGAGTGGCGATGTCGGAAAGACCAGGCGAGCCGCCGCAATGCCCTGTGAGGAAATGCAGGAACTGGCGCGTGTCGCGCTCATAGGCTTCGACGGTCGCCGGCGACAGCCGGCGCTCGCGCGCCAGCATCTTCAGCCAGCTTTCGCGCGCTGCCTGGAGGTCGGGTTTTGCCGGGATGAGAAATTCCTGCATGCCGCCATTGTCAGGCAGCCGGGTTAGGAAGCGGTGAAGAACCTGTCATTGAAATGGCCACGAGCGATCATTGAAATGACGCCGGTAGGGCGTTAGAGCAGGGCAAAGGATATCAGCCATGTCGAAGCCCCAGAACCCCGTGCAAATGGCCGTGATCGGCGCCGCCCACGGCATCAAGGGCGAATTGCGGGTGAAGACCTTCACTGGCGAGCCGATGGCGCTGGCCGATTATGGGCCGCTCTATGCCAAGGACGGCCGCGCCTTCCAGATCACCGACATAAGGCCGGCCAACACCGTCGTGGTGGTGCGCTTCAAGGGCATTGCCGATCGCAATGCCGCCGAGGCGCTGGCCGGAACCGAGCTGTTCGTCGACCGCTCGATGCTGCCCGACGATGGCGAGGAGGACGAATTCTACCACGCCGATCTCGTCGGACTTGAAGTCCGCGACGATAAGGACGCGGTCATCGGCAAGGTGGTGGCGGTGCACAATTTCGGCGGCGGCGACATTCTCGATGTCACGCTTGGCGGGCGCAAAGGCGTGCTGATCCCGTTCACGCAGGCCGCCGTGCCGCAGGTGGTGGTTGCCGAAGGTTTTGTCCGTGTCGATCCGGCGGCGGCCGGGCTGGTCGAGGACGAGGATGGCGACGCGCCGCGCGAAGAAGACTTCGACGCGAAGGGCCGGCCGCGCGGGCCACGCGACGCCGGGGGCAACCGGTGACGTTCAAGGCGTCGGTGCTGACGCTCTATCCCGAGATGTTTCCGGGCGGGCTAGGCCTGTCGCTGGCCGGACGGGCGCTCGAAGTCGGGACATGGTCGCTGGAAGCTATCCAGATCCGCGACTTCGCCAGCGATCGCCATCACACCGTCGACGACACGCCGGCCGGCGGTGGCGCCGGCATGGTGATGCGCGCCGATGTGCTGGCCAAGGCGATCGACCACACGTCGCCGGCGGGCGATCCGCGGCCGCGTTTGCTGATGAGCCCGCGTGGAAAGCCGCTGACGCAGGCGCACGTGCGCGAACTGGCTGGCGGGCCAGGCGCCGTCATCGTTTGCGGCCGGTTCGAGGGCGTCGACCAGCGGCTGATCGAGGCGCGTGGACTGGAAGAGGTCTCCATCGGCGATTTCATCCTGTCGGGCGGCGAGCCGGCGGCGCTCGTACTGCTCGACGCCGTTGTGCGGCTGTTGCCCGGCGTCATGGGCAATGCGGTGTCGGGCGAGGAAGAAAGTTTCGAGAACGGCCTGCTCGAACACCCGCATTACACGCGGCCACAGGAGTTCGAAGGCCGCCCCATCCCCGACGTGCTGGTCTCCGGTAATCACAAGAAGATCGCCGCGTGGCGGCGCGCCGAGTCCGAGAAGCTGACCAGGGAGCGCCGGCCGGATTTGCTCGCCGCTCAGCCCTTGGCAAAATAGTAGACGGCGAGAAACAGGCCGACGGCGATGACGAAGCCGCGTACTGCGTTTTGCGGCACGCGCTTGGCGATCCAGACGCCGGCATAGCCGCCGAGCGCGCCGCCGGGGATCATGACGATTGCCTGAGGCCAGGCAACAACGCCGCCGGAAACGAAGACCAGTATGGCAACGGCGGCGATGACCACGGCCAGCATGTTCTTCAGCGCGTTCAGCCGGTGATAGTCGCCGGATTGCGTCAGGCCGAGCGTTGCCAGCATCATGACGCCCATGCCGGCGCCGAAGAAGCCGCCATAGATGGCGGTGGCGAACTGCGCCAGCGAACCGGTCAGAGAGCCGACCGTGGCTTCATGCCCAGGCTTCGGCGTTGGTTTCAGCCACGGCCCGGCGGCGAACAAGGCGGTTGCGGCCAGCAGCAGCCACGGCACCAGGGCGCGGAACGACGGATTTGAGAGCGCCAGCAGGATGAGCGCCCCAGCCAGCGCGCCCAAAGCCGAGATCAGGCAAAGCAGCAGCGCGCCGCGCCAGAAATGCTTGATGTCGGTCCAGTAAGCCAGCGTCGAGGTGATGTAACCGGGAAACTGCGTCACCGAGGAGGTGGCGTTGGCGATGATCGGCGGCAGGCCGGCCAGCGTCATGGCGCCGAAGGTTATGAAGGTGCCGCCGCCGGCAACCGCGTTGACGGCGCCTGACAGAAAACCCGCGAGGAAGAGCAGGATAGCGTCGAAAACAGACATTGTGAGGCCGCCGGACAAGTGTGCTGCTCCCGGATTAGGAAGCTTGAAGGGCCGGCGCAACCCTGCACTGGACGATTGCGTGGTGGCATGCGACCAAAAAAGACAGGGCCAAGGCGTGACAAGTCAGTGAAATAGCTGTATGTGCCCGCCCGTACTGGCGAGAAAAATCTCCCGGACCGTCAACAATGACGGTGTAGTCGCCCCTGCCCAATGTTTCGAAGACAAGATGTCTCGGGGACAAAGGGCATAGCCGAGCGGTCAATGGAACTGCAAGGCGAGTGTCGGACGCTCTGACTGTCGGAAGAACAAGAAGTGGACTATTGAGATGGATATCATCCGTCAGCTCGAGGCCGAACAGGCCGCCAAGATCGAAGCCAAGCGCAAGCTTCCCGAGTTTCAGCCCGGCGACACCGTGCGCGTCCAGGTCCGCGTGACCGAAGGCACCCGCACCCGCGTCCAGGCCTATGAGGGCGTCGTCATCGCCCGCGCCGGCGCCGGCTTCCAGGAAAATTTCACCGTCCGCAAGATCTCCTACGGCGAAGGCGTCGAGCGCGTTTTCCCGGTCTACTCGCCGATGGTCGAAGGCGTCGAGATCGTGCGCCGCGGCAAGGTGCGCCGCGCCAAGCTCTATTATTTGCGCGACCGTCGCGGCAAGTCGGCCCGTATTTCGGAAAACACCGGCGTGCGCGCCCGCAAGCTCAACGATGAGGAACGCGACGCGCTGAACGCCGAGAAGGCCCGCATCGAAGCCGAGAAGGTTGCCGCTGCCCAGGCGCTGGCCGCCGAGACGGCCGCCAAGGAAGCTGCCGAGAAGAAGGCCGTCGACGAAGCCGCCAAGGCCGCCGACGAGGCTGCAAAGGCGGCGGAAGCGACCCCGGCCGAATAAACCTGGTCCAAGGATTTTGAAAAGGCGGCTTCGGCCGCCTTTTTTCGTTTCACCAGACTGTGAACGATTGCCGGCCGAGAGTTTGGCCACGGCTGTTGACCTGAATTATCTTGTACACTAAATGATAGTGTACAAATAAAATGGAGAACTGACATGGCACTCTACACCACACAGGCTCGCGTCACCGGCGGCCGCGCCGGCCACGGCGAGACCAGCGACGGCCTGCTGAAGGTCGACCTCGCTTTGCCGAAGGAGCTCGGCGGACAGGGTGGCGCCACCAATCCCGAGCAGCTGTTCGCGGTCGGCTATGCCGCCTGCTTCGAAAGCGCCATCCGCTTCGTCGCGCGCAAGCAGAAGCTGCCGCTGGACGATGCGGCGGTGAGCGCCACCGTCAGCCTGCTTCCCAATGGTGAAGGCTTCAAACTTGGTGTCGCACTCGCCGCGGAGACGAAAGGCCTTGATCAGGCGGTGGCGGAAGCGCTTGTATCGGCAGCGCATCAGATTTGCCCCTATTCCAATGCGATCAAAGGCAATATCGAGGTGGCGCTTTCGACAGTGGCGCTTCCGGCAAAGGCAGCATGACGACGAAGACCGAAACCAGGGCCAGCGAAGTCCCGGCGGACACCGCCGGGAGGATCGCCGTTCCGCGCCTCGACCAACAGCTCTGCTTCGCGCTCTATTCGGCGAGCGGGCTGATGACCAAGCTCTATCGGCCGCTGCTTGACCCGCTCGGCCTGACCTATCCGCAATATTTGGCGATGCTGGCGCTGTGGCAGCATGCGCCGAGCACGGTCGGCGAACTCGGCGAGGCGCTGGGGCTGGATTCGGCGACATTGACGCCTCTGCTCAAGCGGATGGAAGCGGCTGGTCTCGTCACCCGCCGTCGCGATCCGGCCGACGAGCGCCGCGTGCTGGTCGAACCGACTGCCAAGGGCCAGGCGCTGCGCGCCCGCATCAAGGACGTATCCGCAGGCCTTGCCTGCGCCATGCCGCTGGAAGTCGAGGAGCTGAAGTCGCTGCACCGGACCTTGACCGGATTTGTCGCCAAGCTGCGTGAGGCTACGTCACCATCCTGATCCGTCATCTGACGGGTTCCCGTGTCCAGGAGGGGTCTGGTTTGCCGGCGGCGCAATCACGGAATAAATTCCGACCACGGGGCGTTCTAAAACCGCGTTGGTTGAGGGCATTGGAATCCGCTTTCACCGGACGCTGAGCACCGGACCGGCTTGCAAGCCGTCTGCGGACGGCTAAAGTCGCGCCTGGATTTTCATGCGAGCCCGGCTGCAAGCGGGCTTCTCATCCTGGAGCGTGTCATGACCAAATCGAAGCTGCTGCTGGCCGCCCTCGCGGCCTGTTTCCTCGCGCCCGTCGCTGCATGGGCGGCCGATGCGCTGCCCGATCTCGGCGGCAAGAAGGTCGTGGTGGTGACGGAAAACGCCTATCCGCCGCTGCAGTTCATCGACGCCAAGACCGGCAAGCAGATCGGCTGGGAGTATGACGCGATGGACGAAATCGCCAAGCGGCTGAACTTCAAGGTGGAGTACCAGAACACCTCCTGGGACGCGATGATCCAGGCGGTTTCCGACAACCAGTACAACATTGGCATGACCGGCATCACCATCAAGGACGACCGAAAGGAGAAGGTCGATTTCTCCGACCCCTATATGCGTTCGGAGCAGTTCATGCTGGTGCGCGCCGATGAAAGCCGCTTCACCGACGCCAAGACCTTCGCCGCCTTCAACGACGGGTTGATCGGCGCGCAGGCCGGAACGACGCCGTTCTACACCGCCGTCTACAGCGTGCTCGACGGCAATGAGCAGAACCCGCGCATCAAGCAGTTCGAGACCTTCGGCGCTTCGGTGCAGGCACTGAAATCCGGCGACGTCGATGTCGTCCTGACCGACGGCACCGCCGGCAAAGGCTATGTGGATGCCTCCGGCGGCAAGCTCAAGCTGATCGGCGGCCCGCTCGGCACCGAGGATTTTGGCTTCATCTTCCCGAAGGGCTCGGACCTGGTGAAGCCGGTCAACGCGGCGATCGCGGCGCTGAAGGCTGACGGCACGATCGAGGCGCTGAACAAGAAGTGGTTTCTCGACTACAAGATGGGGCAGTGATGTCCGACTCCTTACCCTCCCCCTTGTGGGGAGGGTCGATCCGCGAAGCGGAGCGGGGTGGGGGTGCCAGCGCCGGCGCTTTGTCACGACCCCCCCCCCCGGCTCACCAGCTTTGCGATGCAAAGCTTGTTCGCCGACCCTCCCCACAAGGGGGAGGGTGAAGCGCCCTGATGGCCACGCCCCCCGCTTCGACTCTCAAATCCGATTTCCCCTGGTGGCTTGCCGCCGCGATCGCGCTCGCCGTCGTCGCTGCGCTCTCCATTGCCGCCAGCGATCTCTACGCCCAGGTTTTTGCCACCGTCGCCAAAGGCATCGGCATCACCATTCTTGTCACCGTGGTCGCCTTCGCGCTGGCTTCCGCCACCGGGCTCGGCGTTGCGCTGATGGGGTTGTCGGGGTCGCGTTGGCTCAGGCAGATCGCTCGTTTCTATGTCGAAATCATCCGCGGCGTGCCGATCCTGGTGCTGTTGTTCTGGATCGCCTTCGCCGGCGCGCCGGCCTTCGTGGCTGCGTGGAATGCGCTGACCGCGCCGCTGCAAAACGCCGGCTATCTCGGCGAGCTTTTGGTGCGCGACGTGTCGCTGTTGTGGCGTGCAATCATGGCGCTGACCATCGGTTATTCCGCCTTCATCTCCGAGGTTTTTCGCGCGGGCATCCAGTCGGTCGAGAAAGGCCAGATCGAGGCTGCCAAGGCGCTCGGGCTGACGCGCACGCAGCGCTTCCGGCTGATCGTCTTCCCACAGGCGATCCGCACCATCCTGCCGCCGCTCGGCAATGACTTCGTCGCCATGGTCAAGGATTCCTCGCTGGTCTCGGTGCTCGGCGTCGCCGACATCACGCAGATGGGCAAGATCTACGCCGCCGGCTCGTTCCGCTTCTTCGAGACCTATACGATCGTCGCCTATATCTATCTCATCCTCACCGTCAGCCTGTCGCTGGCGCTGCGGGGGCTGGAGCAACGACTGCGGCGGGCGCAGCAGGAATAGAAGTCCGACGCGGGCACGGCTACGATCGCGGAGGACAGGATTCCGGAGGATGCAGGCGATGACGATCGACAAGGCCAATGCGGCGCTGGGTACCGTCTATTCGGCCGACACGCCGGAAGGGCTGGCCAAGGCCTATGCAGACTGGGCCGCGACCTATGACGGCGAGACCGCTTCGCTCGGCTATCTGCTGCCGTTCCTGATCACCGCCTGGGTGGCGCGCCATGTGAAGGTGGGTGAAGGCCCGCTGCTCGACGCCGGCTGCGGCACCGGCCTGTCGGGCCCGTCATTGAAGGCGCTGGGTTATCACGACATTGCCGGGCTCGACCTCTCCGACGACATGCTGAAGATCGCCGGCAGCCGCAATGCCTATGGCGATCTGAAGCAGGCAATGCTCGGCGGGCCGCTGCCCTGGCCAGACGGGCATTTCCGCGCCTTCTTCTCGACTGGCGTGTTCACCATCAGCCATGCGCCGGCGTCCGGCCTGCACGAGCTTGTCCGCATCACCAGGAAAGGCGGCCACGCTATCTTCACCGTGCGCGACCAGGTGTTCGACAGCGGTGGCTTCCAGGCCGTGTTCGACGGGTTGGAACGGGCCGGGAAATGGCAGCCGGTCGAGCAAAGCCCATGGTTCCGCTGCTATGCGATCGCCGAGGCGGACGCGCTGGTGAAGACTTTCGTATTCGAGGTGGTTTGAGCGCCGCCCTCTTCGCCTTCTCCCACAACAAGGGGAGAAGGGAAAACACGCCGCAATTGCCGAAAAGCCAAAACATTGGTATGAGCCACGCCATGGAAGAGCTTTTTGGCGATCCGGCCTATAAGGGTTTCGTGCTGCAGGACAGAAAACGCCTGCCGTCGCGTTTCTCTTCGCGCATTTCCGGCGCGCTCACCAGCCGACTTAGCTAAGCCGCTTTCGCTGGGCCGAAGGCTTCGGCGCGTCTGCCCTTCCCCTTTTTGCAAATCGACGGATTTACGCACATGAGCGCACCGCGCACCCTCTACGACAAGATTTTCGACGACCATGTCGTCGACCGCCAGGATGATGGCACCTGTCTGCTCTACATCGACCGCCATCTCGTCCATGAAGTGACCAGCCCGCAGGCCTTCGAAGGTCTGCGCATGACCGGCAGAAAAGTCCGGCATCCGGAAAAGACGCTGGCCGTGGTCGATCACAATGTCTCGACCTCGCCCGAGCGCAAGTTCGGCATCAAGAACGAGGAAAGCCGCATCCAGGTCGAGGCCTTGGCCAAGAACGCTAGGGATTTCGGCGTCGAATATTACTCCGAAAACGATATCCGCCAGGGCATCGTCCACATCATCGGGCCGGAGCAGGGCTTCACGCTGCCTGGCATGACCATCGTCTGCGGCGACAGCCACACCTCGACGCATGGCGCCTTCGGCGCATTGGCACATGGCATCGGCACCTCCGAGGTCGAGCATGTGCTGGCGACCCAGACGCTGATCCAGCGCAAGGCCAAGAACATGCTGGTGCGTGTCGATGGCCAGTTACCGGAAGGCGTCACCGCCAAGGACATTATCCTCGCCATCATCGGCGAGATCGGCACCGCCGGCGGCACCGGCTATGTCATCGAATATGCCGGTGAGGCGATCCGCGCGCTGTCGATGGAAGGCCGCATGACGATCTGCAACATGTCGATCGAGGGCGGCGCGCGCGCCGGCCTGATCGCGGCCGACGAAACCACCTTCGCCTATGTCAAGGGCAAGCCGCGCGCGCCGAAGGGCGCGTCGTGGGACGCCGCGCTCGAATACTGGAAGACGCTGCAGTCCGACGAGGGCGCGCATTTCGACAAGGTGATCGTGCTCGACGCGGCCAAGCTGCCGCCGATCGTCTCCTGGGGTTCCTCGCCCGAGGACGTCGTTTCGGTGCAGGGCGTCGTTCCCAATCCGGAAGAGATCACGGACGAGAACAAGCGGACGTCAAAGATCCGCGCGCTCGACTATATGGGGCTGACGCCGGGCACGAAGATCACCGACATCACGCTCGACCGCGTCTTCATCGGCTCCTGCACCAATGGCCGCATCGAGGATCTGCGTGCGGTGGCCAAGGTGGTCGAAGGCAAGACGGTGAGTGCGCATGTCGATGCGATGATCGTGCCGGGCTCCGGTCTGGTCAAGGAACAGGCGGAGGCCGAGGGTCTCGACAAGATCTTCATTGCCGCCGGTTTCGACTGGCGCGAGCCGGGCTGCTCGATGTGCCTGGCCATGAACGACGACCGGCTGAAGCCGCATGAGCGCTGCGCCTCGACCTCGAACCGCAATTTCGAAGGCCGGCAGGGCTTCAAGGGCCGCACCCATCTGGTATCGCCGGCCATGGCGGCGGCGGCGGCGATCGCCGGCCATTTCGTCGACATCCGCGACTGGAAATAGCGCAGACTGGTTCAAGCCTGATCTGAGCGTATGCAAAACCCCGAACGGCAACACCGTTCGGGGTTTTGTTTAAAGCGCGCCGCTCTAAGACCCTTGGGGTATTATGCCCTAGCCGGCACGCCGGATGATTTCATGAAATTCCTCCCGGCTGCCGGGTTCGTCGGCCGCGACCACCAGCGCCAGTTCGCGCTCGTCGAAGATCTTGAACCACTCGTCCCATTCGACCAGCTCGTAGCCGCCTGCGTTGACCGGGCGTTCAGGCTGATCCTGGTCCTGATAGGCGTGCTGGCCGAAGACGAGCCTCAGCAACGGCTGCGTTCCGGTTTCGGGCGATACATCGACGATCGCCGGAAATCCGGCGCGCCCTGCGGCCCATGAGCGAATTGCTTCGTGATCGGTCAGCGTGATCGTGTCGGCCATGAACAACTTCTCCTTGATTGCTGTCAGGAAACGCCGGCCTCAGGTCCCGGTTCCGTGCACCAGCTTCATGAGTGGCGACTTGCATATTCGTCCCGGCTTAACCGCTTGTTGGGGCTTGCGCTCTAAGGTCTTCCCGGACGTCAAGCGGGAAGTCACCGTCCTTTGGACACCGGCCTGTTCATAGCGCTGCTCAATCCGACGATCGCGCTGGCGCTCGGCGCGGCGTTCCTCGTGCTATGGTTCTATCAGCGCCACCGGCCCTATCTGGCTGTGCTCGGCACGAGCTATTGCGTGTCCGCGCCCGGCTTCCTGCTGCAGTATTTCACGCTGCCCGGCGGCATGGTGCTGACCAAGCTGGTCTCCAACCTCTGCTTCACGCTCGCCGCCTGCTGCCTCGTCGGTGCGATCATCTCGCGCTACGGCAGGCGCGTGCCCTATATCGCGATCGGCATTCTGGCGGGTGGCGGGATGGTCGCATTCTGCTGGTTCCTGTTCGTCCAGCCGGACTTAACTTGGCGCATCCTGTCGATCAATTTCGGCTTTGGCGGCCTCAGCCTGCTGGTCGCCGCCGAGCTGCGCGCCGTGCGCAAGAACGGCCCGACGGAAAAAATCCTGTTCGTATTGTCGCTGCTGTCCGGGCTGAACTTCATCGGCCGCACGCTGCTCGTCGTCATCTCGCACGGGCCGTTCACCAGCTATGACGGGTTTTATGGCTCGTCCTACTGGACGACGGCGCTTTTGACGCACGCGCTGCTGTCGTTGCTGATCGCGCTCTGCCTGTTCTCGGCAGCTGCGCTCGACGTGATGAAGGCGCTGAAGACCGAGACGCACACCGATCCGCTGTCTGGCCTGCTCAACCGCAGGGGTTTCGAGGAGCGCGCCTTGCTGGTGCTGCAGCATTGCGCTGTTACCAAGGTGCCGGTCGCGCTGGTGCTGGCCGATCTCGATCACTTCAAGGCGCTCAACGACAAATACGGACATGCCGCGGGCGACCAGGTGATCGCCGACTTCGCCGCCAAGCTTCGCGCGGCCGCCGGCATGCGTGCGGTTGCTGGCCGCATCGGCGGCGAGGAGTTCGCCGTGCTTCTGTCGCTGAGCGATCTTGCCACGGCGCGGCTGTTTGCCGAAGCCGTGCGCACGCACTATTCGGCCGGCAGTGTCGACGGGTTGCCGCCGGGCACCAGGGTGACCGCGAGCTTCGGCGTCGCGGCGCGCACCGGCGACGAAGGGCTGGAGCCGCTGATGCGGCGCGCCGACGAAGCGCTCTACAAGGCCAAGAAGAACGGCCGCGACAGTGTGCGATTGTCCTATGAGCGGGCGGAAACGGTGTTCATCCCGGATACAGGCAGCGTCGGTTAGCGTCTCGCTTAAACGGCCTCTCGGCCGTGCCGGATCATCAGCGGCAAGGGCTGAGGTTGGGCATTTCGCCATCGGAGAGGCCGTACATATAGGAGCGGCCCTTCACGAACACCGGCGGCTGGTAGCAGCCACGCCTGGAGATGTGATCCGCCTCGTCTTCATAAAGGACTTCCGGTTCCGCTTCCGGCTGCCCGGCGCTGGTGTAGTCGGACAATTTCTTGGCCAGCCTGCCTTGGCCGACAATGATGCGCTTGTAGCCGGCGGCGCTGTCGATGACGAGATTGCCCAGGGAATCGGCATAGACGCGGTCATGATGGCGCGACCAGGCCATTGCCGGGGCGGCGAAGCCGAGACTGGCTGTCGCCAGCACAAGCGCCGCAAGGCGCGCTCTTCCTGAATTCGAAAGCATGGTGTCCTCTCTGCTGTGGACCCGATCGAATCGGAAATTAACCTTTTCTTAACCTTTGTTAAGAGGGCAGGCGCATCCGGCGGCGATCTCTCGCCAAACATGGTTAATATCCCACGGGATGGAAACCCGGGCGTCATCATTCGGCCATGCTTGCCCGCACCATCGGCCGCGACGCACACAACTACGCTGACGTCGGGTGAGCTTGATCTTGGTGGAACATCGCGGCTAGTTAGCCGCGCAGGAGGACAGCATATGGCGTTACGCCGGACGTTTCGGGTGACGCTGTTGTCGATCCCCTTGCTGACTGCCGCAGCCTGCGTGCCGCAGAACGGCGCGCCGACGGCGGTGAATACCGTACCACCCACTGTCGCGCCCGTGCCGGCTCAGCAGTCCGCCGCACCTGTGGCGCCCCCGGCTTCCGCAACGGCTCCGACAGCGCCTGCCGCACCTTCAGCCAAGATCGTCACCGACCTTACCGCGCCGCGGTCTGCTGTCGGCACGGCAACTTACAGATGCGGCAATGGCGGCATGATCACCATCCAGAACCTCGGCACGGCGTTGCGCGTTGTCAGGCCCGATGGCACGACCGAGGAGTTTGCCGCATCACCCGCCAACCAGTCCAGCCGCTACCAGGAAGCCGCGTCGCATGACGCAATCGTGATCGACGCGCGCGAGGCGCTGGTGATGAAGAGGGGCTCGACACCACAGACCTGCAAACGATAGCCTGGCGTCGATTGCAAAGGAAATGCCGCACTGCAGCGAACGGTGCGCCGGCTTTCGACGGTGGCCAAATCGATTGAAGCGAAACAGCAGCCTTTTGTCAGACTAAATGACGTTTTCAAAACGATTTTCCGGCTTTGACGCGGTGCAAAAAGAGCATTAGAAACCGGCTGTCTGAAGTCATATATCGAGGCGGTAAGTGCCGCTTTCCACCGCGGCTCCGGACATCGAACTGGGGCAGCCATGAGCAAATCACCAGCCACCCGAACCGCCAGACGTGAACGGCCGCTCTCGCCGCACCTGACGATTTACCGCCCACCGATCACCATGACGATGTCGATCATTCACCGCATCACTGGCGGGGCGCTGTATTTCGGCACGCTGCTGGTCGCCGCGTGGCTGATGGCGGCGGCGAGTTCGCAAGGCGCTTTCGATTGGATCAACTGGGCCTTCGGCACCTGGCTCGGCCGGCTCATCCTGTTCGGCTACACCTGGGCGCTGATGCACCACATGCTGGGCGGCGTGCGCCATCTCGTCTGGGACACCGGCGCCGGGCTGGAGAAACACACGGCATCGAAGATCGCCTGGGCGACGCTCGCCGGTTCCATCCTGCTCACGCTGCTGATCTGGGTCGCCGGCTACATGGCGCGGGGAACCTTGTGATGAGCGGCACGAACAACAACGATATGCGCACGCCGCTGGCCAAGGTCCGCGGTCTGGGCTCGGCCCGCGAAGGCACCGGGCATTTCTGGCGACAGCGGCTGACGGCCATTGCCAACATCCCGCTGATACTGTTCTTCGTCGGGTTCCTGATCGCGCTCAATGGCGCCGGCTTCGCCGAGGTGCGGGCGGCGCTCGCCAGTCCGTTCGTGGCGCTGGTGTTGGCGCTGGTGCTCGTTTCCGGTCTCACCCATATGCGTGTCGGCATGCAGGTCATTATCGAGGATTACGTGCATGCCGAAGGCATGAAGCTGGCGCTGATCGCACTCAGCACGTTTTTCACCATAGCGGTCGGCGTCGCCTCGATCTTCGCCCTGCTCAAACTGGCATTCGGAGGCTGATTTGGCCAAGGACGCGAAATCGGCCACCGGCTATACCTTTGTCGACCACAAGTTCGACGTGGTGGTCGTCGGCGCCGGCGGCGCCGGCCTGCGCGCCACGCTCGGCATGGCCGAGCAGGGCCTGCGCACGGCCTGCATCACCAAAGTGTTCCCGACCCGCTCGCACACGGTGGCGGCACAAGGCGGCATTGCCGCGTCGCTGTCCAACATGGGTCCGGACTCCTGGCAGTGGCACATGTACGACACCGTCAAGGGTTCGGACTGGCTGGGCGACGTCGACGCCATGGAATATCTGGTGCGCGAGGCACCGGCGGCGGTCTACGAGCTCGAGCATTACGGCGTGCCGTTCTCGCGCACCGAAGAGGGCAAGATCTACCAGCGGCCGTTCGGCGGGCACATGATGAATTATGGCGACGGCCCGCCGGTGCAGCGCACCTGTGCTGCCGCCGACCGCACCGGTCACGCCATCCTGCACACGCTCTACGGCCAGTCGCTGAAGAACAATGCACAGTTCTTCATCGAGTATTTTGCGCTCGACCTGATCATGGAACCGGACGGCACCTGCACCGGCGTCGTCGCCTGGAACCTCGACGACGGCACCATCCATCGCTTCTCCGCCAAGATGGTGGTGCTGGCGACCGGCGGATATGGCCGCGCCTATTTCTCGGCGACGTCGGCGCACACCTGTACAGGCGACGGCGGCGGCATGGCGGCACGGGCGGGCTTCCCGCTGCAGGACATGGAGTTCGTGCAGTTCCATCCGACAGGCATATACGGCGCCGGCTGCCTGATCACCGAAGGCGCGCGCGGCGAGGGCGGCTATCTCGTCAATTCCGAGGGCGAACGCTTCATGGAACGCTACGCGCCGTCGGCCAAGGACCTGGCCTCGCGCGACGTCGTCTCGCGTTGCATGACGCTGGAGATCCGCGAAGGCCGCGGGGTCGGCAAGAACAAGGACCATATTTTCCTGCATCTCGACCATCTCGATCCGGCCGTGCTGCATGAGCGGCTGCCGGGCATTTCGGAATCGGCCAGGATTTTCGCCGGCGTCGACCTGACCAAGGAGCCGATCCCCGTGCTGCCGACGGTGCACTACAATATGGGCGGCGTGCCGACCAATTACTGGGGCGAGGTGCTGAACCCGACTGTCGAGAATCCTGACCGGGTGTCACCCGGGCTGATGGCGGTCGGCGAGGCCGGCTGTGCCTCCGTGCACGGCGCCAACCGGCTGGGCTCGAACTCGCTGATCGATCTGGTGGTGTTCGGCCGCGCCGCCGCAATCCGCGCCGGCCAGGTCATCGACCGTAATTCGGCGATCCCTTCGCCCAACGAAGCCTCGGTCGAAAACATCATGGACCGCTTCGACCGGCTGCGCCACGCCAATGGCTCGACGCCAACCGCTGTTCTGCGTGAGAAAATGCAGAAGGCGATGCAGGAAGACGCCGCCGTGTTCCGCACACAGGAGTCGCTCGAAAACGGCTGCAAGCGCATTTCGCAGATATGGACCGAGCTCAAGGACCTGAAAGTCTCCGACCGCTCGATGATCTGGAATTCCGACCTGGTCGAGACGCTGGAGCTGGAAAATCTGATGGCCAACGCCATCACCACGGTCTACGGCGCCGAGGCGCGCAAGGAGAGCCGCGGCGCGCATGCGCGCGAAGATTTTTCGGCCCGAGACGACATTATCTGGCGCAAGCATACGCTGGCTCGGCTAAGCGAGGACGGCCAGGTGAGCCTCAGCTATCGTCCCGTGCACACCGAGCCGCTGGTGGCGGAAAAGGACGGCGGCATCAGCCTTGCCAAGATCGCGCCGAAGGCCAGGGTGTACTGACCATGGTGCCGAAGCCCGTCATCCGAAAGGACCAGAGGTAATGGTCGAACTAACGCTTCCCAAGAACTCCAAGGTGCAGCCGGGCAAGACCTGGCCGAAGCCGGAGGGCGCCACCAACCTGCGGGAATACCGCATCTACCGCTGGTCGCCCGACGATGACGAGAACCCGCGCATCGACACCTATTTCGTCGACATGGACGATTGTGGGCCGATGGTGCTCGATGCGCTGCTCTGGATCAAGAACAAGATCGACCCGACGCTGGCGTTGCGCCGCTCCTGCCGCGAAGGCATTTGCGGCTCCTGCGCCATGAACATCGATGGCTCCAACACGCTGGCCTGCACCAAGGGCTGCGACGACATTTCCGGCGCCGTCAAAGTCTACCCGCTGCCGCATATGCAGGTGGTCAAGGACCTGGTGCCCGACCTCACCAATTTCTACGCCCAGCACGCCTCGATCCAGCCATGGCTGAAGACAGTGTCGCCAGAGCCAGCCAAGGAATGGCTGCAGAGCCATGAGGACCGCGAAAAGCTCGACGGGCTCTACGAGTGCATCCTATGCGCCTGCTGCTCGACCTCGTGCCCGAGCTATTGGTGGAACGGCGACCGCTATCTCGGCCCGGCGACGCTGCTGCAGGCCTATCGCTGGCTGATCGACAGCCGCGACGAAGCCACGGGCGAACGGCTCGACGATCTCGAAGACCCGTTCCGGCTCTACCGCTGCCACACCATCATGAACTGCGCCCAGACCTGCCCGAAGGGGCTCAACCCGGCCAAGGCGATTGCCGAGATCAAGAAGATGATGGTGGAGCGCAGAGTCTGACGCCGTCGCTACCCGCCGACTTTTCGCCGGACGCCGTCGCGGCGCTGCGCGCCCGCCTCGATCTGGTGCGAAGCCAGCCTGTAAAAATCCTGTTTGCCATCGAAAGCGGCAGCCGCGCCTGGGGGTTTCCGTCTCCCGACAGCGATTATGACTGCCGCTTTGTCTATATCAGACCGGTAACCGATCACCTCGTGCTGCAGCAGGCGCGCGATGTGATCGAGTTTCCGATCGAAGGCGAGATCGATGCCGGCGGCTGGGATCTGCGCAAGGCGTTGCTGCTGGCGCTTGGCGGCAATGCCGTCATAGTCGAATGGGCGAAGTCGCCGATCGTCTATGAGGAGGTTTCGGGGTTTCGCCAGCGCCTTCTCGATTTGCTGGCCGAGATCGTCGATCCGGCGAAGGTATCGCACCACTATCTCGGCCTTGCGCGTTCGCATGTCGCCAAGATCGGCAGTTTCTCCGGCGAGGTGAAGTTGAAGAAGCTGTTCTATCTGATCCGCCCGCTCGTGGCGCTCGACTGGATGGAACAGCGCGGCTTTGCCAGCCTGCCGCCGATGAACCTTGGCGAATGCCTCGATCAGACCGAGATACCGGCTCAAGCCAGCGACGAAATCCGCGGCCTGATCGAGCGCAAAAGCCGGACGCGGGAGATGGGTCTCGGGCCTCATCCCGACCGCAATCGCGCGCTATCTCGAAGCCCGCTATGGTCACCACGAAATGAACCTAGTCGGCCCCGTCAGGGACAAAGCCGGCCAAGCGCGCAAACATGCCCTTGCAACCGAATTTTACCGCCGGGAGGCTGAACTTCAATGAGCGATGACCTTCCCATTCTCAATCCCGTCGAAGCCCGTGTGCTCGGCTGCCTGATCGAGAAGAGGGAGCTGACGCCGGATGTCTATCCGCTGACGCTGAATGCAGCACTTGCAGCCGCCAACCAGAAGACGGCGCGCGAGCCTGTCATGGCGCTGGAGCAGACGGAGGTGCATCGGACTCTCAAGCTGCTCGAGCAGAAGGGGCTGGTGCGTCAGATGTTCGGCTCGCGCGTCGAGCGCTATGAGCATCAGATGGCGCAGCGCTTCTCGCTGACCACGCCGCAGACCGCGGTGATCGGCCTGCTTTTGCTGCGCGGGCCGCAGACGGCGCATGAGTTGCTGGCGCGAGCTGAGCGCATGGCGCGGTTTTCGTCCGTCGAGGACCTGCGTGGCGAACTCGACATGCTGATCGGCCGCCGCCCGCCGCTCGTCCAGGAAATACCGCGCGGGCCGGGGCAGCGCGAGGACCGTTTTATGCATCTGCTCGCAGGACCGGTGGACGTCGCGGCGTTATCGGTGCAGCGGAGCGCGCCGGCCTTGCCTGCTTCCGACCTGGAAGCGAGATTGGAGGCTCTGGAGCAGGAAGTCGTAGCCCTTCGCGCCCGGCTTGATGCGCTGGGCGCCCAATAGTATCCGAGACGTCGGCGGGACAGCACCCCCTCTGGCCTGCCGGCCATCTCCCCCTCAAGTGGGGAGATCAGATGTCACGCCGGCCTTCGCCAATTACGAACGTCGAAAGAAGAGTGCCAGCTACCGAGCTTCCAATTTCCCCGGGAGATGCCCGGCAGGGCAGAGGGGGGCGCGAAGAATCGCTACCCCGGGCAAAATCGGCGGATCACCCCAGTTTCGCGTCGAGCGACACTTTGATGGCGCCGAGCGCCTTCGAAACCGGGCATTCGGCCTTGGCCTTCTCGGCCAATTCCTTGAACTTCGCCGCATCGATGCCCGGTACCTTGCCGATCAGGGTGATGGCGCTGCCGGTGATGCCGGTGCCGGGGACCAGCGTCACCACCGCCTTGGCGTCGAGCTCGGTGGCGGGCGTGCCGTTCTCGGCCAGGAAATGCGACAGCTGCATGGCGTAGCATCCGGCGTGTGCCGCCGCGATTAACTCTTCGGGATTGGTGCCGGATTTGCCGCTCTCGTCCTCGAAGCGAGCCTTGAACGAATAGGGCGTGCCCTTCAAGGTGCCGCTCTGGCTGTCGAGCGTGCCCGTGCCCTCCTTCAGATTGCCTTTCCAGACGGCGTTTGCGGTACGGTCCATAGAATTCTCCTTGATTACAGCGACAGCGCCGGCCACGCGGCGTTCCCTCCAACTATAGCGCGGCGGCAGGGGAAGACCACCGCGCTGTTTCGGCCGGATGCGACGCCGGCGTGCCCTGCAAATTTTTCTGAAAAAATGTGCGTGCAAAAATGTCGACTTGCATCGGCGCCGGCCGTCCTGCGAGCGTCCACGGATTCTCGTGGCGGATGGAGATCCAAGATGAACAATCTGTTTTCTGCCCATTGGAACGACGCCGACAAAAGCGCGCGTCTACACGAGATCGACTGCTCGCGACCTTCCGGCTTCGGCCGGCTGCTTGCTGCGGTCGCTGTGATCGGCATTGCGGTCTGCGTGCTCGACCACGCTGCTGCCGGCAGGGATGCCGCCGGCGCCGTGATCGCATATGCTTCGTCACAGCAAGGGAGCTGGAAATGAAATATGTCTGTCTGGTCTACGGCGAGGAAAAGGACCTCCATGCCATGACGCCGGAGCGTCTGGCCAAGCTCGACGCCGATTCGATGACCTACGACCGGTCATTGGACCAGCAAGGCAAGCTGATCATCGCGCAGGCGCTGCAATCGGTGAAGACGTCGAAGACGGTGCGGCGCCGCGAGGGCAAGCGGCTGATCACGGACGGTCCGTTTGCCGAAACCAAGGAGCAATTGCTCGGTTTCGTCATGATCGAGGCCGACGGTCTCGAACAGGCGCTGGCGATCGCAGGCGAGATTCCGCTGGCCGAAATCGGCACGATCGAGGTCAGGGCGATCTACGACGTGCCGGGGTCTTAGCCCCCGCTCCCCCACACATCTATGCAGGGCGTCGAATCATGTCCGCCGCCTTCTCGGCGATCATCACCACTGGCGAGGCGGTGTTGCCGGAGACGATGCGCGGCATGATCGAGGCGTCGATGACGCGCAGGCCCTCGATACCGGTCACGCGCAGGTCCGGGCTGACGACGGCGCGGTCGTCGACACCCATCCGGCAGGTGCCGACCGGGTGGAAGATGGTCGTCGCGATCGAGCCGATCTGGTGCAGCAGGTCATCGTCGGACTGGTGGGTGAGGCCCGGCAGGATCTCCTCCGGCCGGAAACCGGCAAGCGCCTTCGCAGTCATGATGCCGCGCGCCTGGCGCACCGAGCGCAGCGCGATCTCGCGGTCGCGCACCGTCGAGAGGTAGTTCAGCCGGATCTCCGGCTGCACCGCCAGGTCGCGCGTCGTGGCATGCACGGAGCCGAGGCTGTCGGGGCGCAGATTGCAGACCGACATGGTGATTGCCGGGAACGGGTGCAGCGGGTCGCCCAGCCGGTCGGTAGACAAGGGCTGGACGTGGTACTCCAGGTCCGGCGTCGCCATCGACGGATCGGATTTCGAGAACATGCCGAACTGGCTCGGCGCCATCGACATCGGTCCCGAGCGGCCAAAGGCATATTGCAGCGCGATCTTCGCCTTGCCGCTCAGGCTGTTGGCAAGCGTGTTGAGCGTCAGCGCCGCCGACACTTTATAGACGGTACGGATCTGCAGATGGTCCTGAAGGTTCTCGCCGACATTGGGGCTCGCGTGAACCACATCGATGCCGAGCGCGGCGAGGCGATCCGGCTCGCCGACCCCGGAAAGCTCCAGCAGTTTCGGCGTGTTGATCGAGCCGGCGGTCAGCAGCACCTCGCTCCTGGCCTTTGCCTCGATGGTTTGGCCGCCGACGCGATAACAAACGCCGATAGCACGCTTGCCCTCGAACAGCACCTTCTCGACATGCGCGTTGACGACCAGCCGAAGGTTGGGCCGTCGCAGCGCCGGGCGCAAGAATGCCTTGGCTGTGTTCCAGCGCACGCCCTTGCTCTGGTTGACTTCGAAGAAGCCGGACCCCTCATTGTTGCCGTCGTTAAAATCCTCGCGCGGCATGATGCCGAATTCCTTGGCCGCCTCCTGCACGGTGTTCAGGATCGGCCAGGACAGGCGTTGCCGCGCCACTTTCCATTCGCCGCCGGAGCCATGCAGCTTGGTCTTGCCGCCATGATGGTCCTCGGATTTGAGGAAGTAGGGCAGCACATCGTCCCAGCCCCAGCCGACATTGCCCATCTGCCGCCAGCCATCATAGTCCGCCGCCTGTCCCCGCATGTAGATCATGCCGTTGACCGAGGTGCAGCCGCCCAGCACCTTGCCCCGGGGATAGACCAGCGAGCGGCCGTTGAGGCCGGCTTCGGGGGCAGTCTTCATCATCCAGTCGGTGCGCGGATTGCCGATGCAATAGAGATAGCCGACCGGGATATGCACCCAGTGATAATTGTCGCTGCCGCCGGCCTCGAGCAGCAGCACGCGCGTCGCCGGGTCTTCGCTCAGGCGATTGGCCAGCACGCAGCCCGCCGTGCCTGCGCCGACGATGATGTAGTCGTAGTCGCCATCGAGCCGTTGGGTCATTGCGGTGGTTTACTCGGCGATGTTCTACTCGGTTCTGCCGCCTGTTCGGCCCAGAACGATCGCAGCGTAACGGCAAGGCCGCAATAGGCGCGATAACGCCTGTTGTAATGGTCCTGCATGGCCGGATTCGGACGATAGGCGGCGCTTGACCGGGTCATGGCCTCGACGCCGGCCTCATAATTCGCGAAGAGACCGGCCGCGACCCCAGCGCCGATCGCCGCGCCAAGCGCGCCGGTCTCGCGCGCCTCGGGCACGGTGATCGGCACGCCGAGCCCATCGGCGAAGATCTGCGGCCAGTGCTCGCTGCGCGAGCCGCCGCCGGACAGGACCGCCTTGTCGAAGCTGACACCGGCGTCCTTCAGGACATTGATGTGGCGCCTATGCTCGAACATCACGCCCTCGAACAGCGCGCGCAGCATATGGCCTTCCTTGTGCCAGCCGGCAAGGCCGTAGAAGCCGGCGCGGTATTCCGCCCCTTGCCCCGACCCGTAGAGAAACGGGTGGAACATCGGATCGTCCCAGGCCGGCGTCACCGCGCCGACAGCCGCGTTGCAGTGGCCGAACGGATCGTCATAATGGGCACCGCGCTCGATGCGAAGTCGGCGTTATCGCTAAGCGGTTGCATCATTAGTGCCCGTGACGAGCGACCTGAACCCAGGACGTCCGATCTCGGCGTCTGGATGATTAGGGGGCCAGCTCTGTTTTCTCATCAGATACAATTCTTGCGTGTTGAAGCAACGCCGGAGTTCTCCTATCGTCGCCGCAATTTTCGGGGGAATTCGACATGCCTTTCCTGATTGCTATTCTCGGCGTGCTGGGAGCCGGGGCGTTCTGGTGGTATCGCATGAAGGCCATGAACGAAGCCGCGCGCGAGGTCGCCGACGTCGTCGGCCGCGTCCAGGGCAACATAAGGCGCAAGAAGCTGCGCAAGCAGGCGGCGCTGTCGCCGCTGACGGCGATCGACGATCCGGTGGTGGCGGCGGCAACGCTGATCACCGCACTGGCAGCGGAGCACGGCCCGATCCTGCCGAAGCGCGAAACGGTCATCCGCGAGGTGATCTCGCAGATTGCGGACAACCAGAAGAAGACCGATGAAGCCGTCGTCTACGCCAAATGGGCCGCGGCGCAGATCGACGACACGACGATCGTCATCGACAAGCTGGCGCCCTTCCTGCGCGAGCGCCTCGATCCCCACGAGCGCGAAGATCTGCTGCAGATGCTGGATCGTGTTGCCAAGAGCGGCGAGCAGAGTTTCAAGGTCGCCGACCAACGCATGCTGCGACTGCGGCAGAAGCTGGGGTTTGAGGTCAACTGAGAAACAGCCCGGGCCGCATGTCATTCTGGATAGCGAGCGTGGCAGGATCGGCTGCCGCTTACCTTATCGGCTCTACGCCTGCCGGCTATCTGGCGGGGAAACTGCTTAAGGGCATCGATATCCGGGAGCACGGCTCCAAGTCCACCGGTGCGACAAATGTATTGCGCACACTCGGGAAATGGCCAGCATTGGTGGTGCTTCTGGTGGACGTGCTGAAAGGGGCGGCAGCGGTCATCTTTGCCCGTTGGTTTTGTTTCTGGTCCTCCGCAACGCCGCCGTCGGCAATATCTGATATGCCCGTTTGGGCTCCTTGGATTGTATGCCTGGCCGGACTCGCTGTTTTGCTTGGGCATAGCCGTTCGATCTGGCTGAATTTCACCGGCGGCAAATCGGCTGCGACGGGGTTGGGTGTTTTGTTGGCGATGTCCTGGCCTGTGGGCCTAGGCGCGGCGACGGCATTTGCCGTGGTGTTGGCAGTTTCCCGAATTGTGTCCCTGAGTTCGATGCTGGCGGCGCTCACCGCGATCGCCCTCGTCGGCGGCATGGGACAACCATTGCCCTACCGGTTGCTGGTCATCGCCGGCGGCATCTACGTGATCGTGCGCCACCGCGCCAACATTGCGCGGCTGATGTCAGGAGCCGAGCCGCGTCTATGACAAAGCGGCACTCATTCCCGGCCTAAATCGCCTCACCCTTGAGCAGCCGTGGTGTGCCGTTGGACAACCCCGACGCCTGGCAGATGAAGAACTCCTTCAGCCTGGGCATCCGTTCGACAAGGCCGAGGCCTATGTCGCGGAGCTGGCGCAGCGGGCCGATGTCGTTGGAAAACAGCCGGTTCAGCACATCTGTGGTGACGCCCATCTGCACCGTGTCGAAGCGGCGCCATTGCTGGTAGCGCTCGAGCACGTCGAGCGCGCCGATATCCTGTCCCAAGCGATCGGCCTCGACCACCACTTCAGCAAGGGCCGCCACATCCTTGAAGCCGAGATTGAGGCCCTGGCCGGCGATCGGGTGGATGCCGTGCGCGGCGTCGCCGGCAAGCGCGATGCGCGGGGCGACAAAGGCGCGCGCGATGGTCAGGCCGAGCGGCCAGGCGCGCGGCTTGTCGGTGACGCGGATTTCGCCGAGCTTCAGGCCGAAGCGCAATTCAAGCTCCTGCTCGAAGACGAGGTCGTCGCCCGAGACCAGCTTTTCGGCATCCTCGGAACGTTCGACCCAGACCAGCGACGAACGGTTGGTGCCGTCCTCGGTCGGCTTGAGCGGCAGCGTTGCAAACGGGCCGGCCGGCAGAAAATGCTCTTCGGCGCGGCCATTGTGCGGGCGCTCATGCGCCACCGTGCAGACGATGCCGGACTGGCCATATTCCCATTTCACCGTCTTGATGCCGGCCATGTCGCGCAATTTGGAATTGACGCCGTCGGCGGCGACCAGCAGCCGCGCCTCAATCGCCGCGCCGTCGGCCAGATGCACGGTGATGCCGGCGCCATTGCCGTCGAACGATGCGACCGCGACACCTTCGATGATGTCGATGCCGAGCTTTTGCGCGCGGCGGCGCAAGGCGCTGTTCAGGTCCTTGTTGGCGACCATGTGGGCGAACGGTTCGCCCGGCGCGACCTCGCCATCGAAGGTGAGAAACACCGGACGCACCGGATCGGCGGTGCGCGAATCGGTGACGATCATCTCGGTGATCGCCTGCGATTGCCCGACGATTTCCTGCCAGACGCCGAGCTGGTCGAGCATGCGGCAGGCGGCGGCGGCGATCGCCGAGGCGCGGCGGTCCTTCTGCCAGACGCCGGCGGGGGCAGCATCAACGACCGCCACGGCGAGGCCCGGCCGCGCCTGTTTCAGCGACACGGCGGCGGCGAGGCCGACATAGCCGGCGCCAGCGACCAGCACGTCGAGCGGGGTTTTTGCGTCCGGGTTGCGGTTCGCCATGTCAATTCCTTTCGAAGTCTCGACCATTCCCGCCCATTGGGGCATTCCGGCCTTGACTGCCCGCCATTCCTGTCGGAAACCGCCATAGCATCTTACGGCGAGGTCACGAAGCATGACGGCGGCCATGGACGAGCTTCTCAGCATTCTCGACCTCGAGCAGCTGGAACACAATCTGTACCGTGGTCGCAGCCCCAAGCTCGACTGGCAGCGCGTTTTCGGCGGCCAGACCATCGCCCAGGCGCTGGTCGCCGCGCAGCGCACCGTCGAGCCCGAGCGCCACGTGCATTCGCTGCACGGCTATTTCATGCGGCCCGGCGACACCAAGGTGCCGATCGTCTACGAGGTCGACCGCATCCGCGATGGCGGCTCCTTCACCACGCGGCGCGTGGTGGCGATCCAGCACGGCCAGGCGATCTTTTCGCTGGAAGCCTCGTTCCAGCAGGACGAGGTTGGCCTTGAGCATCAGCTGCCGATGCCGCGCGACGTGCCGCCGCCCGACAGCCTGTTGTCGCAGCGCGAATTGCTGGGCAAGTTCGGCGAGGCGGTGCCGGACGGCATCAAGCGCTACTGGGAGCGTGACCGGCCGATCGAGATGAAGCCGGTGATGCTGAAGCATTACACCAGCCGCGAAAAGCTGGAGCCGCAGCAGAACATCTGGATCCGCACCACCGGCCCGGTGCCGGCCGACCGCGGCATCCAGGCGGCGGTGCTTGCCTACCTTTCCGACATGACGCTGCTCGACACCTCGACCTTTGCGCACGGCCGCGCCATTTTCGACCGCGACATCCAGGCGGCGAGCCTCGACCATGCGATGTGGTTCCATCGCAGCCATCCGCTCGATGATTGGATCCTGTACACGCAGGACAGCCCCTCGACGCAGGGGTCGCGCGGCTTCACCCGCGGCTCGCTGTTTGCCCGCGACGGCACGCTGATCGCCTCGGTTGCCCAGGAAGGCCTGATCCGGCTGAAGCGGCCGCCTGCGGAATAGGCATTTTCGAAAAATTGCCTACTTTTTAATCAGTGACTGTCCGTTGACAGTGCGCACCGTGGAGCCGGGACTCGAGCGATCCGTTTGTTTACAATGAGTTAACACCCTGCTTCGGCAACTGGCACGGAGCTTGAATCCTGTTGGGCACTCTCCGGGCTTTTTGGGATCGGTGAAGGTGTGCAAACGCGGGGGACCGCAACAGCAAAGGGTGAAACCTTATGAAAATCGTGATGGCAATCATCAAGCCGTTCAAGCTCGACGAGGTGCGCGAAGCGCTCACCGCCGTCGGCATCCAGGGCCTGACCGTCACCGAAGTCAAAGGCTACGGGCGTCAGAAGGGACACACGGAAATCTATCGCGGGGCGGAATACGCGGTCAGTTTCCTGCCGAAAATCAAGATCGAAGTCGCGGTTAGCACAGACCTGGTCGACAAGGCCGTCGAAGCCATCACGGCGGCGGCCAAGACCGGCCAGATCGGCGACGGCAAGATCTTCGTCTTCGGCATCGATCAGGCGGTGCGCATCCGTACCGGCGAAACAGACACCGACGCACTTTGAGCGGCGAACACGTATTCCAATGGAGAGTTCAATGAATATACCTTCCACCTTGAAGTCAGTGGCGCGCTCCGCGCTGCTGGGCTCCTTAGCGCTCGGAGCATTGGGCACGGTTGCTGCCTTCGCGCAGGAGGCGGCTCCCGCCGTCGCGGCGGCAGCGCCAGCAGCGCCGGCTTTTACCGTCGACAAGGGCGACACCACGTGGATGATGATTTCCACCGTGCTGGTGCTGTTGATGACCATTCCCGGCCTTGCGCTTTTCTACGGCGGCCTGGTTCGTACCAAGAACATGCTGTCAGTGCTGATGCAGGTCTTCACCATCACCAGCGTGGTCATGATCATCTGGGTCTTCTACGGCTACAGCCTCGCCTTCACCCCGGGCAACGCCTTCGTCGGCGGCCTTTCGAAGATGTTTCTCTCCGGCGTCAACGTATCGACGCTTTCGGAAACCTTCAGCAAGGGCGTCGCCATTCCTGAACTGGTGTTCGTCGTCTTCCAGATGACCTTCGCCTGCATCACGCCCGCCCTGATCGTCGGCGCATTCGCCGAACGCGTCAAATTCTCCGCCTTGATCCTTTTCGTTATCCTATGGGTGACGTTAATCTACTTCCCGATCGCGCACATGGTCTGGTTCTGGGGCGGCCCGAGCGCCTATGCCGACCCGTCCGGCCTGATCTTCAGCTTCGGCGCCATCGACTTCGCCGGCGGCACGGTCGTTCACATCAATGCGGGCATTGCCGGTCTCGTCGGCGCGCTGATGATCGGCAAGCGCATCGGCTACAAGAAGGACATCATGGCGCCGCACTCGATGACGCTGACCATGGTCGGCGCTTCATTGCTGTGGGTCGGCTGGTTCGGCTTCAACGCCGGTTCGAACCTCGAAGCGAACGCCTATGCGGTGCTGGCGATGATCAACACCTTCGTCGCCACGGCGGCGGCGGCAGTGGCCTGGATCGTGCTTGAATCGCTGCTGCGCGGCAAAGCCTCCATGCTCGGCGCTGTTTCGGGCGCGGTCACCGGCCTCGTCGCGATTACGCCGGCTGCAGGTTTTGCCGGCCCGATGGGCGCTATCGTGCTTGGCATCGTCGCCACCTTCGTCTGCTACTTCTTCGTCTCGGTGGTGAAGAACACGTTCGACTATGATGACAGCCTCGATGTCTTCGGCGTCCACTGCGTCGGTGGCATCATCGGTGCGCTCGGCACTGGCATTCTGGTCAATCCCGCCCTCGGCGGCGCCGGCATCGTCGACTATTCGACGGCCGACTTCGCCGCCGGCTATGCCGGCACGGCCACGCAGCTCCTGGCACAGGGCAAAGGCGTCCTGGTAACCCTGCTGTGGTCGGGCATCGGCAGCGCAATCCTCTACAAGGTCGTCGACTTGATCATCGGTCTGCGTCCGACAGCCGACGCCGAGCGCGAAGGCCTCGACCTGACTTCGCATGGCGAAGCGGCCTACCACTCGTAAGCCTTGCGGGGCGGCCTCGGCCGCCCCGCATTCTCCCATCCCGTCGTGACGCTCCCGAAAGGAGTTCACGCTTTGAGGCCCGGGTCATTCCGGGCCTCTCTTTTTGGCAACCGTGCTGGCCGGCCTCGGTCCCTGCGCAATCACGTTCTAGTGATGGCCGCCGGCGGGGAGACGTCGACCGGATTGGTTCCGAACCGGTGAGACTGCCTACAGTGGAGTGAGCAAGATCGTGGCTCTGGGTGCGTATAGTTAATGCGGCCTTAACCTTCCCCCCGATAGTCTGACATCCGAATCTGCCGGAGTGCGTCATGCGCCCGGCCAGCCATGACAGACGGGGAACGAAGCATGCGTTCAGGGGCTTTAGCACCGCTCGCGCTGACCGATACGGGGCACGGCATCCAGGCATTCGCGCGGCGCCAGGTCGGGCGGCTGGTCGGCGCCGGCCTGTTTGCGCTGGTCGCCTTTGGCGTCGCGGCGCTGGCGACCTGGAACGTCGCCGATCCCAGCTTCTCGCACGCCACCGACAACATCGTCACCAACGCCATGGGCTATGCGGGCGCGGTATTCTCCGACCTCGCCATGCAGTTCTTCGGCCTTGCCGCGGTTGCCGCCCTGGTGCCGGCGGTGATCTGGGGCTTTCTTCTGTTTTCGGCGCGCGGCGTCGATAGGCTGCCGAAGCGCGGCCTTGCCTGGTTCGGCTTCGCGCTGCTCGCGGCGGCGATGGCCGGCTGCGTGGTGCCGCCCAAGACGTGGCCGTTGCCGACCGGCCTCGGTGGCGTGTTCGGCGACATGGTGCTCAATATTCCGGGCCTGGTCATTGGCGGCTACCCGACCGGCATTGTTGCCAGCATCATTGCCATGGTGCTCATTGCGCCGGCGCTGTGGCTGTTTGCCTATGGCTCGGCGCTGATTGCGCGCAAGAACGGCTTTGCCGTCATGGAGCGCACCGCGGAGCCCGATCCCCGAGAGGACGACCTGCTCTTCGACGAAGACGAGGACGAGGGCGACGAGGGGATACTGGCGCTCGGCGCCGTTACCCACTGGTGGCTGTCTTTCCGCGCCTGGATGCATCGCCGGGCTGTGCGCCGCCAGCAGGAGCGCGACGAGTTCGAGCCGGAGATGGAGCAGCGCTCCACCGCATGGCGCCGCGCCGCCGAACGGGTCGAATCGGCGGAATTCGCCGAAGCGCGGATGAGCCCGGATGGCCGCGCCCGCGTCGAGCCGGAGTTCTTCGCCGCCATGGTCAATGACCGCAGCGTTTCCGTCGATCCGGACGATGACGACGTCCTCGATGCCGGTTTCGACAATGGCGACGAGGAGGTCGAACTCGACGACGAGCCGGTCCAGCGCCGTGCCGCGACGAACGCCAAGGTGCAGAACTTCCGCTCCGATGCAGCGACCCGCGTCGCCGCACCTGCGCCGCGTCCCGCTCCGGGCGCGCGCGTCCAGCGCGAGGCGCAGACCTCGCTGATTGGCTCGGAAACATTCGAAATGCCGTCGCTGCATTTCCTGTCGGAGCCGAAGAACGTGGTGCGCGACGCCAGCCTGTCCAAGGACGCGCTGGAGCAGAATGCGCGCCTGCTCGAAGGCGTTCTGGAGGATTTCGGCGTCAAGGGCGAGATCATCGCGGTGCGGCCCGGCCCCGTCGTCACGCTCTATGAGCTGGAGCCGGCGCCCGGCATCAAATCGTCGCGCGTCATCGGCCTGTCCGACGACATCGCCCGCTCGATGAGCGCGATTGCCTGCCGCGTCGCCGTGGTGCCCGGCCGCAACGCCATCGGCATCGAATTGCCGAATGCCAAGCGCGAGACCGTCTATCTCCGGGAGATCCTGGCCAGCCGCGATTTCGAGACGACCAAGTCCAAGCTGGCGCTGGCGCTGGGCAAGACCATCAATGGTGAGGCGGTGATCGTCGACATCGCCAAGATGCCGCATGTGCTGGTCGCCGGCACCACCGGCTCCGGCAAGTCCGTCGCCATCAACACCATGATCCTGTCGCTGCTCTACAAGCTGACGCCGCAGGACTGCCGGCTGATCATGATCGACCCGAAGATGCTCGAACTCTCCGTCTATGACGGCATCCCGCACCTGCTGACCCCGGTGGTCACCGACCCGAAGAAGGCCGTGGTGGCGTTGAAGTGGACGGTGCGCGAGATGGAGGACCGCTACCGCAAGATGTCCAAGGTCGGCGTGCGCAACATCGACGGCTTCAACGCGCGCGTGCAGTTGGCTGAAAAGAAGGGCGAAAAAATCTCGCGCACCGTGCAGACCGGCTTCGACCGCCAGACCGGCGAGGCGATCTACGAGACCGAGAACCTCGATCTTGAGCCGATGCCCTACATCGTCGTCATCATCGACGAGATGGCCGATTTGATGATGGTAGCCGGCAAGGACATCGAAGGCGCGGTGCAGCGCCTGGCACAGATGGCGCGCGCGGCCGGCATCCATGTAATCATGGCGACGCAGCGTCCGTCGGTCGACGTCATCACCGGCACCATCAAGGCCAATTTCCCGACCCGTATCTCCTTTCAGGTGACGTCGAAGATCGACAGCCGCACCATTCTGGGCGAGCAGGGCGCCGAGCAGCTGCTCGGCATGGGCGACATGCTGTACATGGCCGGCGGCGGCCGCATCCAGCGCGTGCACGGCCCGTTCGTCGCCGACGACGAGGTCGAGAAGATCGTCGCCCATCTGAAGCTGCAGGGCGTGCCCGAATATCTCGACGCCATCACCGAGGATGACGGCGAGGACGATGACGAGCCGTCGGGCAAGGGCGGCGCTGGTGGTGGCGGCAACAGCAATTTCGAGGATTCCGACGATCCCTACGACCAGGCGGTCTCGGTCGTGCTGCGCGACGGCAAGGCGTCGACCAGCTATATCCAGCGCCGGCTCGGCATCGGCTACAACCGCGCCGCCTCGATCATCGAGAAGATGGAGAAGGAAGGCATTGTCGGCCCGGCCAACCATGCCGGCAAACGCGAAATCCTGGTGCCGACCGAGGACGACAAGTTCTGATCAGCCGATACGGCCCGGCGGCAACCTTGAACCTTTTGGCGCGTTACAGCGACTGAGCGCTGTCCGGCCCGCCAAACTTAAGTCTAACTGGGGGTCCACGGACTGCAACGAGACACACACCACACGAGAGTGACCGGCATGAAAAACGATCTTTCCGCGATCAGCGATTTCGCTCCAAACCGTCGCCAGTTGCTCGGCCTTGGCCTGATGCTTGCCGGCGCCGCGGCCATCAACGTCGTGCCGGGGTTCCAGCTCCTGGCCTCGGCGCAGGCGGCAGTGCCGCCGACGGCGCAAAAGATCGCCGACCATTTCTCCTCGGTCAAATCGATGAGCGGCGAGTTCGTCCAGTTCGGCCCCAACAACCAGCAGACCGGCGGCAAGTTCTTCCTTGAGCGGCCAGGCAAGATTCGCTTCAACTATGACGGCAAGTCGAATTTCCGGGTGATTTCCGACGGCAAGTCGGTGGTCATCCTCAACAAGCGGCTGAAAACGTCCGATCTCTATCCGTTGTCGAAGACGCCGCTGAAGCTGTTGCTCGACACCAAGATCGACCTCTCGGGGGGCCGCGTGAAATCGATCAAGGAAGAGAGCGACCTCACCACCATCCAGCTTGCCGACAAGTCGGTGTTCGGCAATTCGAAGATCACCATGATGTTCGATCCGAAATCCTATGATCTGCGCCAGTGGACCATCACCGACGCGCAGGGCAAGGACACCACGGTGATGATCTACAACACCAAGGAAGGCGTCAGCTTCCCTGCGGACACCTTTGCCATCGACTATGCGGCGAACCGCGAGCTGAACACCAACCAGCGCTAGATGCGGTGAGGCCGGCCTGCCAATGGCGATCTCCTGCGCTTCCGGTGCTCACGTGGTTTAAGTACGCTCCGCTCCGGTTCTCGGAGACCACCATTTTCGACTCGGCCTGACCTGAATCAGGGCCGCCGCCCGCAAAGGCTGGCTTGTGTTTGTGGCGCTCGGCTGGCAGTAGATCGGCGACCTTGTTCGGACCGCCGCATGCCCTTCTCCATCGCCACCTGGAACATCAACTCCGTGCGCCTGCGCATGCCGATCGTCGAGCGGCTGCTGACGGAGCAGGCGCCCGATGTGCTTTGCCTGCAGGAGACGAAGGTTCCCGACGAGCTGTTTCCGGAAAAGGCGTTCCGCAAGGCCGGCTACGAGCACATCGCATTCCATGGCCAGAAGGGCTATCACGGCGTTGCGACGGTGGCGCGGCGGCCGATCGAGATTGTCGAGAAACGGCGCTTCTGCGAGATCGATGACAGCCGGCATCTGTCGGTCAAGGTGCAGGCCGGCGGCAAGGCAATCCTGGTCCACAATTTCTACGTGCCGGCCGGCGGCGACGAGCCCGATCCGGAGATCAACCGCAAGTTCCGCCACAAGCTCGATTTCGTTGCCGAGATGAACGCCATCCGCGCCGCGCATGACGAGGTGTCGGCCTCGATCCTGGTCGGCGACCTCAACATCGCTCCGCAGGAGCACGATGTCTGGTCGCACAAGCAATTGCTCAACGTCGTCAGCCACACGCCGGTCGAGACGCAAAATTTCGACGCGATGCGGATCGCCGGCGACTGGGTCGACCTGATGCGGCTCGACGTGCCGCCAGAGCAGAAGCTCTACACCTGGTGGAGCTATCGCGCGCGGGACTGGGAAGCCTCGAACCGCGGCCGCCGGCTCGACCATGTCTGGTCGTCACCGAACCTGGTGCCGAGCTTTGCCGGCTATGGGATCCTGCGAGAGGCGCGTGGCTGGGAGCGGCCCTCGGACCATGTGCCGGTGATTGCGCGGTTCGACCTGGATTAGGCGTGCCGATATTCAGGTGAGGCCGGCCTGCAAATGGCCGATACCTGCGCTTCCGGTGCGTACTTTGAATACGCTCCGGTTCTCGGTATCAGCCATTTTCGACTCGGCCTGACCTGAATCTCGACACACCCAAGCGTGAGCGCGGTCGCGGGGACCTACCCGCCAAACCTTGGCGCCAGCTTCTCGATGCGGGCGATCATGGCTTGGAAATCATCGAGGATGCGCTGGTGCAGTTTCACCGCCACCTCGGGATATTCCTCCAGGATGCGGCGAAACATCTTGCGGCTCAACCTTATCACTTCCGAATCGGTCTCGGCTGAGGCGCTGGTCAGCCGTCTTGAGTCGGCGATCAGCGCCAGTTCGCTGAGGATCGTGCCGGGGCCGGCGGTGCCGATCGGGATGCGGTCGCCGTCATGCTCGCGGTAGAGCACGATGCGGCCACTGACCACGATATAGGCTGAGTCGGCTTCGTCATCCTCGCGGTACAGCTTGCGGTCGGCCTGCAGATGGGTGGCTTCGGCGCCGAAGGCGAGCAGGCGCAGCTGTTCCTGCGTGAAACCCTCAAAGAGCTTCACGGCGGACAGGATGCGGATGTCGTCATCCAGCGCCATCTCTAGCTGCGTCCCCGAACGGTCAGTCCAATCCCTCCTTTAGAGCGCCGCGTGTCCAATTGGACGCGCAAAGGACGCTCTAACACTTCAATCTGCGCAGCGGGCCGATCCAGGCTCCCCCAGCCGGATCCTCCCCGAAACAGTCCCGCCCCGACCGCTTATTGAACAATGAAAAGTTTAAGGAACCAGCTTGTAGCCGCCGCTTTCTGTCACAAGAATTTCAGCATTGGAAGGATCGCGCTCGATCTTCTGGCGCAGCCGGTAGACGTGAGTTTCCAGCGTGTGCGTGGTGACGCCGGAATTGTAGCCCCACACTTCCTCGAGCAGGACGTCGCGCGTCACCACCTTCTGGTCGGCTCGATAGAGATATTTGATGATCGAGGCTTCCTTCTCGGTCAGCCGCACCTTGCCGCCGCGCTGGTCGATCAGAAGCTTCTGGCTGGGCTTGAACGTGTAGGGCCCGACCGAAAAGGTGGCGTCCTCGCTCTGCTCGTGCTGGCGCAGTTGTGCGCGTATGCGGGCGAGCAGCACGGCGAAGCGGAACGGCTTTGTGACATAGTCGTTGGCGCCGGCCTCGAGGCCCAGAATTGTGTCGGAATCGGTATCGTGGCCGGTCAGCATGATGATCGGCGCCTTGTAGCCGCCCTTGCGCAGGATCTTCACCGCCTCGCGGCCATCCATGTCGGGCAGCCCGACATCCATGATGAGCAGGTCGATGAGCCCGCCGCGCGCCGCGGCGACGCCTTTGGCGGCGGTCGCTTCCTGCAAGACGTCGAATTCTTCGTAAAGGGCCAGTTGCTCGACGAGGGTTCCGCGCAGGTCGTCATCATCGTCAACGATCAGAATGGTACGTGATGTCATGGATCAATCCATTGTTTTGAAAAGAATTTTCAGTTGACCGCCCCCCATTTATGCGGAAGCTGACCGGCGCAACAGTCCGACACAGTGATTTGTTCCGTGACACGATCATACAAGAAAAAACGCGATCGCAATGCAGCCGGCGCAATTTTGCCGAAAAGGCTGCGTGTGCTGGTGGTTCGGGCGAGGCCGGGCAACCCCAGCCAGGGGATATTGCAGGCCGGCAGCAAGGTGTTTGCCTGTGCGCTCGGACGCGGCGGCATCTCGGCCAACAAGCGCGAAGGCGACGGTGCGACGCCGCTTGGCGAGATGCGGATTTTGTCAGGATATTTTCGGGGCGATCATTTCGCGGCCGGCCGCAAAACCCGGCTGGCGATGGCGCCGATCGGCGCCGATCTCGGCTGGTGCGAGGTGCCGGACGACCGCAACTACAACCGGCCGGTGAAAATCCCTTATGGCGCCAGCCATGAGCGAATGCGGCGCGACGACCGCCTCTATGACGCCTGCCTTGTGCTGGACTGGAACATGGCGCCGCGCCGGCGCGGCCGCGGCAGCGCCATCTTCTTCCATCTGGCGCGCCCAGGCTTCACACCGACGCAAGGCTGCGTGGCGGTGACAGCGCGGACAATGGCGCGGCTGTTGCCGCTGGTGTCGGACCGGACGGTGGTGAGGGTGGTGAGGTAGGGAGTAGGGAGTAGGGAGTAGGGAGTAGGGAGTATGGACTATGGACAAGGGAGTCCGCAGTAATGAGTAGGATGTATGAGATATGAGATAAAATTAAGGAGATAGTGTGTTTTGT